>NZ_JBIWKI010000012.1:0-196829 GCF_044765565.1 Streptomyces sp. NPDC102437 | reverse complement strand
GTCGCGGCGTGATGCACCCCACCACCGGGCGGAGGCGTCGAACCAGGCGGCGGAGGCGGCACCGGAGCACCGGGAGAACCAGGCGGACCGGGAGGCAGCGGCGCACCAGGGGCGCCATGAGCACCCGGCGCCCCGGGCGGACCGGGAGGTGCGGGCGGCCGAAGCGGGCCCGAACCGCCCATGCTCGGGTCGGCCAGCATCGTCGCGGCGTGATGCACCCCACCACCGGGCGGAGGCGTCGAACCAGGCGGCGGAGGCGGCACCGGAGCACCGGGAGAACCAGGCGGACCGGGAGGCTGCGGCGCACCAGGGGCACCGGGCGGCCCCACCTGGGGGGCGAGCTGCGTCGGCAGGTACCCGCCCGCCGGGGCACCGGGCGCACCCGGCCCCGAGGGCGGCGGCACGGGCGCACCCGGCCTGGCGCCAGGGGTTCCGGGAGCACCGGGCGGCGGCGGGGTCGACGGACCGCCACCACGCGAACCGCGCGGCGGCACGGCGGCCTTGCTGGTGGCCGCGTCCGCGATGTCACCGGCACCCGTGCCCGAAGCACCGGGCACGCCCGGCGGAATACCAGGGATGCCGGAGCCACTGGAGGCACCAGGGACACCTGAGCCACCGGAGACACCAGGGGCGCCGCCCTGCGGGCCCAGGCCCGGCACGACCGCCGTGCGCGGCAGCTGGCTGCCGCCCGACATCAGGGCCGTCGGCGCATCGGCCGGCACGACCGGCGGCGGCGTGCCGTCGTCGTCGGCACCCGAGAGCGGCGGCGCGAACACCGTGGCCGGCAACGGCACCGCCCCCTCGTCGCTGTCCGAATTCGTGTCCGTACCCGCCCACGGGGTGGACCCGGCCGGCACGTTCTGCGGACCCGCCGGGACACCGTCGTTGGCGGTCGGCTCGTACGCGACCTGTCCGCCGTGCGAACCCGGCGACGCCTGACCGACCGGGGCGGCCGGGACGGCGGGCGGCGCAGAGAACGGCGGAGCCGGCGAGACCGGGGCGGCCGGCGGGGCCGGGGACGCCGGGGAGGCCGGAGACGCCGCGTCCGGGCTCCGGTCCTGGCTCCCGCCCTGGCCCTCGCGGTGGTCCGGGATGCCCAGCTTGTCGGCCGCTTCCTGGAGCCACTCCGGGGGGCTCAACAGGAACGACGTCTGATTGAGGTCGATGCGCTGGGGCGGCTCCGGAGCGGCCGCGGCCGTCGCCTGCGCGCCGTACTCCTCCTCGTACCGCCGGATCACCTCGCCCACCGGCAGCCCCGGCCACAGGGTGGCCTCGCCGCTGTCCCGGGCGATCACCAGCCGCTGCTTGCCGCCGTCCGAGACGGGGCCCTCGGCACGGTCCTCGCCCCACACCACGAAGCCCAGCTCGAACTCCCGCACCCGCACCTCACGGTGCTGGTACGCGGGCACGTCGCCGTTGATCCACTCGTCCGCGCGCTCCTGCGCCTGAGCAAAGGTCACCATCGCGCTCACCCCTCCACCGGGACGGCCCGCGCGAAGCCGCCGTCCACCATCAGGTTCGCCACGGTCTCCAGCTCCGGCGGATTGCCCGCCAGACGCTGCAGGAAGGCGTCGAAGTCACTGCCGCACGGCAGCAGCAGCCGGTCCACCCGCTCCTGCACGTTCCAGCCGTCCTGGTCCCGGGCGTCGTCGTACGCGCAGAACCAGACCGAGCCGATGCCGTTGCCCTTCACCTTCACCGCGACGATCCCGCCCTGGACGAAGCCGACACCCAGGAAGTCCTTGGTGAGGTGGTCGCGCAGGCACTTGTTCACGTACACCAGGTCGTTCGCGGCGGCCTGCTCGCGCACCGTGAAGAACGGCTGGTCGACCAGGAGCCCCAGCTCCGCGTCGAGCGCCGCGCCGACCGGCGCCGAACCGCCCGCCGCCTTGAGGAACGAGCGGTAGGCACCCGGCAGCCGGTAGCCGAGGTCCTCCTCGACGCCCTGCACCTGCGACTCGCTCACCGCCACGGCACCCTTCGGCAGCCGGAAATGCGCGGGCCGGGTCTCCTGCAACGGGCGGGTGCCCCGCTTGTTGTGGTCGACCGCCGTGGCGGCCAGGCCTGCGTGGTGCCGCAGCAGCGCCTTGACCTCCACCGGGACCAGCTCCATGCGCCGGCCGCCGGGCACGTGGTGCCACGTCCAGCCGTGCGGAGTGGCGACCGCCGGGATCGTGTCCCACAGCTCATGGCCGCTCGCCGCCAGCGCCGCGTTGGCCGAGACGTAGTCGGTGAGCCGCAGCTCGTCGACCCCGAAGCCCTGCGGCGGCTCGGCGATCTCGGCGGCCGCACGCGCGTACGGCGCGAAGTCCGGGCTGCCGTTCCCGTCCATCCGCACGCCGCCGGGGTGGCGGGACGCCCGGACCGGGTCCGGGAAATGCACGAGCTGCCCGGCGTAGGCCGCGTTCGGTGGCGCGGCTTGCTGCCCGAGCCGACCTGTCGTCATGGCGGTTGCCCCCTGCTGCGTCTGGCTGGTGAGGACCGGCCTGCCCAGGGGCAGGCCGGTCCTGGCACAGCCTATGCGGTGGCGCAAGGGCCGGTCTCGCCCATGTGACCTGTCCTACGCCTCCCCCTCCGCATCCGTCACGAACCGTCACAACGGCGTGACGTACGAGCGACGCTCCCACCACGACCGGGCGACACGGACACACGTTTCACCGACCCAGCTTCCCCACCAGCCGGGACATTTGGCAGGCTGTCACCGCAACTCGGGGGGCGTGCACATCGCGCAGCTACAGCTGCGGGCACGGGAGGGAAAGCACCATGCACACTGCACAATCAGTCACATCCGGCGATCCACGCCTCAGCTGGAGCAGCACCGGGGCCGGCCTCGCACCCCGACTGCTCCACCGGCGCGACGGCATCCTGCCCGCGGTCGCGGCGGCACTGTCCGTCCGCGGCGAGACACTGACGTGCACCGCGGGCAAGGGCGACCAGCCCCCCGTACTGCACCCGCTCGTCCAGGACTTCCTCGACACCCTCCCCAGCGGCCGGCGCGAACGCTTCACCGGCCGCTGCCCCGAGGCGATACTGCTCTCCCGGCAGCTCACCGCGGCGGAGACGACCCGCTCCAAGCGCGCCCAGCGCAAACCGCTGACCAACGGCGAGGCCCGGCGCGCCCTGAAGCACTCCCGGCTCACCGCACGGCGCATCCGTGAGGACGGCGACCCGATGCACGGCAGCTACGCGCCGCCGTGCCGCTCCTGCACGGCGATGCTCGCCCACTTCGGCGTACGTCCCGTCGACCTCACGACCACCGGGGCGGCGACCACCGCCGAGAAGGGCTGACCGCACGCCGATGCACGACCGAACCGACGTACCCGAACAGACGGGCCCCGCGGACCGCGACCGCAACTCCTCCACCCGCTTCCCCGTCGCCGTGGACGCCGCCCTGCGCACCGCGGGCTGGCAGCCCGGCCGCTGGGACATCCGGCAGGCCGAGGAGTGGGCCGACGCCCTGCGCTCGCACACCTCGCCCGCCGGCCACCAGCACGCGGTCTTCCCCGCGGCCGTGGAGGCATGGGCCGAGTTCGGCGGACTCCACATCACCGCGTCCGCGCCGGGCCGCCAGATCGCACCCGCCCCGGTACGGATCGACCCGCTGAGCGGACTCCACCTCGCCCGCACCCTCGGCGACCTCGGCCGCGCCCTGGAGACCGAGGTCAGCCCGCTGGGCGAGGAAGGCGACGGACAGGCGGTCCTGGCGATCGACACCGAGGGCCGCGTCTACAGCATCGACCACACCGGCGACTGGTACCTCGGCCCGGACATCGACCAGGCACTGGCCACCCTGATCACCGGCATCCAGCCGGAACGCCTCGTCTCGGACTGACCCCGCAGGGCCGTACCGGCCGCTCGCCCGGGGCTCCCGGATCAGGCGGCCCCACGACACGGACCACCGCCCGCTGCCACTGAGCCCCCGGCTCACGCGGCCACTCGGCTCACGCGGCCCCGGCTCAGGCCGCCGCCCCCTCGGCCGGCAGCACCGCCGACACCCGGAAGCCGCCCGCGTCCGTCGGACCCGAGACGAAGACACCGCCGAGCCCCAGCACCCGCTCCCGCATCCCGACCAGGCCGTTGCCCCCGCTCGGCAGCCCCGCGTCCGCCGTGGCCGCGTCCGACGGACCGTTCTCCACCTGCATCGCGACCTCCGCGTCCCGGTGCGCCAGCCGCACCCAGGCCTTCGCACCCGCCGCATGCTTGTGCACGTTCGTCAGGGCCTCCTGCACCACCCGGTACGCCGTCTGCTCGACCTCGGGCGGATACGAGCGGGCCTCGCCGTCCACCGACAGCTCCACCGTCATCCCCGCCGCCCTGGACTCCCCCACCAGGGTCTCCACCTCGTCCAGCCGCGGCCCGTCCTCCGTCGCGGCGGCCGCGGCGGCGGCAGCGGCCCGGCCGACCGAGGCCAGCGGCACCGAGGCCGGCCGGTCCGTCACCGACTCCCCCGCACGCAGCACCCCGAGCATCTCTCGCAACTCGGTCAACGCCTGCCGGCCCATGTCACCGACCAGCGCCGCGTTCCGGACCGCCTTCGCCGGGTCCTTCGGCGCGACGGCCTGGAGCGCGGCGGCGTGCACCACCATCAGGCTGACCCGGTGGGCGACCACGTCGTGCATCTCGCGGGCGATCCGGTGACGCTCCTCCGCACGCGCCCACTCGGCCCGCTCCTCCGCCCGGTCGGCGAGCAGCGACAGCTCCCGCTCCAGCGAGTCCGCCCGCTCCCGCAGGCTCTCCATCAGCCGCCGCCGGGCCCCTATGTAGAGGCCGAACAGCACCGGCGGCGCGGTGAGCCCGAGCGACATGAAGAGGGACATCAGCGGTACGTACCAGTCGCCGGGCCCGAAATCGGCCTGCTCGTCGACGCTCTGCCGCAGCCGTACATAGGTGACGATGAACGTCCCCGCGAACGACATCCCCATCAGCACCGCGGTGATTCTCCGCGGCACCTCGGAGGCGGCCAGCGTGTAGAGGCCGACCAGGCCCATCAGGAAGCCCATCTCGGCGGGCGTCGTCGCGATCGCGACCAGCACCACGGCTATCGGCCACCGCCTCCGCACCACCAGCACGGCCCCCGCCAGCAGCCCGAACAGCACCCCCACCGGCACCGGCAGCCCGGTGTCCCCGGCGAACTCCACCCCTTCCAGTGCGCATTCCAGCGCCGACAGGAGCCCGAGCCCCACATCCAGGGCGACACCCCGCCGCCGCTCCCACCACCAGTAGCCGCGGGTGGTCGGTCCCGCCGCCTCCAGGTCTGCCCCCGTTGCGGTCATGCCATCCACCCTACGGGCGGCCGCACCTCATTTTCGGGCGACCTGGACAGCACGTGCGCCTGCGAAACAGAGATGGAACGACCACTTATCGCTTGAAATGGTGAATCGAGCGGACTTTCGCACCGGACGTCCGCATTCCGGACGACGCTCGTCGTATGACGGAAATCACGAGCAAGTACGCCAACTTCGAAGACCTGCGCGAGCAGGCCGTCGCCCTGCGCCGGGAGGGCCTCAGCCTGCGGCAGATCAGGGACCGCCTCCACATTGACAACAACGACATCCTCGGCCGCCTGGTCAAAGGCGAACCGGCCCCGGAGTGGACGAAACGCCCGCGCGCCAAGGACGACCTCCGGGAGAAGGCGCGAGAGCTGCGCGGCCAGGGCATGACGTACGACCAGATCCAGGTGGAGCTGGGCTGCTCGAAGAGCTCGATCTCGCTGTGGGTGCGGGATCTGCCGAAGCCGGAGCCTCGCTATACCGACGTGGAACGCCACGCGCTCATGAACGCCGGCCTGTCGCGCCTGCGCGCCACCCAGAACGAGGACCGACTCAGGGTCAAGGCTCACGCGCAGGAAGCGGTCGGCCAATTATCGGACCGGGAACTATTCCTCGCTGGGGTAACGCTGTACTGGGCCGAGGGCTCCAAGGACAAGACGTACAGTCGCCGAGAGAGCCTCCAGTTCATCAACAGCGACCCCAACGTGATCGCGCTGTACCTACGCTGGCTCGACCTGCTTGAGGTTCCGCGCGAGCGCATGCGCTTCCGGGTCAGCATCCACGAGTCGGGGGACGTTGCAGAGGCCGAGCAATTCTGGGCAGACCTGGCGGGCGTTCCCGCCTCCACGCTCCAGAGAGCGACCCTGAAGAAGCACAACCCCAAGACCACGCGCAGGAACACCACCGAGACCTACCGTGGATGCCTGATCATCTACGCCACCAAAAGCGCTGATCTTTACCGTCGCGTGGAAGGCACTTGGTACGGCATAGTGTTGGGTGCCGCACGTTCAACCAGCTAACGAGTTGTCCGATTCGGCCGCATTTGCCATCCCCTGTGGTGTAATGGCAGCACAGTGGCTTTTGGTGCCATTTGTCCGGGTTCGAATCCTGGCAGGGGAGCTCAGACGCAAGGGCCCCGGCCTCCAAGGCCGGGGCCCTCACCCATGTCCGCTCACCAGCCCCCCGGTATCCTTCGGGTGTCCACCACCCGAAGCCGAAGGGCATTTCCGTGAGCTCCGAACGCCCGGCAGCCGTCGTCGTCCTCGCAGCGGGTGAGGGCACCCGCATGAAGTCGAAGACCCCCAAGGTTCTGCACGAGATCTCCGGGCGATCGCTCGTCGGACATGTCGTCACCGCCTCCCGCGAACTGGACCCCGAGCACCTCGTCGTGGTCGTCGGCCACGGGCGCGAGCAGGTCACCGCGCACCTCACCGCCGTCGACGACCGGCTGCGCACCGCCCACCAGGCCGAGCAGAAGGGCACCGGCAACGCAGTGCGCGTCGGGCTCGACGAGCTCGGCGGCACCGTCGAGGGCACCGTGATCGTCGTCTGCGGCGACACCCCGCTGCTCTCCGGCGAGACGCTCACCGCGCTCGCCGCCACCCACACGGCCGACTCCAACGCCGTCACCGTGCTGACCGCCGAGGTGCCGGACTCCACCGGCTACGGCCGCATCGTCCGCGACCCGGCCGACGGCGCGGTCACCGCGATCGTCGAGCACAAGGACGCCACCGACGCCCAGCGCGAGATCCGGGAGATCAACTCCGGGGTCTTCGCCTTCGACGGCCGACTGCTCGCCGACGCCCTCGGCAAGCTCCGCACCGACAACAGTCAGGGCGAGGAGTACCTCACCGACGTCCTGTCCATCCTGCGCGAGGCCGGGCACCGGGTCGGCGCCTCGGTCGCCGGGGACCACCGCGAGATCCTCGGCATCAACAACCGCCTCCAGCTCGCCGAGGCCCGGCGGCTGCTGAACCAGCGGCTGCTGGAGCGCGCCATGCTGGCCGGCGTGACCGTCGTGGACCCGGCGTCCACGCTGATCGACGCCACCGTCACCTATGAGCGCGACGCGATCGTGCACCCGGGCACCCAGCTCCTGGGCGCCACGCACCTCGGCGAGGACGCCGAGGTCGGCCCGAACTCCCGGCTCACCGACACCGTCGTCCGCGCGGGTGCGCGGGTGGACAACACGGTCGCGGACCGGGCCGAGGTCGGCGAGGGCGCGACGGTGGGTCCGTACGCCTATCTGCGCCCCGGCACCAGGCTCGGCGCGAAGGCCAAGGCCGGTACGTACGTGGAGATGAAGAACGCCACGATCGGCGAAGGCACCAAGGTCCCGCACCTGAGCTATGTCGGCGACGCGACGATCGGTGACCACACCAACATCGGTGCCGCGAGCGTCTTCGTGAACTACGACGGCGTGGCCAAGCACCACACCACGATCGGATCCCACTGCCGTACCGGGTCGGACAATATGTTTGTGGCGCCTGTCACGGTCGGGGACGGCGCATACACCGCGGCCGGCTCGGTCATCACCAAGGACGTACCGCCCGGTTCGCTGGCCGTCGCCCGCGGCCAGCAAAGGAATATCGAGGGTTGGGTGGCGCGAAAGCGTCCGGGAAGCGGCGCCGCGCAGGCTGCTCAGGCCGCCACATCGGAGCGCGACAGCGAAAGCTGACCGGAAACAGGTACGCCGCGCACGGCGTACCGTGATAGATGCTCACCCCATTTCGGCTGGCTCGTTGCACATCGGGACACATGCGTGCAGCGCCAGGAACACGTCTGAGGAGACTGTGCTGTGACCGGGATCAAGACGACCGGCGAGAAGAAACTGATGCTCTTCTCCGGCCGCGCCCACCCCGAGCTGGCCGAGGAGGTTGCGCACCAGCTGGGTGTCGGCCTCGTGCCGACGAAGGCCTTCGATTTCGCCAACGGTGAGATCTACGTCCGCTTCCAGGAGTCGGCCCGCGGCGCCGACTGCTTCCTGATCCAGAGCCACACCGCTCCGATCAACAAGTGGATCATGGAGCAGCTCATCATGCTGGACGCGCTGAAGCGCGCCTCGGCCCGCTCCATCACGGTGATCGTGCCGTTCTACGGCTACGCCCGCCAGGACAAGAAGCACCGCGGCCGCGAGCCGATCTCGGCCCGTCTGGTCGCGGACCTGATGAAGACGGCGGGTGCCGACCGCATACTCACCGTCGACCTGCACACGGACCAGATCCAGGGCTTCTTCGACGGCCCGGTCGACCACCTCTTCGCGCTGCCGATCCTGGCCGACTACGTCGGTGCCAAGGTCGACCGTTCGAAGCTGACGATCGTCTCCCCGGACGCCGGCCGTGTGCGCGTCGCCGACCGCTGGTGCGACCGTCTGGACGCCCCGCTGGCGATCGTGCACAAGCGCCGTGACAAGGACGTCGCCAACCAGGTGACCGTCCACGAGGTCGTCGGCAATGTGAGGGGCCGGGTCTGTGTCCTGGTCGACGACATGATCGACACCGGTGGCACCATCTGCGCCGCCGCCGACGCCCTGTTCGCGCACGGCGCCGAGGACGTCATAGTGACGGCGACGCACGGTGTGCTCTCGGGCCCGGCCGCGGACCGGCTGAAGAACTCCAAGGTCAGCGAGTTCGTCTTCACCGACACCCTGCCGACCCCGGGCGAGCTGGAGCTCGACAAGATCACGGTGCTCTCGATCGCGCCGACGATCGCGCGCGCTGTGCGTGAGGTCTTCGAGGACGGCTCGGTCACCAGCCTCTTCGAGGAGCAGTAGGAACAACCCTCTTCCAGGGGCAGCAGGAGCGGCGGAACAGCGGCTCCGAAGATCCACTTTGGGGGCGGCCTCCCCGCCGGGTAGACTCACTGAGTTGCTCGGCGAGGGAGGCCGTACTCATATGTACGGCGGTCCGTTATCGACGCGCTCTTCGTAGCAGGCCTGTCGTGGGCCGGGTGACCGTCCGAGTTTCGTCACCCCACGAGGAGTGCAGTCATGGCTGAGGTCAAGCTCGCCGCCCAGGTCCGTACCGAGTTCGGCAAGGGCGCCGCCCGTCGCACCCGCCGCGCGAACCTGGTCCCCGCCGTCATCTACGGCCACGGTGCCGAGCCGGTCCACGTCACCCTGCCGGGCCACGACCTGATGATGGCGCTCAAGACCGCCAACGTCCTGATCGGCCTGGAGATCGACGGCAAGGACGCCCTGGTCATCCCGAAGGCCGTGCAGCGCAACCCGCTCAAGGGCGACATCGAGCACGTCGACCTGCTGACCGTCAAGCGCGGCGAGAAGGTCAACGTCGAGATCGCCGTGCACGTCGAGGGCGACCTGGCCCCGGGCGGCAACCTCCTGGAGTACGTGCAGAACACCCTGCTCGTCGAGGCCGAGGCCACCCACATCCCGGAGTCCGTCACGGTCTCCGTCGCGGGCCTGGACGCCGGTGCGTCCGTTCTCGCCAAGGACATCCCGCTGCCCGAGGGCTCCGTGCTGGCCGGTGGCGAGGACGCCGTCGTGCTCCAGGTCGTCGCCGCGCAGGCCGAGGAGCCGGCCGCCGAGGGCGAGGGTGAGGGCGCGGAGGCCTGAGCCTCGCCCGCACTGCTTGACTGACGGGGTGGCGGTTCCTTGTTCGAGGACCCGCCGCCCCGTTTCCCTGTATCCGGGCCGTCCGGAACCATCCGTACATGAGGAGACCGAGCACAGATGTCCGACGCCACCGACCCCTGGCTCATCGTGGGCCTCGGCAACCCCGGTCCCGAGTACGCCGCGAACCGGCACAACGTCGGCTTCATGGTGGCCGATCTCCTGGCCGAGCGGATCGGCGGGAAGTTCAAGCGTGCGCAGAAGGCGCAGGCGCAGGTCGTGGAGGGCCGCATGGGCCCGCCCGGACCGGCGAACCGGCGGGTGATCCTGGCCAGGCCGATGTCGTACATGAATCTCTCGGGCGGCCCCGTCACGGCGCTGCGCGACTTCTACAAGGTGCCCACGGACCACATCGTGGCGATCCATGACGAGCTGGACATCGACTACGGGGCGCTGCGGCTGAAGCTGGGCGGCGGCGACAACGGGCACAACGGGCTGAAGTCGATGACCAAGGCGATGGGGGCGGACTACCACCGGGTCCGGTTCGGGATCGGGCGGCCGCCGGGGCGGATGCAGGTCGCGGACTTCGTGCTGAAGGACTTCTCGTCCACCGAGCGCAAGGAGCTCGCTTACCTGGTGGACCGGGCGGCGGACTCGGTGGAGTGCCTGCTCGCGGAGGGTCTGGAGCGGGCCCAGAGCGCGTACAACTCGTAGCGCCCCTGCTACTCGCTGCTCGCTGCCGGCTGCTCGTACAACTCTGACATTCCTGCCGCTAACCCGGCGATTTCCGGCCACGAGTTGACCAGTGGTGCCGGTCTGCCCAAGGATCGCTCCCCATGAAGCGGAGCTCCTCACACCGCGCCCTGGTCTACGCCCGCAACGCGGCCATGGGCTGTGTCGCCCTGTTGCTGCTGGTGGCGGGTGCGCTGTCGTCCTGGGACGAGGCGCAACACATCGTTCTGGCCAAGGGCCGTGAGCACGGCACGATGACCGTGACCGGTTGTGGGGCCGATGTCTGTACGGGCCCGTTCACACCGTCGGGGCCGGCTGGGGCACGTGCCCGGGTGATGATCGACAAGTCCGTCGCGGCGCGGCGGGGTGACCGGTTCCCCGTGGTGGTCAAGCCGGGTACGGACGATGTGGTGCGGACCGGGACGCCGGGCTTTCTGCATGCCTGGGTGCCGCTGGGCGGTGCGCTGTTGCTGGCGGGGCTGGTGATCGGTGGTGGTCTGCGGCTGACCCGGACCGGCTGGGGCACCGCGATCACGGGCGCGGCCCTGCTCGTGGCGACGTTCATCGCGTTGTGAGCAGGGCCGCGGCCGTTTCCGGGTGTCTCAGCCGGTGTTGCGCAGACCGGCCGCGACACCGTTCACGGTGAGCAGCAGGGCCCTGGCGAGCAGCGGGTCGGGCTCTTCGCCGCGGGCGGCGGCTTCGCGCTGGCGGGCGAGCAGCGATACCTGGAGGTAGGAGATGGGGTCCAGGTAGGCGTCGCGGATGGCGAAGGTCTGCTGGAGCACGGGGCTGGTGCCGAGGAGTTCGGTGGAGCCGGTGACCTTGAGGACTTCGCTCACGGTGAGTGCGTGCTCGGCCTCGATGTCGGCGAAGACGTGCTTGAGTTCGTCGGGGACGAGGGTGTCGACGTAGTGGCGGGCGATCCGCAGGTCGGTCTTGGCGAGGGTCATCTCGACGTTGGAGATGAAGTTCCGGAAGAAGTGCCAGTGCTCGTGCATTTCGTCCAGGACGGTGTCCAGACCGGCCTCGCGCAGGGCCTTGAGGCCGGAGCCGACGCCGTACCAGCCGGGGACGATCTGGCGGGACTGGGTCCAGCCGAAGACCCACGGGATGGCGCGCAGTCCGTCGAGCGAGACGCCTGAGCCGGGGCGGCGGGAGGGCCGCGAGCCCAGGTGCAGGTCGGCGAGCTGGTCCACCGGCGTGGAGGCGAGGAAGTACGTCGGCAGGTCCGGGTCCTCGACGAGCTTGCGGTAGGCGGCGTGCGCGGCGTCGGAGACGGTGTCCATCGCCGCGTCCCAACGGGCCAGGGCCTCGTCGGACTGGCGGGGTGCGGTGTGCAGGGCGGAGGCCTGGAGGGTGGCCGCGACGGTCAGTTCCAGGTTCTCCCGGGCGAGTGCCGGGATGAGGTACTTGTCGGAGATGACCTCGCCCTGCTCGGTCACCTTGATCTCGCCCTCCAGGGTGCCCCAGGGCTGGGCGAGGATCGCGTCGTGCGAAGGGCCGCCGCCACGGCCGACGGTGCCGCCGCGGCCGTGGAAGAGGCGCAGGCGTACGCCGTAGCGGTGTGCGACGTCGCGGAGCCGGCGCTGGGCGCGGTGGATCTCCCACTGGGAGGTGGTGATGCCGCCGAACTTGGAGGAGTCGGAGTAGCCGAGCATGACCTCCTGGACGTCGCCGCGCAGGGAGACGAGGCGGCGGTAGGAGGGGTCGGCGAGCATCTCGTCGAGGATGACGTCGGCGGCGCGCAGCTCGTCGGTGGTCTCCAGGAGCGGCACGATGCCGATCTTGGCCCAGCCGCCGTGCAGGTCGATGAGGCCGGCTTCGCGGGCGAGGACGGCGGCGGCGAAGACGTCGTCGGCGCCCTGGCACATCGAGATGATGTAGGACTCGATGACTTCGGGGCCGAAGCGCTCGAAGGCTTCCTTGACGGTGTGGAAGACGCCGAGGGTCTTCTCGCCGGCGGCGTCGAGCGGGGCCGGGGTCGGGGCGAGCGGGCGGCGGGAGCGGAGTTCCTTGGCGAGGAGCTTCTGCCGGTAGTCGCGGGGCATGTCGGCGTAGCGCCAGGATTCCTCGCCGAGCCGGTCGAAGAGCTGGCCGAGTGCGTGGTGGTGGGCGTCGGCGTGTTCGCGGATGTCCATGGTGGCGAGCTGGAGGCCGAAGGCGGAGAGCGTACGGATGGTGCGGTCCATCCGGCCGTCGGCGAAGAGTCCGCCTCGGTGCTCGCGCAGTGAGGTCTGGATGAGTGCCAGGTCGGCGATGAGTCCGGCGGTGCCGAGGTAGTCGCAGCCGGGGCGGTGCGGGGTGCCGGAGGCGAGGCGTTCGCGGGTGTTGACGAGCTTCTGCCGGATGCAGGTCGCCTTGAGGCGGTAGGGCTCCTCGGCGTTCAGGCGCTTGTAGCGGGGGCTGATCTCGGGGAGGCGTTCGAGGTCGGCTTCGAGCGAGGTCAGCAGTTCGTCGGTGGCACCGGTGTAGCGGATGGAGTTGGAGAGCAGTCCGCGCAGGTGGTCGATGAGTTCGAGGGCGTCGGTGATGCCGTGCTCGTGCTGGAGGATCAGTACTTCCCAGGTGACGGCGGGCGTCACGTTGGGGTTGCCGTCGCGGTCGCCGCCGATCCAGGTGCCGAAGGTGAGGGGGCGGGTGCCCGCGGGCAGCTCGACGCCGACGCGCGCGAGTTCGGCGGCGAGGTCCTCCAGTACGTCGCCGACGGCGTTGGCGTGGAGTTCGTCGAGGTAGTAGATGGCGTTGCGGGCCTCGTCGGCCGGCTCCGGGCGGACCACGCGCAGTTCGTCGGTCTGCCAGATGAGGTCGATGTTCTCGGCGAGCCGGAGGTCCTGGCGGCGCCGGTCGGCCTCGACGACGGGCGTCTCCAGGAGTGCGGCGATGCGGCGGAGCTTGTTCAGCACGGAGCGCCGGGCGGCCTCGGTGGGGTGCGCGGTGAAGACGGGCCGTACGTTGAGGTTCTTGACGGTCTCGCGCAGGTGGACGGGGTCGGCGTCCTTGAGCCGGTCGGCGGTGCGGGCGAGGAGTCCGCCCTCGGCGGCCCGGCGGTCGCGCATCTCGTGGGCGCGGTGGACCTGTTCGGTGACGTTGGCGAGGTGGAAGTAGGTGGAGAAGGCGCGAACGAGCTGCGCGGCGGTCTCCAGGTCCGTGTCGCCGAGGAGCTGGGCCGCGGCCTCGCCGTCGGTGCGGGTCAGGGCGCGGACGCGCTCGACGAGGTCGAGGAGTTCCTGGCCTTCCTGACGTACGAGGGTCTCGCCGAGGAGGTCGCCGAGGCGGCGGATGTCGGCGCGCAGCTCGGGGCTGGCGGCAGGGGTCTGGTCGGCACTGCTCACGGTGTGCGGCTCCTTGCAGTGGTTGAGCACGGGGTTTCTCCCGGGGCCGCGGCAGGCAGCGGCCACAGGGGTCTCCGGGGCCGCGACAGGCAGCGGTGCCGACGCCACCCCGGGAAAGCAGAGTGCGGACCGCGCTGTCCGACCCCACCAGGATAGGTGTCCGCTCCGTCGGCGCCGCTCGCGGCCCGATCGGGTTTCCCTTCGGTGGGAGGCCCGCCGCGCTCTCGTGCGAGGGACCGTTCCGCTGCCATACTTACGTTGCCGTAGGTTACGGGTGCGTAGCCAGAGCTATCCGTCGTATTTCTCATCTTCCTCATCCCCAGGGGACCCCCCATGAACACCAGCCCCGCTGTGATCGCCGACGCCCAGTCGTCGGCGGCCGACGATCGGGCCCTTCCCTCCGCCACGCTCGGCGGGGACAACAAGCGGTCGATCGAGCAGTTCGCCCTGCTGTTGTTCATCGTGGTGCCGTTCGTGGCGCTGGTCGCGGCAGTGCCGCTGGCCTGGGGCCGCGGTGTGAGCTGGCTGGACCTGGGCCTGCTCGTGGCGATGTACTTCATCGGCTGCCACGGCATCACGATCGGCTTCCACCGCTACTTCACGCATGGCTCCTTCAAGGCGAAGCGCCCGCTGCGCATCGCGCTGGCCGTGGCCGGTTCGCTGGCCGTGGAGGGTCCGCTGGTGCGCTGGGTGGCCGACCACCGCAAGCACCACCGCTTCTCCGACGCGGAGGGCGACCCGCACTCGCCGTGGCGCTTCGGCGAGAGCCTGCCCGCCCTGATGAAGGGCCTGTGGTGGGCCCACATCGGCTGGATGTTCGACGAGGAGCAGACTCCGCAGCAGAAGTATGCCCCCGACCTGATCAAGGACCCGGCGCTGCGCGGCGTCTCCCGCCACTTCATGACCCTCACGATCGTGTCGCTGGCGCTCCCGCCGCTGGTCGGCGGCCTGGTGACGATGTCGTGGTGGGGTGCGGCGACGGCCTTCTTCTGGGGCTCGCTGGTCCGGGTGGCCCTGCTGCATCACGTCACCTGGTCGATCAACTCGATCTGTCACGCGGTCGGCAAGCGGCCCTTCAAGTCGCGTGACCGGTCGGGCAATGTGTGGTGGCTGGCGGTGCTGTCCTGCGGCGAGTCCTGGCACAACCTGCACCACGCCGATCCGACGAGCGCCCGGCACGGTGTGATGCGCGGTCAGATCGATTCGAGTGCCCGGCTGATCCGCTGGTTCGAGAAGCTGGGCTGGGCGCAAGACGTGCGCTGGCCGGACTCCGCGCGGATCGAGTCCCGCCGTGTCGAGTCCAGCCGGATCGGCTCCCGGCGCGACCCCGAGCGTGCCGACGCGGCATGATTGACGACGTGGCGACCGACTCCAGCACCAGCAACGAGAAAAACCGTCCGTCCTCTTCCACCCGGCGTACCCGCCGGGTGCGGATGACGGGCAAGGAACGCCGCGAGCAGTTGCTGGACATCGGTCGCACGCTCTTCGCCGACAAGGGCTTCGAGGGCACCTCGGTCGAGGAGATCGCGGCCCGCGCCGGTGTCTCCAAGCCGGTCGTGTACGAGCACTTCGGCGGCAAGGAGGGCCTGTACGCCGTCGTGGTCGACCGCGAGATGCGCCAGCTCCTGGACATGGTCACGAGCGCGCTGACCGCGGGCCACCCCCGCGAGCTCCTGGAGCAGGCCGCGTTCGCCCTGCTCGACTACATCGAGACGTACACGGACGGCTTCCGCATCCTGGTCCGCGACTCCCCCGTGGCCCAGTCGACCGGCACCTTCGCCTCCCTCATCAGCGACATCGCCACCCAGGTGGAGGACATCCTGGGCCTGGAGTTCAAGGCCCGCGGCTTCGACCCGAAGCTGGCCCCCCTGTACGCACAGGCGCTGGTCGGCATGGTCGCCCTGACCGGTCAGTGGTGGATGAACGCCCGCAAGCCGAAGAAGTCGGAGGTCGCCGCCCACCTGGTGAACCTGGCCTGGCACGGCCTGGAGAACCTGGAGTCGAAGCCGAGGCTGATAGGACACCGCAAGAGCTGAGGGCCGGTACCCCGGGCCACCGCCCGGGTCAGGGGTGCATCCGGGCGCCCTTGAGCACCTTGTCGACGCCGTTGCGCGGTCCGTACACGGCGAGGTCCACCAGGTCCAGCCGGTCCTTCGCCACGGCCCGCACCGCCGCACGGTGGTCCCGGTCGTTGCCGGTGGCGAAGAGGTCGGACGTGAACACCGACCGGGGAAGCGAGCGGGACAGCGCACGGCCGTGCGCCGCGGTCAGTGTCTCCTTCGTCCCCTCGAAGACCAGGACGGGCTGGACACGGAACCGGCGTCACTCTTTGTAATGACGCTCTTTGACTCCGGCGGCTACCGTGAGGGAGCAGAACAAGAATCCCGTCCATGGGAGGAATCATGACCGCCGAGCCGTTCACCGCGCACAGCTCCCGCTGGCCGGTGCCGCCCCAGGACGGATACACGGTGGACGACCTGTTCACCTTGCCCGATCTCCCGCCGCACACGGAGTTGCTCGACGGGAGCCTGGTTTTTGTGAGTCCACAGCGCCGTTTCCACGCCAAGATGATCGACCTGCTGATGAACGGCCTGCGTGCCACGATCCCGGCCGACCAGAAGGCCGAGCGCGAGATGACCGTAGTGCTGGATCAGCGCAACGGTCCGGAACCCGATGTGTCCGTCGTCCGCGCCGACGCCGCCACCGATCTTGAGCAGACCCGCTTCCAGGCCGCCGACGTCCTGCTCGCCGTCGAGGTCGTCTCGCCCGACTCCGAGGCCCGCGACCGCGACACCAAGCCGGGGAAGTACGCCTCGGCCGGTATCCCGAACTTCTGGCTGGTCGACATGGCCGGCACCGACCGGCACCCGGTGGTGCGGGTGTACGAGCTGGACCCGGTGTCCAAGGCGTATGCGCTGACGGGAATCCACCACGGCCGTCTCAAGACGAGCGTGCCGTTCCCGATCGACATCGACATCACCCGGGAGGCGCTGGACGCGCTGTGACGGTCAGCCGTCCACCGGCTCCAGGAACTCCAGCCGGTTCCCCACCGGGTCCTGGCTGAAGAAGCGGCGGTGCCCCGGCAGGTCGCCGTCCCAGCACACCTCCGCGCCCCGTTCCTCCAGCCGGGCCGCGTACGCCTCGATGTCCGTGACGCGCAGGCCGGGGTGGGCCTTCTTCGCCGGGCGGAAGTCCTGTTCGATGCCGAGGTGGAGCTGGACCGGGCCGGCCTGGAACCAGCAGCCGCCGCGGGCCGCGAGGGCCGGGGGCTTGGCGGTCTCGGTCATACCGAGGGTGTCCGCGTAGTAGGTGCGAAGGGCGTCCTCGGAGCCCTCCGGGGCGGCGAGCTGGACGTGGTCGAGGGCGGTGATCATCACTTCTCCTTGCGGGCGACCGCGAAGATGCGGCGGAACGGGAAGACGGTGCCGTGCGGGCCCTGGGGGTAGGCGGTGCGCAGCAGATCGCGGTATTCGGTGAGGAAGGCGTCGCGGGCCTCGGGGTCGTCGGCGAGCGCGGTCAGGACGGGGCGCAGGCCGGTGCCCTTCACCCAGTCGAGGACCGGGTCCTGACCGGGCAGGAGGTGCAGGTACGTGGTCTCCCAGACGTCCGCCGTGATGCCGGGGGCGGTCAGCGCGTCGAGGTAGGCGGTGGGGGTGAGCACCGCGTCGGCGTGGCGCAGCTGGTCGGCGAGGCGGGTGCGCCAGCGCGGGGAGGCGGCGAGTTCGCGCATCAGGACGTGGCTGGGCCGGTCGAAGTTGCCGGGGACCTGGAAGGCGAAGGTGCCGCCGGGGGTGATCGCGTCCAGCCAGGCCGGGAAGCGGGCGGCGTGGTCGGGGACCCACTGGAGCAGGGCGTTGGAGACGATCAGGTCGTGATGCTCGTCAGGGGTCCAGGTGGTGGCGTCGGCCTCGGCGAAGTCCAGGTGGGGGCCGGCGTGGGCGCGGGCCCGTTCGAGCATCTGCGGGGAGTTGTCGTAGCCGGTGATGCGGGCCGCGGGCCAGCGGTCGGCGAGCAGGACGGTGACGTTGCCCGCGCCGCAGCCGAGGTCGGCGATCCGGGGTGCGGGGGCGGTCGGGAGTTCCGGGATGCGGGCGAGGAGGTCGAGGAAGGGGCGGGTGCGGTGGTCGGCGTGGCGCAGGTACTGCTGCGGGTCCCAGCTGGGTGCGGTCATGGCAGTCAGAGTCACCCACGGATATCTTGAGTTCAAGAGACTTCATGTCGACAGACCCCTTACACTGATCCACATGGAGGACGAGGTCGACCGACTGGTCGCTGCATGGCGCCGCGAGCGCCCCGACC
Source organism: Streptomyces sp. NPDC102437 (assembly GCF_044765565.1). Classification (NCBI taxonomy): domain Bacteria; kingdom Bacillati; phylum Actinomycetota; class Actinomycetes; order Kitasatosporales; family Streptomycetaceae; genus Streptomyces; species Streptomyces sp. NPDC102437. Next base: position 178,626 of record NZ_JBIWKI010000012.1, on the reverse strand, counting down.
TCGACGTGGAACCACTCGAGGTGCTCAGCCGCGTCTCCCGCCTGGCCCGCCATCTGGACCGGGCCCGCCGGATCGCCTTCTCCGAGCATGATCTGGAGCCCTGGGAGTTCGACGTACTGACGTCCCTGCGTCGCGCGGGCGCCCCGTACCAGCTCTCCCCCGGCCAGCTCCTCACCCAGACGCTGGTCACCTCCGGCACGATGACCAACCGCATCGACCGCCTGACCAAGAAGAACCTCGTCGAGCGCCTCCCCGACCCGAGCGACCGCCGCGGCGTGCTCGTCCGGCTCACCGCCGAGGGCCGTGACAAGGCCGACCAGTCGCTGGCCGGGCTGCTCGCCCAGGAGCGCGCCATCCTGAGCCGGCTCTCCACCCAGCAGCGGGGCGAACTGGCGGGGTTGCTACGCCAGTTGACCGCCCCGTTCGACAACATTCCCGGCTAGTCCGGCCGACGCCTGATCGGCCGGGCCGACGCCCGCCCGCCTGGCCAGGGCGACGGCGGCCAGGGTGGAGTGCACGCCCAGTTTCCCCAGCACGTTCTGCATATGGGTACGGACCGTGTGCGGGGAGAGGAAGAGACGCTCGGCGACCGCCTTGCGGCCCAGGCCCGCCACCATGCAGCGCAGCACCTCGCGTTCGCGCGGGGTCAGCGACTCGACCAGCTGCTCGCTCTCCGTGCGGTGCTTGCGCGCCGCCGTCAGCTCCCGCAGCACGCCGGTGAGCAGCGCCGGGGGCAGATGCGTCTCGTCCCGCAGCACCCCGCGGATGACGGCGAGCAGCCGTTGCAGCGAGCAGTCCTTGGCCACCCAGCCCGACGCCCCGGCCTGGAGCGCCAGCGCGGCCCGGACCGGGTCGTCCTTCTCGGCCAGCACCACCGTGCGCACGGACGGCCGGCCCGAACGGACCCCGGCCACCAGGGAGATGCCGTCCACCCGGGCGCTCTCCCCGTCGGCGGAAACCGGTAAGGGTGTCCGTCGGCCCCCCGCCGTGCCCAGGATGCCCAGCTCGGCGTCGATCAGCATCACGTCGTAGCCGCGTCCCTCGGCCGCGGCCCGCTCCAGGCACCGTAACGCGGCGGGACCGCTGCCCGCCGCCGCCACATCGACGTCGGGCTCGGCCGCGAGCGCCGCTGCGAGCGACTCGGCGAAAATACGGTGGTCGTCCACCACGAGAACCCGGATACGAACCACAGGCACCCCCATGCCGCGTCTGTTCCTGGGCCACCCCCGGCCCACCGAAGGGGCCGACCAGTACGGGTACGGCGACCCGGATCGGTAACCGGACCGCAGTCCCACGGCCGCCGCCGTGTGTCGACTGCTGTCCGCCCCGGGCGCCGTACCCGACTGTCTCGTACCCCTGAATCAGCACCGGCCCCCACCGGTGCTGTGCATCAGGGTACGACCGACGGCCCGCTGCGGAAACCGATTCGCGGAACTGTCCGGGTCCGCGTCCTACTGTGTGGCCCATGTTCCGTCTTGAGACAGAAGTGGACAAAGGGCGGCGTTCCCTACTGAGCCGGCGGCTGCGGGACGACAACACGGCCCGCTCCCCGGAGCTGCGCGCGCTGCGCACCACCCGCGCCGGGCGGGAACTCCCGCTGGAGGTATGGGCGGTGGACATCGAGGGCGCCGTCGCAGGCGGCCTGACCGGCCGCACCTGGGCGTACTGGCTCCATGTGGACCAGCTCTGGGTCGACGCCCGCCACCGCGGCCGGGGCCTGGGCTCGCTGCTGCTCGCGGAGGCGGAACGGGTGGCCGCGACGGACCGGGGCTGCACCCGCTCCCGGCTGGAGACCTGGGGCTTCCAGGCGCCCGGCTTCTACCGGGAGCGGGGCTACGAGGTGAGCGGGCGCGTCGAGAACTACCCGTCCGGGGTCACCGAGTTCATCCTGACGAAGGACCTCGCGACTCCGTCCTGACGCGGGGCCTCAAGCGAGGCGGCGGGCGCCTGCCGAGGGCACGGCCGGGAAGACCCGCGGCGTCGTGTGGCCCGCGGCGGCGAACGCCTCCAGCACGGACTCGGCGACCGTGTCCGCCTGCTCCTGCTCCACCAGCACGATCGCCGAGCCGCCGAAGCCGCCTCCGGTCATCCGCGCACCGAGCGCCCCGGCCTCGTTCGCCGCCGACACCACCAGGTCCAGTTCCGGGCAGGAGACCCGCAGATCGTCGCGGAGCGAGACATGCCCGGCGTTGAGCACCGGGCCCGCGGCCCGCGCGTCGCCCGCGTCGAGCAGGGCGATGACCTGCTCGACGCGCTGGTTGTCGCTGACCACATGGCGTACGTAGCGCACCACGGACTCGTCGACGCCGGCCGTGGCCAGGGTCTCCAGGGCCGCGCCGAGGCCCTCGTACGGCACCTCGCGCAGCGTCCGCACGCCGAGCGCCGCCGCGCCCGCCTCGCAGCCGGCCCGCCGCTCGGCGTAAGCGCCGTCGCCGAGCGCGTGCTTGACCTGGGTGTCGACGACGAGCAGCCGCAGCCCCTGGGCGGCCAGGTCGAAGGGGATCTGGCGCTGGGTGAGGTCGCGGGTGTCGAGGTGCAGTGCGTGGCCCTCGGTGCAGCAGGCGGACGCCATCTGGTCCATGACCCCGCACGGCACCCCCACGAAGTCGTTCTCGGCGCGCTGGCCGAGAACCGCCAGCTCCGGTGCGCAGAGCCCGAGTTCGAAGAGATCGTTCAGGGCGAGCGCGGTGACGACCTCCAGCGCGGCGGAGGAGGACAGGCCCGCGCCGGTGGGGACGCTGGAGGTGAGCTGGATGTCCGCCCCGGTGACCGGGTGGCCGGCCGCGCGCAGCGCCCAGACGACGCCGGCGGGGTAGGCCGCCCAGCCGTGCCCCTGGTGCGGGGCCAGTTCGTCGATGCGGAGCTGGACGACGCCGCCGGGCACGTCGGTGGAGTGGAGCCGCAGTTCGCCGTCGGTGCGGCGGGCGACGGCGGCGCGTGCGGTGTGCGGCAGGGCGAGCGGCATGACGAAGCCGTCGTTGAAGTCGGTGTACTCGCCGATCAGGTTGACCCGGCCGGGGGCCGCCCAGATCCCCTCGGGCTCGCGCCCGTAGAGCTCGGCGAAGGAGGCGGTCAGCTCGCCGTTCCCGGTGGCGGAGGAAGCGGTCGGCTGGCTGTTCCCGGTGGAGGAGGCGATGGGCTGGCTGTTCCCGGTGGAGGGGGCCATGGGCCGGCTGGTCTCGGTCATGGGGCGGTGGGCTCCTCTCGGCGGGCGAACGTCCAGGCGTCGGTGACGATTCCGGTCAGGTCGGCGCGGGTCGGCGTCCAGCCGAGCCGCTCCCGGGCGGTGGCTGCGGAGGCGACCAGCACGGCGGGGTCGCCGGCGCGGCGGGGGGCCGCGGTCTCCGGGACGGGGTGGCCGGTGACCTCGCGGACGGTCTCGATGACCTGGCGCACCGAGAAGCCGTTGCCGTTGCCGAGGTTGCAGATCAGGTGCTCGCCCGCGGTGGCCGCGTCCAGGGCCAGCAGGTGGGCCTCGGCGAGGTCGGCGACATGGATGTAGTCGCGGACGCAGGTGCCGTCGGGGGTGGGGTAGTCGTCGCCGTAGACAGAGATCGACTCGCGCTGCCCGAGCGCGACCTGGAGGACCAGCGGGATGAGGTGCGACTCGGGGCTGTGCCGCTCGCCGCAACTGCCGTACGCCCCGGCCACGTTGAAGTACCGCAGCGAGACCGCGGCCAGTCCGTGCGCGGCCGCCTCACCGGTGATCATGTGGTCGACGGCGAGCTTGGTGGCGCCGTAGGGGTTGGTGGGCGCGGTCGCGTCGGACTCGGTGATGGGGGTGGTGGCCGGTTCGCCGTAGGTGGCGGCGGTGGAGGAGAAGACCAGGGTGCGCACCCCGGCGTCACGCATCGCGGCGAGCAGGGCGACGGAGCCGCCGACGTTGTTCACCCAGTACTTCTCCGGGTCCGCGACGGACTCTCCGACCTGGGAGTACGCGGCGAAGTGCAGCACCCCGTCGTAGGAGGCGTCCAGCCACTTCGCCGCGTCCTGGATGCGGCCCTCGATGAACTCGGCCCCGGCCGGGACGCCCTCCCGGAACCCGGTCGAGAGGTCGTCGAGGACGGTGACCGCGTGCCCGGCCTCCAGCAGGTGCTGGGCGACCACGCTGCCGACGTATCCCGCGCCGCCCGTGACCAGGTACTTCTTCTGGGGCTTGCTCACTCGCTCGCTACCTCTCGCAGTCGCTGGGCCGCGGTCTCCGGCGGCACATCGTTGATGAACACGTTCATGCCGGATTCGGAACCCGCGAGGAACTTCAGCTTGCCGGAGGTGCGTCGGATGGTGAAAAGCTCCAGATGGAGCCCGAAGTCCTCCCGGCCGGGGACCCCGAACGGTGCCTGGTGCCAGGCCGAGATGTACGGGGTCGGCGGCTCGCCGGGGCCGAAGATCCGGTCGAATCGCCTCAAGAGTTCCAGATAAACCTGTGGGAACTCCGTGCGCGCGGCCTCGTCGAGTTCCCGCAGGTCGGGGACGCGGCGGCGGGGGTGGAGGTGGACCTCGTACGGCCAGTGGGCGGCGTACGGCACGAAGGCGACCCAGTGCTCGGCGTCGATGACGATCCGGGAGCCGTCCTTCTCCTCGCGGGCCACCACGTCGTCGAAGAGGTTGCCGCCGGTCTCGGCGCGGTGGGCGGCCATGGACCGGAACATCAGCTCGGTGCGCGGGGTGACGAAGGGGTACGCGTAGATCTGCCCGTGCGGGTGACCGAGGGTCACGCCGATCTCGGCGCCCCGGTTCTCGAAGCAGAACACCTGCTTGACCTGCGGGAGTTCGGCCAGTTCGGCGGTGCGGTCGGTCCAGGCCGCGAGGACCAGGGCGGCCTGCTCCTCGGTGAGGTCGGCGAAGGAAGCGTCGTGGTCGGAGGTGAAGCAGACGACCTCGCAGCGGCCGGAGTCACCGGCGAGCGAGGGGAAGCGGTTCTCGAAGACGGCGACGTCGTAGTCGGCCTCGGGGATCTCGCTCTGCCGGCCGTCCCGCGAGGGGCAGAGCGGGCATTCGTCGGCCGGCGGGTGGTAGATGCGGCCCTGACGGTGCGAGGCGATGGCGACGCTGTCCCCGAGGAACGGGTCCCGGCGGATCTCGGACGAGGTCGAGACCGCGTCGAGGGGGCGCCGGTCGACGGCGTCACGGACGACCTCGTCGCGGCTGTCGTAGTAGAGCAGCTCCCGGCCGTCGGCGAGCGTCGTAACCGTCTTCTTCACCAGGTTCCTCCAAACATAACCGAACACAATGAACCACAAGTCAACAACCGCGTCAACGAGTGGTCCACGCCCGGCGACCGAGCGGCCGGGCAGGCGTTCAGGTTGGGTATGTGAGGAGTGGTGGTGGGAGGAGTGGTGGTGGCGGCGCGGCTCAGAGACCCGGCCGTCCCGGCCCTCCGGCCGGTGCCGCGCGGTCCAGCAGCCCCGTGCGGGCCGCGAGTGCCGCGGCCTCCAGCCGGGAGCCGACGCCCAGCTTCATCAGCACCCGCTGCACATGCGTACGCGCGGTGCTCGGCGCGATCCGCATCCCGGCCGCGATCAGCCGGGTGTCCTCCCCCTCGGCGACCCGCACCAGGACCTCGACCTCCCGCGGGGTGAGCATCTGGAGCAGCCGCTGCCCCTCGTCGTCCGGCGCCGCGGCGGGATTGAGCAGCTCGGCGAAGGCGCCCTGGAGGAGCTGCGGCGCCACCGCGGCCTCGCCCGCCCGCGCCTTGACCATCGCCCGTTCGACGCCCTCCATGCGCTCGTCGTGACGGACGTATCCCGCGGCCCCCGCCGCGAAGGCCGCCGCGATCCCGCGCGGGCTGGGCACCGGTCCCAGCACCACGACGGCCACCTGCGGGCGCTCGCGCCGGATCCGTACGATCGGGTCGAAGGCGCCGGGTTCGGCCGGTGCCGAGGTGCCGAACAGGCAGACCTCCGGGGCCCTGCTGACCACCAGCTCCGCCGCCCCCGATGTCGGTGCGGCCGCCGCGAGGACCCGGTGGCCCCGCAGTTTCAGGGCCGAGGCGAGCGCCTCGGCGAGCAGTCTGTGATCATCGACCACCATGAGCCGCACGCTCATCGAGCACACCCCCGTTGCACCGGCACACCGGGCCCCCCGGCTTTCCTGACCCGGCAAGCTACACGCTTGTTCGACGCCGCGAGCGCCTTACCGGCCAAAAGGCGCCGGAACGCCGGATCGACGCGTGTTCAAGACCGGTTGCCGGTGTGCCATGTCCGACTGATCACCGTTGTGATCTGCCTGCCGACCGTTACGGATCACTTGGACGGCTCGCACATCCGATCCCGAACGTGTGCGGGGGTGGTGCCCGATGAACGGACACCACCCCCGCACGCGTACCGCCTGCTGCTACGGCCTGCTGAAACTGGCCACCAGACGGCGGCCCTCGTCCAGCGAGCCGCGCATCTTGCTGACCATCATGCTGGCCAGATACAGATGCCCGTCGCGGTAGCGGAACTCGGAGTAGTCCGGCGTGAAGCTGGTCTCCACGTCCCGGACGGACTCGTCGCTCGGGTTCTCCATCAGCACCGTCTGCTTGAACGTGGCGCCGTCGATGGAGACGACCTGGCCGCCCTTGTCGTACGGGGGAACCCGGTAGGCGATGATGTTGGCGCCGTCCATGCGGATCGGGAACATCGTGTAGCGCTCGCCCGCGTCGGCCTTGTCACTGGTCGGCTTGCCGGTGGTGAGGTCGAAGGAGACGATCTCGTTGGTGTCGCCGTACTCGCCGGTGCCCTCGTGGTCCTCGGTCGGGACGTAGATGCGGTTGTTGCCGACGGCCAGCTGGCTGCAGCTCTCCACCTCGGCGGAGGCGCAGCGCGCCGCGTACTTCTCGCCGTCCGCCGCGATCCTGGTGAGCAGCTTGCCGGTGGAGGCGTCGATCGAGAAGAAGTCCGAGATACCGCTGCCGTCACCGGCGGTGTCGCCGACGTCGGCGGCGACGACCAGCGGCTTGGTGGAGACGATGCTCGCGTCGTCGACACCGGGCGGCATCTTGAACGAGGAGATCGGGGCGCCGGTCGTGGGGTTCAGCGCCTGGATGACGAGCTGCGGGTCGTCGTACGTACCGCACTTGCGGACCACCGCGAGTGCTTCGCCGCCGCCGTACCCCTTGTCGTAGCAGCCGTCGGTGGTGGCCTTGGGCTTCCAGCGCTCGGCGCCGGTGTTCAGGTCGAAGGCGGCGCCGCCCTCGGTTCCGCCCGCGGCGACCGTGGTGCCGCTGAGCGTGACCTCGTCGAACCTGACGGCCGCGTCACCGCTGGTGGCGGCGGTCACCGACTTGCTCCAGATCAGCTTGCCGGTACTCAGGTCGAGCGCGCCGACCTGGTTGCACGGCTGGTACTTGGTCGCCTTGGTCGGCTTGCTCTGCTCGAAGACGATCGCTGTCCTGAAGTCCTTGGACATGTGCCGGGACGCGGCACAGACCTGGCCCGCCAGCGGGATGGACCACAGCTTGGTGCCCTTGGCCGGGTCGTAGGCCACGATCTCGTTCAGGCCGGTCTTCACGTACGCCTTGTCGGTCAGCCAGGAGCCGTCGACCTTGACGACGTCGGTGACCTTGGGCAGCGGCACCTGGAAGGCGACCTTGGACTTGGGGTCCGCGGGGGCCTTCTCCGTGCCGGGGCCGTCGTTGGCGTTGCCGCCCTTGTTCTCGCCGTCCTTGCCCCCGGTGGAGCCGCTGGACGAGGACGCCTCCTCCTTCTTCTTGTCGCCGCCGTCGCCGGAGGCGTACCAGATGCCGCCCGCGACGATCAGCACCACGGCGACCGAGGCGGCGACGATGATCTGCATCTGGGTGGAGAACTTCTTGCCGCCGTTGCCGTTCTGCGGCGGCATCTGCGGCTGCTGCATCGGGGTGGTCTGGTAGCCGTACCCCTGCTGCGGCGGCTGGCCGGGGGGCATGCCTTGCGGGAATCCGTAACCCTGCTGCGGCTGTCCGGGCACGGGCGCCTGCGGGTAGCCGTAACCGGGCTGCGTGGGCTGGTTCTGCGGGTAGCCGTAGCCCGGCTGCTGACCCTGCGGGTAGCCGTAACCGGGGCCCGGCTGCTGCGGTGCGCCGGCGGGCGGCGGGGTGTCCGCGGGCGGCGGCGTCGGAGCGCCGAAGCCGCCGACGGCCGGGGTGGCCTCCTGCTTGCCGAACGGGTCCGCGGGCGGCGGCGTCGGAGCGCCGAATCCACCGGGCGGGGGGTCCTGCGGGGCACCGAATCCGCCCTGGGGCGGATCGTTGGGCGGCTGGGGCGGCTGCGTCATGGCGTACGTACCTCTGGGGGAAAGGGAGTCGGTGGGACGGGTCCGGCAGCGGTCGGTCGTGCGCCGGCCGCTGCCGGTCATGAGCCGGGGGGCTCCGACGGCCGGGGGGCCGCCGAGGGGCGTCGTGAGCCGTCAGTTGCCGAAGGCCATCATGGTCTTCGTCTCCAGCTCTTCCTTGTCGTTCCTGGCGCTGACCCGGCCGCTCACGATGAACGAACGGCCGCCCGTGTAGAGGACCTTCGTGCTGTAGAAGCCGCGCTCGATCTCGGACGTCGACGCGGGGTGCTGCAGCAGCATCCGCGGGGCGCCGCCGGTCGGTGCGAGGGTGGCGATGCCGCCGCCCTTCTCGTAGGCGGTCTCCACGTAGAGCAGCACATTGGCGCCCTCCATGCGCAGCGGCTTCACCGTGCGCTCGGCCGGGGCGGCCGCCTTCCACTTGGACTTGCCGGTGTTCAGGTCGAACGCCACGACCTTGTTCGTACGGGCGCTGCCGCTGGAGTCCGGCGCGGTCGCCATGTAGAAGGTGTTGGCGTCGGCGGCGACTCCGGTGCAGCCGTCGAGGGACTTGCCGAAGATGGCGAAGGTGCTGCCGCAGTCCGGGGCGAACTTGTCACCCTTGTCGCTGGTGATGCCGGTGCGGAGCGTGCCGTTCTCCTTCAGCGCGAGGATGCTCCACTCCTTGTCCTTCTTCAGCGAGACCACCAGCGGGCTGACCGAGTAGACCTTGTCGATCTCCCAGCCGCGCTTGGGCCGGTAGGTCCACATGGCCTTCCCCGTGTTCGGGTCGAGCTGCTGGATCTGGTGCTGCGGGTTGTTGACGTCTTCGGTGCGGCAACTGGAGGCGGCGATCAGCTTGGACCCGCCGGCGAAGGCGAACGGCTGGCAGATGCCGGACGGCTTGCCGAACAGTTCCTTGCCGTCGCTGACCCGGTAGGCGTTGGAGTTCCCGGTGCGCCCGACCGTCACGGTGTCCCCGCTGATGGCCAGCGAGATGTCCGACAGGAAGTCCCAGGTGCCGTTCTGCTTGATCGACTTCTTCCAGCCGGCCTTGCCCGTGGCGAGGTCGAGCATCTGGAGATCGGCGCAGTCCGCCTTGTCGGTGGTGCCGTTCTTGACCCCGATGACGATCTTGCCGTTGGTCGTGGGCTGGGCGGGCGCCGCGCACAGGTCGGCGGGCAGCTTGAGGGTCCACTTCTGCTTGCCGTCGGCGACCGAGTAGCCGGAGATCGAGCGGTACATGCCCTTGACGATCGTGTCGCCGGCCACCCAGGGGCCGTACACGTCGGAGCCGTTGCGCGGCAGGTCGACGTCGTTCTTCTGGAGCCAGAGGACCTTCGCCTCGCCGGCCTTGCGCCCCGCGTTGAGGTCGTCGTCGGCGCCGCGGCCCTCGCCGTCGCCGTTGCCGTCGCCCTCGTTGACGGAGGGCGAGACGCTCGGCTCGGCGTCGCCGCTCTCCTTCGCGACGGGCTTCTTCTCGTCGTCGCCCCCGCTCGTGGCGACGAATATGCCGCCGCCGATCACCAGGAGCGCGGCGGCCGCGGCACCGATGATGATCGCGGGCTTGCGCTTGGAGGCGCCGCCGCCCGGACCGCCGGGGGCCGGTGCGCCGGGGTACTGCTGCTGCGGGTAGCCCTGACCGGGCTGCTGGCCGTAGGGGCCGGGCTGCTGGGCGTACGGGCCGGGCTGTTGGCCGTAGGGGCCCGGCTGCTGGGCATAGGGGCCCGACTGCGGCTGGCCGTACGGACCGGGCTGCTGTCCCGACTGCGGCTGGCCGTACGGACCGGGCTGCTGTCCCGGCTGCTGCGGGTAGCCGTAGCCGGGGGCCTGGCCCGGCGGCTGGCCGGGTGCCTGCGGGTAGCCGTAGCCCGGCTGGGTGGGCGGCTGAGCCGGTGGCGGCGGCTGCGGCGGGCCCTGGGGCGGCTGAGGACTCCCCTGCGGCGGCTGCTGCGGCGCGCCGAAGCCTCCCTGCGGCGGTTGCTGGCTGGGCGGCTGGGTCATCAGCACGTCCCCCTTCGTGCGGTCCGGTGCCCGGTCCGATCTCCCCCGCGATTCCGTGGAGCGCCACGGGGCCGAAACCCCCTGAAATTCCCGGAAAGGAGCGAATCAGGCATGGATCCCGCGGCGTTACGTCAGTCGAGCGGGGCTTCTTTGTACCACCCGCGAGACCTCGGGCACCGGGGCAGTCCGCCCCCTGTTCCCAAGGGAGAACCGCCCCGTGATGCCTCCGTTACGCCTCGGACCGTCAGTTGCCGAAGACCGCCAGCGACTTCGCCCGCTTCTCGTCCCCGTCCTCGACACCGGTGATGCTCGTGCTCAGCAGGAGGGAACGCCCGTTCACGTAGGCGGCCCGGACGTCGAAGAGCCCGCGCTCGGCCTCCGCCCCCGCGGCCGGGTGCCGCACCACCATCTGCGGTGTGCCGCCGGTCGGCGGGAGGGACGCGATGCCGCCGCCCTTGTTCTGCGCCGCCGACAGGTACATCAGCAGCCTGCCGCCCTCCACTCGCATCGGCATCAGGGTCTGCCCGGCGGGAGAGCCGGCCTTCCACTTGGTCTTCCCGCTGGCCAGGTCGAAGGCGACGACCTTGTTGGTGGGGTCGGCCTCGGTGGGCTTGGTCGCCAGATAGACCGTCGTGTCATCGGCCGCCGCCCCGAGGCAGTTGTCGAGGTTCCTGCCGTCGGCGGACACGTCGACATCGCACTGCGTCTCGTAGTTCTCGTCGCCGCCGACCAGTTGGGAGCGGTAGGTGCCGTTCGCGTTGAGCATGATGATCGCCCATTGGTCCCCCTCCTCCTTCTTCAAGGAGACGACCAGCGGGCTGACCGAGTAGAACTGCGCGACCTCCCAGCCCTTCTTGATCTTGTACTTCCACAGGATCCTGCCGGTGGTGGGGTCGATCCGCTCCACCAGCTGTTCCTTGTGGTCGTCGGCTGCGGTCTGGCAGCTGGCGGCGGCGATCGCCACGGGGCCGCTCGCGAAGCCGAACGGCTGGCAGTTGCCCGGCAGTTGACCGAAGAGCACCTTGCCGTCGCTGACCCGGAAGGCATCCGTCCTGGTCTTGCGCCCGAAGGTCACGGTGTCGCCGTTGATCGCCATCGCGGGGTTGGAGAGCGCGTCCCAGGTGCTCTCCCGCTCGACCGTCTTGTACCAGCCGGCCTTGCCGGTCCTGAGATCGACCATCTGGAGCGCGTCGCAGAACGCCCGGTCGCCGGTGCCGGTCTGGACCCCGAGGGCTGTCTTGCCGTCGACGGTGGCCTGCGAGGGGGCCGCGCACACGGCGCCCGGCAGGCGCAGGCTCCACTTCTGGCCGCCGTCGGTGACGGAGTAGCCGGAGACGGTCTTGTACATCGCCTTGACGACGGTGTCGCCGACGATCCAGGGGCCGTACACGCTGGCGCCGTTGCGCGGCAGGTCGACGCCGCCCTCCTGGAGCCAGAGGACCTTCGCCTCGCCCGGCTTGCGCTCGGCGTTGATCGCGGCGGCCTCCGCGCGCAGGTCGCTCGGCCCCTGGTCCTCGTCCTTGCCCTTGGGCTTGCCGGTGGACGAGCCGGTGGGCGCGGGGGCGGGGCTCTTCTTCGTCGTGGGCTTCCCGTCCCCGCCCGTGGCCAGCCAGACGCCCCCGCCTGCCAGCAGTGCCACCGCGAGCACGGCGCCGACGACCGCCCCTCGCCTGCCCCGGAAGAACCCTCCGCCGCTGCCGGCGGGGCCACCAGGCTGCGGTGACGACGGCGCACCATAGGGGCCGAACTGAGCGGGTGCGTTGTGCAGCCCCGGCTGCGCCGGCACACCGTACGGTCCGGCCTGGGTGGGCGGCGCCCCGTACGGACCGGGAGGCTGCGTGGGCGCGTTGTACGGACCCGGGGGCTGCGTGGGCGGGTTGTAGGGACCCGGCGGCTGGGTGCCGTACGGACCGGCGGCGGCCTGCGGCGGCCGGGCGGGAGGCCCGTACGGACCGGCGGCCTGGCCGGACGCGGAATCGTATGAACCGGACTGGGGGTCGTACGGAGCCCCGAAGCCCTCCTGCGGCGGTTGCTGGCCGGGTGGCTGGGTCATCAGCACGTCCCCCTCAGTGCTTCGTGCGGACGGGCCCGGCTTCCGCGCCGGACAAGGCTTCTTTCTATCACCCGTCCCACGAGCCCCAGCCGTCACACCTGACGCACCGAAGCGGTCAGGCGTCCTCGGCCAGCTCCAGCCAGCGCATCTCCAACTCGTCGCGTTCCGCGACCAGTTCGCGAAGCTCCGCGTCGAGCTTCGCCACCGTCTCGAAGTCCGTGGCGTGCTCCGCGATCTGCGCGTGCAGCGTGGTCTCGCGTGTGGAGATCTTGTCGAGTTGCCGCTCGACCTTCTGGAGCTCCTTCTTCGCCGCGCGGGCGGCCTGCGGGGAGAGGGCCGCGGCCGGGGCGGTGGTCTCCTTGACCGGAGCGGGCGCGGCGGACGGCGTGGCCGCCTCCTCCATCCGCTGCCTGCGCTCCAGGTACTCGTCGATCCCGCGCGGCAGCATCCGCAGCGCGCGGTCGCCGAGCAGCGCCATCACCCGGTCCGTGGTCCGCTCGATGAAGAACCGGTCGTGGGAGATCACGATCATCGATCCGGGCCAGCCGTCGAGGAGGTCCTCCAGCTGCGTCAGGGTCTCGATGTCGAGGTCGTTGGTGGGCTCGTCGAGGAAGAGGACGTTCGGCTCGTCCATCAGCAGGCGCAGGATCTGCAGCCGGCGCCGCTCACCGCCGGAGAGGTCGCCGACCGGGGTCCACTGCTTCTCCTTCGAGAAGCCGAACTGCTCGCAGAGCTGGCCCGCGGTCATCTCGCGGCCCTTGCCGAGGTCGACCCGGTCCCGTACCTGCTGAACGGCCTCCAGGACCCGCAGGTTCGGGTTGAGCTCGTGGACCTCCTGGGAGAGGTAGGCCAGCTTGACGGTCTTGCCGACGACGACCTTCCCCGCGGCGGGCTGCGCGTCGCCCTGGGTGCGGGCCGCCTCGGCCAGCGCCCGCAGCAGCGAGGTCTTGCCCGCGCCGTTGACCCCGACCAGGCCGATCCGGTCACCGGGGCCGAGCTGCCAGGTGAGGTGGGTGAGCAGCGTCTTGGGGCCGGCCTGGACGGTCACGTCCTCCAGGTCGAAGACGGTCTTGCCGAGCCGGGCGTTGGCGAACTTCATCAGCTCGCTGGTGTCGCGCGGCGGCGGCACGTCGGCGATCAGCTCGTTGGCCGCCTCGATGCGGTAGCGCGGCTTGGAGGTGCGGGCGGGGGCACCGCGGCGCAGCCAGGCCAGCTCCTTGCGCATCAGGTTCTGGCGCTTGGACTCCTCGGTCGCGGCGATCCGCTCCCGCTCGGCCCGCGCGAAGACGTAGTCGCTGTAGCCGCCCTCGTACTCGTGGACCGCGCCGCGCTGGACGTCCCACATGCGGGTGCAGACCTGGTCGAGGAACCAGCGGTCGTGGGTGACGCAGACGAGCGCGGAGCGGCGGGCCCGCAGGTGGCCGGCCAGCCAGGAGATGCCCTCGACGTCGAGGTGGTTGGTCGGCTCGTCGAGGACGATCAGGTCCTGCTCGGCGATGAGCAGCTTGGCCAGCGCGATCCGGCGTCGCTCACCGCCGGAGAGCGGGGCGATGACGGTGTCCAGGCCGTGCTCGAAGCCCGGCAGGGCCAGCCCGCCGAAGAGCCCGGTGAGCACGTCGCGGATCTTGGCGCTGCCCGCCCACTCGTGGTCGGCGAGGTCGCCGATCGCCTCGTGGCGGATGGTCGCCTGCGGGTCGAGCGAGTCGTGCTGGGTGAGGACACCGAGCCGCAGCCCGCCGCTGTGGGTGACGCGTCCGCTGTCCGCCTCCTCCAGCCGGGCGAGCATCCGGATGAGCGTCGTCTTGCCGTCGCCGTTGCGGCCCACGACACCGATCCGGTCCCCCTCGGACACGCCGAGGGACACGCCGTCGAGCAGGGCACGGGTGCCGTACACCTTGCTGACCTGCTCGACATTGACCAGATTGACGGCCATTTCACTCCTGCCCGGGGGGATCGATCGACTTCCCAGGGTACGGGGCGGCGGCGGTGCGCTGTCCGCTCGCCCTTGCCGCCCCGCGCAGAGGCAGGTGCCGTCAGACGACCGTGGCCCCCGGCGCCGGGGACACCGCCGTCCGTGCGTTGCGGCAGGTGCCGGAGGTGAGCAGTGCCTCGGCGACCTTGCGGGCCGACTCCTCGTCCGCCACCAGGAACGCGGTGGTCGGTCCGGAGCCGGAGACCAGGGCGGCCAGGGCGCCGGCCGCGGTGCCCGCGGCGAGGGTGTCGGCGAGCGAGGGGCGCAGGGAGAGCGCGGCGGGCTGGAGGTCGTTGGTGAGCGCCGCGGCGAGCGCGGCGGCGTCGCCGGTGCGCAGGGCGTCGAGGAGCGCGGGGGAGGCTTCCGGCTCGGGGACGTCGGTGTCCGCGGTCAGCCGGTCGAACTCGCCGTAGACGGCCGGCGTGGAGAGCCCGCCGTCGGCGACCGCGAAGACCCAGTGGAAGGTGGAGCCGACGTCGACCGGGGTGAGCCGCTCGCCGCGTCCGGTGCCGAGGGCCGCGCCGCCGACCAGGCTGAACGGGACGTCGCTGCCCAGCTCGGCGCAGATGGCGAGGAGCTCGTCCCGGGTGGCACCGGTGGACCAGAGGGCGTCGCAGGCCAGCAGGGCGGCCGCGCCGTCGGCACTGCCGCCCGCCATGCCGCCCGCGACGGGGATGTCCTTGGCGATGTGGATGTGCACATCGGGTGCGATGCCGTGCCGCTCGGCCAGCGCGATCGCGGCGCGGGCGGCGAGGTTGCTCGCGTCCAGCGGGACCTGGGCGGCGTCGGGGCCGGAGCAGGTGATGCGCAGCCCGTCGGCGGGGGTGACGGTGACCTCGTCGTACAGGCCGACGGCGAGGAAGACATTGGCCAGGTCGTGGAATCCGTCGGGGCGCGGGGCGCCGACCGCGAGCTGGACGTTGACCTTGGCTGGTACGCGGACGGTGATGCTCACTCGCCACTCCCTGAGGGCTCGTTCCCGGGGGCTCCGGAGGTCCCGGCGGCCCCTGTGGTCCCGGAGGGCTTGTTCTCGGCGATGGCGGCGAACTCCTCGACGGTCAGCGACTCGCCCCGGGCCTGCGGCGAGATCCCGGCCGCGACCAGGGCCGCCTCGGCGGCGGGTGCGGAGCCGGCCCAGCCGGCCAGGGCCGCCCGCAGCGTCTTGCGGCGCTGGGCGAAGGCCGCGTCGACGACCGCGAAGACCTCGGTCCTGCTCGCGCTCGTCGCGATCGGCTCGGTGCGCCGGACCAGGGAGACCAGTCCGGAGTCCACGTTCGGGGCGGGCCAGAAGACGTTGCGGCCGATGGAGCCGGCCCGCTTGACGTCCGCGTACCAGTTGGCCTTCACCGACGGCACGCCGTAGACCTTGTTGCCCGGCCGTGCGGCCAGCCGGTCGGCGACCTCGGCCTGGACCATGACGAGGGTGCGCTCGATGGACGGGAAGCGCTCCAGCATCGTCAGCAGGACCGGTACGGCGACGTTGTACGGAAGGTTCGCGACCAGCGCGGTCGGTGCCGGGCCGGGCAGCTCCCGGACCAGCATCGCGTCGGAGTGCACCAGGGCGAACCGGTCGGCGCGCCCCGGCATCCGGGCCGCGACCGTGGCCGGCAGCGCGCCCGCCAGCACGTCGTCGATCTCGACGGCGACGACCCGGTCCGCCGCCTCCAGCAGCGCCAGGGTCAACGAGCCGAGCCCCGGGCCCACCTCGACGACGACGTCGTCCGGGCGGACCTGGGCCGTCCGTACGATCCGACGGACCGTATTGGCGTCGATGACGAAGTTCTGGCCGCGCTGCTTGGTCGGGCGTACGCCCAGCTCGGCGGCCAGCTCGCGGATGTCTGCGGGGCCCAGGAGGGCGTCGGGCTCAGTGGTGCTCACCTGTAAAGCGTAAGGGCCCCGCGATTCGTACCCGCCGCCGTGGCGCTCAACGGTCTCAGTAGTCGAAGGCCCGTGCCGTGTTGTCCGCGATCGCCTCCGCCAGGGTGTCCTCGTCCACGCCCTTCACCGCCGCCAGGGCGCGCAGTGTGACGGGGATGAGATACGGCGCGTTGGGCCGCCCCCGGTACGGGGCGGGCGTCAGGAACGGGGCGTCCGTCTCGACCAGGACCAGCTCCGTCGGCGCGACGGCCAGGGCGTCCCGCAGCGGCTGGGCGTTCTTGAAGGTGACGTTGCCCGCGAAGGACATGAAGTACCCGGCGTCCGCGCAGATCCGGGCCATGTCGGCGTCGCCGGAGTAGCAGTGGAACACGGTCCGCTCGGGGGCGCCCGCGTCGGCGAGGATGCGCAGCACGTCCGCGTGCGCCTCGCGGTCGTGGATGACCAGCGCCTTGCCGTGCCGCTTGGCGATCTCGATGTGGGCCCGGAAGGACTCCTCCTGCGCGGCCATGCCCTCGGGGCCGGTACGGAAGCAGTCGAGCCCGGTCTCGCCGACGCCACGCACGTGGTCGAGCGCGGCCAGCGCGTCGATCTCGGCGAGCGCCTCGTGCAGCGCCGCCGTGCCGCCCGCCGCGCGCGCCCCCTGGCGGGCGGTGCCGTCGGGGTCGCCGTGCACGATGCGCGGTGCCTCGTTGGGGTGCAGGGCGACCGCCGCGTGCACGTTCGGGTGCGCGGCGGCGGTCTCGGCGGCCCACCGCGAACCGGCCACATCGCATCCCACCTGGATCACGGTGGTCACATTGACCGCGGCGGCCCTGGCCAGGCCCTCCTCGACGGTCGCGTCCTGCATGTCCAGGTGGGTGTGCGAATCGGCGACCGGTACCCGGAGGGGTTCGGGCAGCGGCGGGGCTTCGGTACGGCTCATGACGACGATCGTACGAGGACCCGCCGGTACGCCCTGCCCGCAGTGGGACGAACCGGGGGCCTACCTCCGGTGGAAGGGGTGCAGCAGGTCGGACAGGTGCCAGTGGTGCCCGGTGTCCGCGGGGGCGGCGGTGGCGGCCTCGTCGCCCTGGGCCGCCGGCCGCTCCGGCCGCGTGTTGTGGAGCAGCTGCTGGACGGTCGAGACCCGGCCGGACCGCATGATCCGGACCACGTGTCCGCCGCAGTTCGCGCAGCTGGGCCGGGAAAGAGGGGAGGGCACCCGCTCCCCGTCCGCCTTGTATATGACGAAGGCGTTGTTCGATCCGTCGACGTGGTGCTCTATCTCGTATGCCTGCTCCCAGCCGTGCCCGCACCTCATGCAGGCGAAGGCGTACGCCTCGTGTGCGGTGGCTGCTGCGATCTCGCTCATGCCCGCTCCTTTGTCCGCCGGACAGGCACTCCGGGCAAACGCTCCGGAGAATGCGTCCCTGCTTCAGTGGACGCCTTTACCAGCAGGAACGCATCGGGCCCTGCCGACTGTTGGAGCGCTTTTGGCCTGCGCGTGGCAGAACGGCCCGGTACGCGGCTCGCGCTTTGCCTTTCAGAGCAGTCCTTTGCCTTCCGCAGGACCGGTTCGCGCCGCGTTCTTTGCCGCGACGACCGCGTCGAACACTTCGCGCTTGGGCAGCCCCGCGTCGGCGGCCACGGCGGCGATCGCCTCCTTGCGCCGCTCCCCCGCCTCCTCGCGCACCCGCACCCTGCGTACCAGCTCCTCGGCGTCCAGTTCCTCGGGTCCGGACTCGGCCGCGCCCTCGACGACGACGGTGATCTCGCCGCGTACCCCTTCGGCCGCCCAGACGGCCAGTTCGCCCAGCGGGCCGCGCTTCACTTCCTCGTACGTCTTGGTCAGTTCCCGGCACACGGCGGCCCTGCGCTCGGCGCCGAAGACCTCGGCCATCGCGGCGAGGGTGTCGTCGAGCCGGTGCGGGGCCTCGAAGAAGACCATGGTGCGGCGCTCGTCGGCGACCTCGCGGAGCCGGCCGAGCCGTTCGCCGGCCTTGCGGGGCAGGAAGCCCTCGAAGCAGAAGCGGTCGACGGGCAGCGCGGACAGGGCGAGTGCGGTGAGCACGGCGGACGGGCCGGGGACCGCGGTGACCTTGATGTCCTTCTCCACGGCGGCGGCCACCAGCCGGTAGCCGGGGTCGGAGACGGACGGCATCCCGGCGTCCGTGACCAGCAGGACCCGGGCGCCGCCGGTCAGAGCCTCGACGAGTTCGGGCGTACGGGCCGACTCGTTGCCCTCGAAGTAGGAGACGACCCGTCCCGTGGTGTGGATGCCGAGCGCCTGGGTGAGGCGGCGAAGCCTGCGGGTGTCCTCGGCGGCGACGACGTCCGCCGTCTCCAGCTCGGCGGCGAGGCGCGGCGGGGCGTCCGCCACATCGCCGATGGGGGTTCCTGCGAGTACCAGCGTTCCAGTCGTTCCAGTCACAAAGCCATCCTCCCAGCACGGGCGACAGCGTTCGCACAGATGCGTTCCCTACGATGGCGCGGTGACGAGTACTGCGCCCGAAGCCCGGAAGGGCCAAGACGCCGGGGAACCGCACGGCGAAGCACCGGCCTCCTGGCAGCAGCGGCTGCGCCGCTTCGGCCATTCGCCCCGGCCCGGGATCGGGCTGCGCGAGCGGCTTGTCCCGCCGTACACCAGGCCCGGCATCCAGTTGTGGGCGGTGCTCGGGATCTCACCGCCGATGGCCGAGCGCCTGGTGCGGTGGTCGGCGTGGGGCGGTCCGCTGCTGGTGGCGCTGGTCGCGGGGGTGCTGCGGTTCTGGAATCTGGGCAGCCCGCACGCGCTGATATTCGACGAGACGTACTACGCCAAGGACTCCTGGGCCCTGATCAACCAGGGGTACGAGGGCGACTGGCCCAAGGACATCGACAAGCTGATCCTCGCGGACCCGTCGAAGGTGGACGTCCCGGTGGACCCGGGCTATGTCGTGCACCCGCCGGTCGGCAAGTGGGTCATCGGGCTCGGTGAACACTTCTTCGGGTTCACGCCGTTCGGCTGGCGGTTCATGGTGGCGGTGCTCGGCACGCTGTCGGTGCTGATGCTGTGCCGGATCGGCCGGCGGCTGTTCCGCTCGACGTTCCTGGGCTGCCTGGCGGGCGTGCTGCTCACCGTCGACGGTCTGCACTTCGTGATGAGCCGCACCGCGCTGCTCGACCTGGTGCTGATGTTCTTCGTGCTGGCGGCGTTCGGCGCGCTGCTGATCGACCGCGACTGGGCCCGGCGCAGACTGGCCGCGGCGCTGCCGGTCGACGAGGAAGGGGTGCTGCGCCCCGACGCGGGGGTCGCGGAGAACCTGCGGCTGGGCTGGCGGCCCTGGCGGATCACCGCGGGCCTGATGCTGGGGCTGGCCTTCGCCACCAAGTGGAACGGCCTGTACATCCTGGCCGGCTTCGGCCTGATGACGGTGCTGTGGGACGTCGGCGCGCGTCGCACCGCGGGTGCGGTCCGGCCGTACCTGGCGGTGCTGAAGCGGGATCTGGTGCCGGCGTTCGTCTCGACGGTCCCGGTCGCGCTCCTGACGTACCTCGTCTCCTGGACCGGCTGGATCGTCACCGGCAAGGGCTACTACCGGAACTGGGCGCAGACCGACGGCCGGGGCGGCAACTGGACCTGGCTGCCGGACTGGCTGCGCAGCCTGTGGCACTACGAGTACCAGGTCTACGAATTCCATGTGAACCTGACGTCCGGCCACACCTACCAGTCCAATCCGTGGAGCTGGATCGTGCTGGGCCGGCCCGTCTCGTACTTCTGGGAGGAGGAGCCGGGCTGCAAGGCGTCGGCGACCGGCAAGTGCGCGCGCGAGGTGCTGGCGATCGGGACGCCGCTGCTGTGGTGGGCGGCGTGCTTCGCCCTGGTGTACGTGCTGTGGCGGTGGTTCTTCCGACGCGACTGGCGGGCGGGGGCGATCGCCTGCGGCGTGGCGGCGGGCTGGCTGCCCTGGTTCTTCTACCAGGAGCGGACGATCTTCCTCTTCTACGCGGTCGTGTTCGTGCCGTTCCTGTGTCTGGCGGTGACGATGATGATCGGCGCGATGCTGGGCCCGGCGGCCGGGACCGGGCACAAACAGGAACTGGGCCTGGGTTCCGGCGATCCGACGGGCGAACGGCGGCGGACGCTGGGCGCGATCGGCGCGGGCGTGCTGGTCCTGCTGATCATCTGGAACTTCATCTACTTCTGGCCGATCTACACGGGCACGCCGATCCCCGACGGGTCGTGGCGTGACCGGATGTGGCTGGACACCTGGATCTAGCTGGGTGAGATCACCGAGAGGCCACAGTCATCGACTGCGGCCTCTCGGTGGTTGTCGGTCGTCATCGGCGCCCATCGGCCGCCCCCGGGCGGCCCTGCCGACGGCATGGCATCCTGGACGACCTGTCCGCCCACAAGGGCGACAAGATCTTCACGATCGCAGCCTGACCAACCCGGCGACCAATTCGGTCACGGCCGTAGGGCCTCTCATTCGGATCATGCCGGGCTGATCCGAACGAAAGTTCCTAGCCGCAGGTCAGGTCCTTCGCGGGCAGCCGACCCGTGGTCAGGTACCGCGTGACGTCGGCGCCCGCACAGGACGGGCCGGCCACCACCACGCCGTGGCCCTCGCCGCCGGCCACCGTGATCATCCGCGCACCGTGCAACGCCCGACGCATGCCCTGCGCCATGGCCAGCGTCGCCTGCGGGTCCCACTGGTTCTGCACGATCAGCGCGTTGACGTCGTTGTTCACCACGGTGGCCGGCTCGCGTGCCGCCGACTTCCAGAACGCGCACGGCTGAATGTTGGCCCCCAGATCGCCGGCCAGCGGGTACTTGGCTCGGTCCCGGATCACGTCCCGGCGGTACTGCTCCGGGTTGCGCGGCCAGCTGGGGGTGTCGCCGCAGAAGACGGCCCATACGGCGGCGGACGAGTTGTCCGCCGGAACGTCCGCGGTGAACGCCCCCGCCTCTGCTTCGGCGGACCGGACCGGGGCGGAGTCGTGCACCGCCGACGCGGTCGAAACTGCCGACGCGGCCAGCGTGGCCGGCGCGGGCGATCCGCCCTCGGCCGCGGCCTTCAACCCGACGATCCACGGGGTGACGGCCTCGACGTGGACGAACGCGTTGTACTCGGAACGGATGGCGCCGCCGCTGAGCGCCCCGCCCTCCGTCGGGATGGGCGTGCGGTCGGCACGGGCGATGAGATCCCAGTACGTCTTCCGGACCTCCGCCGGAGTCGAGCCCAGCCCGTACGTGGCGTTGCGTGCGGCGGCCCACTCGGTCCACCGGGTGAAGGCGAGTTCGGCCCCCGCCGACCATCCCCGGAACGTCCCTCGCCACGCGAGCGTCGGATCGAGCGCGCTGTCGAGCACGAACCGGTCCGAGCGCTGGGGGAACATCTGCGTGTAGACGGCGCCCAGGTACGTGCCGTACGAGTACCCGAAGTAGGAGATCTTCCTCTCCCCCAGTGCCGCCCGGACGACATCCATGTCCCGGGCTGTGTTGCGCGTGGTGATGTGCGGCAGCACGTCCCCCGCCTTGGCCCAGCACTTGTCGGCCACCGTCCGGGCCCAGGCCACGTCCTTCGCGAACGTCCCTGCGGTGTAGGGGTGCCGGAAGGCCTGCTCCTCGTCCGTCAGGTCGCAGCCGATCGGCGCACTCTGCCCTACCCCGCGCGGGTCGAAGCCGATCAGGTCGTACCGCTCTCGTACCTGCGCCGGCAGCAGCGGCTCCATCTCCGCGGGCATGGTCAGCCCTGGAACGCCCGGCCCCCCGGGATTCATCAGCAGCACGCCCCGCCGCTCCTTCGCGCTGCCCGCCTTGATCCGCGATATGGCGAGGTCGATCTTCCGGCCCCCGGGGGCGCTGTAGTCCAGCGGCACCTTGACCTTCGCGCACTCCAGAGCCGCCGGCTGGCCCGTGTCGCAGCGTTCCCAACGGAGTTTCTGCTGCGCGTACTGCTGGAGCGGATCCCCCGCCGCGAACGCCGTCACGGGGGTGAGCGCTGCCATCACGGTCGTCACCGCGCCGACCGTCAGCACGGAAATCGTTCGAGCGCCTCGTAGAGCCATGCCAGTCCTCTGTACAGAATCAGTTTCTCGGATCGCCTCCAGTCTCTTTTCCGCCCCCTCGTGCCTCGTACGACGCGGGGATGGGCTTGTGATCCAACTCGTGGCGTAGGCGGCACACCGACCTCCTGCTGGAGTCCTGCCCCTTGTCGTTCATCTCTCCGGGTAGGCGGCCATCAGCCGGCTACCGGCCGTCGTGCCGTGGACACCCCGGCCCGCAGCGCGGCAAAGGCACAGGCGGCCGCAGCGTCGACGGCGCGGCCGGTCTCTGTGTCATCGGCGCCCGGGCGGGAGCGGGTGAACACGGTTGCCGCGTTCCGGCATCCGCCGGGGTGGGGGACGACGCCGACCTTGTTGCGCACCATGCCGACCGGAGCCGCTCCTCGCGACCGCCCTCACCGACGGACGGAAGCCAACGACAAGGCGGCGTCGCCCAGTTGATTCCGTGCCGCCATCCGCACCCGCACGCGGGCAGCAGGGGTCCGGTGTGATCGACCCATGCACTGGATCGGCCGTGTCGCAGGTGGTGGTACGGGCTGGGCGCCCGACCGGTGGCCAAGTTCTTGTCGGCGGCGAGCCACTCGGGAGCGGCGGTGGCGGGCCGGGCCGGCGCGTCGGCCCACTCGGCACTGCCCTCTGCCTTCCGGACTTGTCGGAGCAGCGCGCGAATCCCGCGCCCCCCTAGGGGTTAGGGGAGGGATACCCGGCGTCGCACGGCGCGCCCGAGGGCACCACATGAGTCCCCCTTGGAAGGAGGCCGTCCTCGACCGGCCATCAGCCTCTGCCCGCCGAACAGGGCCAGGTTTCGATCACGTCCGCAACCATCAAACCTTCCCCGGAGCAGCGGCCGCATCAGCGACCCGGTAATACTCACCTGCCAGGATCACACGCTACATCTCCAGGCGGTTCGCGACATCGGATTCGGGACAGATATCGCGTTCCGATAACAACCGCCCCCGTCCTCACTACGGTCCCGTAGGGTGCCGAGCGACACTCCTTGAACACGTTCAAGGGGGACTCCTGGGGAGGGGGACTGCAGCGATGCGCAGTGGAGCGAAGGTTGCGATAGTCGGCGGAGTGTTCGCGGTCGTGGTCGGTGGGGTGGGCTACGGGGCGTACAACATCCTGGACGGGCTGGGCGGTGGCGGAGACGGTACGGACCGCAAGTCCGCCTCCGCCGAGGTGAAGACGGGCCCGGTCACCAAGGCGGAGATCGAGGACGCGTCGAAGAAGTTCCTCAAGGCGTGGGCGGACGGCGACGCGGACGTCGCGTCCCAGCTCACCAACAACGCGGCCGAGGCCGGACCGGCTCTCACCGGCTACCGAGACACCGCCCACGTCACCGAGGCGGTGATCACCCCGGGCCCGGCGGTCGGCGCGAAGGTGCCGTACACGGTGAAGGCGACCGTCTCCTTCGAGGGCAGGTCCAAGCCCTGGTCGTACTCCGCCGAGCTGACCGTGGTGCGCGGACTGACCACCGGCAGGCCCCTGGTGGACTGGGCCCCCACCGTGATCCACCCGGACCTGACGGACGGCGCGTCGCTCCGGACGGGGGAGGCCGCGGCCCCGGCGATCGACGCCCTCGACCACAACGGCAGGCCGCTCACCAAGGAGAAGTACCCCTCGCTGGGCTCGATCCTGGACGCGCTGCGCGAGAAGTACGGCGAGAAGGCCGGCGGCACCGCGGGCATCGAGACCGTGATCGAGAGCGCGGACGCGGGCAGCCCCGACAAGACCCTGCTCACCCTCACCAAGGGCCGGCCGGGCGAGCTGCGGACCACCCTGGACGCCAACGCCCAGGCGGCGGCCGAGACGGCGGTCAAGAAGTTCAGCCAGGCGTCCGTCGTCGCGGTCCAGCCGTCCACGGGTGCGATCCGCGCGGTCGCCAACAACCCGGCCACCGGCTTCAACGCGGCGATGCAGGGCAAGCAGGCCCCCGGTTCGACCTTGAAGATCGTGACGGCGGCGATGCTGATCGAGAAGGGGCTCGCCTCGGCCGGTCAGAAGATCGAGTGCCCGCCGACCGCGACGTACTACGGCCGCACCTTCAAGAACCTGGACGACTTCTCGATCCCCGACGGCACCCTGACGACCAGCTTCGCCCGCTCCTGCAACACGGCCTTCATCAAGCTGATCGACGACACGAAGGACGACGCGGCGCTCGCCAAGGAGGCCCGCGACGTCTTCGGCATCGGCCTCGACTGGCAGACCGGCGTGGTCTCCGCCGACGGCAGCGTGCCCGAGGAGACCCAGGGCGAGGCGGCCGCACAGTACATCGGCCAGGGCACGGTCCAGATGAACGCCCTCAACATGGCCTCCATCACCGCCACCGCGAGGACCGGCACCTTCCGCCAGCCGGTCATCGTGGACCGCGAACTCGACGGCCGCCCGATCGCCACCGCCGCCCGTTCACTGCCCCCGTACGTTTCCCAGCAGCTCACCAACATGATGCGCCAGACGGCAAGTTGGGGCACCGGCAAGGCGGCGATGGCCTCGGTCGGCGGCGACAAGGGCGCCAAGACCGGCTCGGCGGAGGTGGACGGCCAGGCCACGTCCAACAGCTGGTTCACCGGCTTCAGCAACGACCTGGCCGCCGCCGCGGTCGTCCAGGCCGGCGGCCACGGCGGCGACGCGGCGGGCCCGGTGGTGGCGGCGGTGCTGCGGGCCGGATCCTGAGAACTGGGCCCGCGCGGAACGACGTCGCGTGCCCCGTACGACGTTCGCTAGCGTGCGGGGCATGAGCACTCCTGACACCACCGCCGCCGAAGCCCACCCCCGATTCGCCGAGGCCCTGCGGGAGCTGGGCCTCGATGTCGAGGTCCGCCGGTTCCCGGAAGCCACCCGTACCGCCGCCGAGGCCGCCGCCGCGATCGGCTGCGAGCTCAGCGAGATCGTCAAATCGCTGATCTTCGAGGCCGACGGCGTCCCGGTGCTGGTCCTGATGGACGGCTCCTCGCGCGTCGACGTGGAGCTCGTACGCGCGGAACTGGGCGCCGGAAAGGTCAAGCGGGCCGGGGCCGACCTGGTCCGGGAGACGACCGGTTACGCGATCGGGGGCGTGCCGCCCTTCGGGCACCGTACGAGGACCCGGGTGCTGGCCGACCGCGGACTGCTGGACCACGACGTGGTGTGGGCGGCGGCGGGCACCCCGCACACCGTCTTCCCGCTCGACCCCAAGTCACTGATCGGGCACGCCGGCGGCACCGTGGTGGATGTGCGCGAGCAGTCGAAGTGACACCGCTGGTCGCGTTCGCGGTCCTGGTCGCGGCGGTCACGCACGCGAGCTGGAACGCGATCGCGCACGCGATCAAGGACCAACTCCTCTCCTTCACCCTGATCTCCGGGGGCGGGCTGCTGATCGGCGCGGCCGGCGCCTGTTTCGTGCCGCTCCCGGCCGCCGGGGCCTGGCCGTATCTGCTGGTCTCGGCCGGGCTTCATGTGGCGTACATGCTGCTGCTGATGCGTTCGTTCACCCTGGGCGACTTCGGACAGATGTACCCGATCGCCCGGGGCACGGCCCCGCTGGTGGTGACGGTGCTCGCCGCGGTCTTCGTCGGCGAGCGCCCGGACGGCTGGGCCACGGCCGGGGTCGCGGTGGCCTCGGCGGGGCTCGTCGGGCTGGCCCTCTGGGGCATCCGGGGTTCCGGCAGGCGCCCGGACTGGCCGGCGCTGCTGGCCGCCCTCGCGACCGGTCTGGCCATCGCCGGGTACACCACGGTGGACGGTGTCGGGGTGCGCGCCTCGGGCACCCCGCTCGGTTACATCGCCTGGCTGATGATCCTGGAGGGGCTGGCCATCCCGGCCTACGCGCTGTACCGGCGCCGGGGCGAACTCGTGCCTCAGCTGAAGCCGTTCGCCGCACGCGGGCTGCTGGGCGCGGCCCTGTCGGTGACGGCGTACGGCCTCGTTCTCTGGGCCCAGACGCGGGCGGCACTGGCTCCGATCGCGGCCCTGCGGGAGTCGTCGATCATCGTCGGAGCGGCCATCGGGACGCTGTTCTTCAAGGAGCGGTTCGGCGCACCACGCATCGCGGCGGCCGGGCTGATGGTCGTCGGCATCGGGCTGATGCTGCATACGAGTTGAGCACGGCCCCAACGGCAGTACCTCGCGAAAGAACGTGACACATCGCGGGTCGATCGTCACGTTTCAATCGGGGTGTACGGAGAGGGTGTACGTGTAGTCGCTGTCGGAGACGACGACGTGTGGTCGCTGTCGGGGACGACAACGAGCAGCGGATTGCCGCTCTTGATGTGCGCCTGGGCCGCTTGCCGGCCCCGCCGGTCCTCGTGCCAGGCACAGAGCTCGGCGGGGCGGTCGGGCGTCCGGCCCGCGCGGGCCGGCTCAGCTCACCGGGACCGGTGCCGGGCGGGCCGATGTGTCCTCGGTGGCCGGGGCCGCCGGGGGTGTGGGCCTGGCGGCCGGACGCAGGAGCACGGCGCAGGCGAGGGCGGCCAGCAGGGCGAGTGAGGCCGAGACGGTCAGGCACAGCCGCATGCCGTCGAGGAAGGAGTCGCCCAGGGCGGTCAGCGCCGGTCCGGTGGCGGCGTCCAGGTCGAGCCCGGCCACGGCGCCGAGTCCCTGCTCGCGGGCGGTGTCCAGGACGCGGTCGCCGGCCTCGGCGGGCACTCCCGCGCCGGCGAGACGGCCGGGCAGCGCGTCGAGGGCCCGGGTGGTCAGCAGGGCGCCGAGCACGGCGGGGCCGAGGGCGCCACCGACCTGGCGGAAGGCGTTGTTCCCGGCGGCGGCCATCCCGGCCAGGTGGTAGGGGACGGAGGACACCGCGGAGGCGGTCATCGGGGTGAGTACGGCGCCCATGCCGAGGCCCAGCAGGGCCAGCCGCCAGACGATCGAGCCGTAGGAGGTGTGGGCGTCGACGCCGGTCAACGAAAGCATCGCGCCCGCCGCGACGACCAGGCCCGTGGTGATCAGGACCCGGGCGGAGACCCGGTGCATCAGGCGTCCGACGGGCAGGCCCGCGACGAGGGACACCCCGGACACCGTCACCATCCGCAGCGCCGCCTCCATCGTGGTCAGGTGCTGGACCATGCCGAAGTAGAGGCTCAGCACGAAGAAGAAGCCGATCAGCCCGAGGAAGCTGATCATGGCGACCAGGGCGGTGGCGGTGAAGGCCGGGCTGCGGAACAGCGCCAGGTCGAGCATCGGGCTCGCGCTGCGGCGCTCCACGACGACGAACGCCACGGCGGCCACCGCGCCGAGCACCAGGGCCGTCACCACGGCGGGCTCGCCGAAGCCGTCCGCGCCGCCCTCGATGACGCCGTAGACGACCGCGGTGACAGCGACGGCCGCACTGATCTGTCCGGGCCAGTCGAGCCGACGGCCGTGCGGGGCGCGTGAGTCGGGCAGCCGGAACGCCGCGACGACCAGCACGATCAGGGAGACCGGCACGGGCAGGAGGAAGATCCAGCGCCACGCGACATTCTCCAGCAGCGCACCCGCTATCAGCGGGCCCACGGCGAGCGAGGCCATCAGGGACATGGCCCACAGGCCGATGAACCTGCCCCGCTCCCGGTGGTCGGGGACCGCGTGACTGATCAGGGCCAGCGTCGTGGGCAGCAGCGCCGCCGCCCCCAGCCCGGAGACGGCCTGCCCGGCCCACAGGGCCTGCACCGAGTCGGAGGAGAGCGAGATCGCCGCGCCCAGCGCACAGAGCGCCATGCCCGCCTGGAAGACCCGCTTGCGGCCGTGGACGTCGCCCCACACCCCGGTGGTCAGGATCAGCGCGGCCATCGGCAGCACGAAGGCGTCCGAGACCCAGGACAGCTGGGACGTGGAGGCGCCCAGGGCCCGCTGGATGGCCGGCAGGCTCACCGACACGGTGGTCACGGGGAGGTAGGCGACGAAGACGCCCAGGCAGGCCATGACGAGCGTGGCGCCCCGCCCCGATCTGCGCTGTCCTGATCCGTCCTGCGTCGTTGCGGAATTCACGAAGAGGTTCCTTCTGCTGCGGAGATGGGTGCCGCGCGGGCCGAATCACCCGCAAAGCCGCCGACCAGCTTCGCCCCGGCCATCTGTGAATCCCCAAGCGATCCCGGCGAACGTCACAGAACCGCTGCATGCAGTCGTCGGCGTGTGACGATTCATCCATGCCTGACGATCTGGACCGCAAAATCATCCATGGACTGAACTGCTCGCCGCGGGTCTCCTTCCGCCGCCTCAGCGAGGTCGTCGGGGTGTCCGAGCAGACCGTGGCGCGCCGCTACGGCGCCCTGCGCCGCGCCGGCGTCATCCGCGTCGTCGGGCTGAGCAGCCCGGCCGCCCACGGCCGGTCCGAGTGGATCGCGCGGCTGCGCTGCCGCCCGGACGCCGTGGGGCCCCTCGCGGATTCCCTGGCCCGCAGGCCGGAGGTCGCGTACACGAGCATCGCCTCGGGCGGTTCGGAGATCATCTGCATCATCCGTTCGCCCGCCGGGACCGCCCACGACGACGTGCTGCTGCGGCAGCTCCCCCGGGCGGCCTCGGTCCTCGACCTGAACGTCGACCTCCTCGTCCACGCCTTCGGTTCCCCCGACACGGCCGGCTGGACCGGGCGGGAGGGCTCGCTCACCGACGAGCAGGTGCGGCTGCTGACCGCGGAGCGCCCCACCCCCACCGGGCCCCCGCTCACCCCGACCGAGGAGGACCGCCCGCTCCTCCAAGCACTGGCGGAGGACGGCCGCGCCTCCCACACCCGGCTCGCGGAGGCCACCGGCTGGTCCAAGCCGCGCGTGGCCCGCCGGCTGGAGGCTCTCGAAGCGACCGGCTCGCTGGTCTACGACATCGACACCGTGCCCGAACGCCTCGGCTACGAGCTCAACGCCACTCTCTGGCTCCAGGTCGACCTGCCCCGGCTCCAGGAGATCGGCGAGGAGCTCAGCGGGCACGACGAGTGCGCCTTCGCCGCGGCCATCAGCGGCAAGCACAACATCATGGCCGTGGTCATCTGCAAGGACACCCCGGACTTCTACCGCTACCTCAGCGGCCGCTTCGCCCGTACCGAGGGCATCAGGGGCTACGAGATCAGTGTGCGCGTGCGCCGTCTCAAGCAGGCCGCCTCCCTCGTCCTCAACGGGCGACTCATCCACCCCGCGCTCGCCTGACGCGGGCCCGGGGCGGACCGGGCCCGCTTCGGTCAGACCCCCGAAATCGCCTGCCGGAACCCGTAGTTCGTCGCCGTCAGGCCGCCGTCCACGCGCAGTGTCGTCCCGGTGATCCAGGCCGCGTCACGCGAGGCGAGGAAGGCGACGGCGGACGCGATGTCCTCCGGCTCGCCGACCCGGCCGAGCGGGTAGAGGGCGCTCACCCGGGTCAGTTCGGCGTCGCGGCCCGCCCAGGCGTCCGTGCGGATGGTGCCGGGGGCGACCAGGTTGACGCGGACGCCGCGCGGCCCCGCGTGGCCGGCCAGGGTGCGGGTCAGGCCGGCCAGGCCCGCCTTGGCCGCGCTGTAGCCGTGGTTGCCGAAGTCCTGCTCGCCGTTGACCGAGCCGATGTTGACGATCGCGCCCCGGCCGGAGGCCACCAGGTGCGGGAGGGCGGCGCGGGCGCAGCGGTAGGGGCCGGTGAGGGTGACGTCCAGGTCGCGCTGCCACGCCTCGTCCGGCTCGTCCTCGAAGAGCGGGGCGTCGGTGGAGCAGACGTACGCGTTGTTCACCAGCACGTCCAGGGAGCCGAAGGCGGCGACGGTGTGGGCCACGGCCGCCTCGACCGCAGCCCGGTCGGCCACGTCGCAGGGCAGCGGCTCGGCGGTGCCGCCCGCCTCGCGTATCGCGGCGGCGGTGCGCTCCGCGCGGTCGCCGTCCAGGTCGGTGACCAGGACGCGGGCGCCCTCCGAGGCCAGTCGGCGGGCCGTGGCCGCGCCGATGCCCCGGCCCGCGCCGGTGATGAGTACGCCGTATCCGTCGAACCGTGGACCAGCAGAGCCTTGAGGAGTCATATCGCCGACCGTACTGCCCTGACCAGGGCCTGGGCGCGGGGATCGGCGGTGACTCCCTTCTGCAGACCGTTCGTCACATAGCCCAGCGCGATGCCGGATTCGGGGTCGGCGAACCCGAGGGAACCGCCCCGGCCGGGGTGGCCGAAGGAGCCGGGGGCGAGCAGCGGGGCCGCCGGGCCGTGCAGCATGTAGCCGAGGCCGAAGCGGGTGTTGACGACCAGGACCCGGTCGGGGCCCGCCGACTCCTCGGTGCGGGCCAGGGTGAGGGTGGCCGGGGCGAACAGCCGGTGGCCGTCGACCGGGCCGATCATCGCGGCGTAGCAGCGGGCCAGCGCACGGGCGGTGGCGATGCCGTTGGAGGCGGGGAGTTCGGCCGCCCGGTAGCCGGGATCGTTCTCGTCGGGGAGCGGGTCGATGGCCCCGAAGGCGCGGCGGGTGAGGGACTGCGGGTCGCGGTAGGCCTCGCTGACCGAGCGCTTGGGGCGCAGCCGCAGGACGCCGCCGTTGCCGCCGTCGCCCGCGGCGGGCGGCTCCACGGGGCCCACCCGGCCCACCCGGTGCGCCTCGTCCGCCGGGAGGCCGAACCAGAAGTCCAGGCCGAGCGGGCGGGCGATCTCCTCGGCGATCCAGCGGCCGACGGTGCGTCCGGTGACCCGGCGCACCAGTTCGCCGATGAGCCAGCTGTAGGTCTGGGCGTGGTAGCCGTGGTCGGTGCCGGGCTCCCACTGGGGGCGCTGGGCGGCGACGGCCTGCGGTCCGCTGGTCCCGTCGGCCGATTCGGAGGGGGTCAGCGGGCAGTCGAGCGCGGGGATGCCGGCCCGGTGGGCGAGGAGGTGGCGCACGAGTACGCGTTCCTTGCCGGCCGCCTTGAACTCCGGCCAGTAGGTGCCGACCGGGGCGTCCAGGTCGAGCTGGCCGCGCTGGTGCAGCAGCAGCGGTACGGCGGCGGCGATGCCCTTGCCCGCCGAGCGGACGATCTGCACGGTGTCGACGGCCCAGGGTTCGACGCCGTCGACGTCTCTCGTGCCGGCCCAGAGGTCGACGACCTTGTGCCCGTCCCGGTAGACCGCGACGGCCGCGCCGCGTTCGCCGCGCTGCTCGAAGTTACGGATGAAAGCATCCCGGACCGGTTCGAATCCGGGCGCCGCCGTGCCCCGTACGTCCACGCCTGCTCCTGCGCTCCCGCTCATCCCCCCATGGTGCATCCCGTCGCAGGTCGCGGGTATGGCGGGTCACCCCGTGTTCACAGTCGCGGAACATCCGGCGTGACGGAGCGCGGGTCGAAGCCGAAGGGCAGCTCCAGGCGGTGCTCGCGCATCAGCTTCTCGTCGCAGAGCAGGTCCTGGGTGCGGTCGTCGGCGGCTATGACGCCCTCGCTGAGGATCACCGCGCGCGGGCAGAGCTCCAGCGCGTACGGCAGGTCGTGGGTGACCATGAGCACGGTGACGTCCAGGGACCGCAGGATGTCGGCGAGTTCGCGCCGCGAGGCCGGGTCCAGGTTGGAGGACGGCTCGTCCAGGACGAGGATCTCCGGCCGCATGGCGAGGACGGTGGCGACGGCGACGCGGCGGCGCTGGCCGAAGGAGAGGTGGTGCGGCGGCCGGTTCGCATACTCCGCCATGCCGACCTGCTTCAGCGCCTCGGTGACGCGTTCCTCCAGTTCGGCGCCGCGCAGCCCGGAGGCGGCGGGACCGAAGGCGACGTCCTCGCGGACGGTGGGCATGAAGAGCTGGTCGTCGGGGTCCTGGAAGACGATGCCGACGCGGCGGCGGATCTCGGCGAGGTTGCGCTTCTCGACGGGGAGGCCCGCGACCCGGACGGTGCCCGCCCCGGCGTCGAGGATGCCGTTGAGGTGGAGCACGAGGGTGGTCTTGCCGGCGCCGTTGGGGCCGAGCAGGGCGACGCGTTCGCCCCGGGCGACCGAGAGGTCCACTCCGAAGAGCGCCTGGTGGCCGTCGGGGTAGGCGTAGGCGAGGCCGCTGACTTCCAGGGACGGCGCGGGGGCGGAGGGCTGACTCATAGGGTCCATCCCAGCAGACAGATCGCGAGGGCCAGCACGGGGAGTACGGCGGCGTGGGCCCACTGGGTCCGGGAGGCGGTCACCTCGTCGATGACCGGCATGGAGCCGGCGTAGCCGCGGCTGACCATGGCGAGGTGGACGCGTTCGCCGCGCTCGTACGACCTGATGAACAGGGCGCCCGCCGATTTGGCCAGCACCCCCCACTGCCGTACGCCGCGCGCCTCGAAGCCGCGGGAGCGCCGGGCGATGGACATCCGGCGCATCTCGTCGGTGATCACATCGCCGTACCGGATCATGAAGGAGGCGATCTGGACGAGCAGCGGCGGAAGCTTGAGCCGCTGGAGGCCGAGCAGCAGCGAGCGCAGTTCGGTGGTCGAGGCCAGGAGCACGGACGCGGCGACGCCGAGGGTGCCCTTGGCGAGGACGTTCCAGGCACCCCAGAGGCCGGGGACGCTGACGGAGAGGCCGAGTACGTGGGTCTGCTCGCCGGGCACCACGAACGGCATGAGCAGCGCGAACGTGACGAACGGCACCTCGATGAGCAGCCGCTTGAGCAGGAAGCCCGCCGGAATGCGGGCGTACGCGGCGACCGCGCCGAGCAACGCCGCGTACAGCGCGAACGCCCACATCGACTCGCGCGGCGTGGAGACGACGACCACGACGAAGCAGAAGGCGGCGGCGATCTTGCAGTGCGGCGGCAGGTCGTGGATCGGCGAGTGACCGTGCCGGTAGAGCTTGTGTGCGTGACCGGCGCCCATGTCAGACGGATTCCTTCTCGGCCGCGGGGGCGTCCGGTGTGCGACGGCGGCGGACCACGTAGAAGACTCCGCTGCCGACCACGACGGTGGCGGCGACGCCGATCACTCCGGCGAGGCCGCCGGAGAGCCGGGCGTCGGAGACGTCCTTGACGCCGTAGTCGGCGAGCGGGGAGTCCTTGGCCGCGTGTTCCTCGGTCTTCTTGTCGATGCCCTGGTCGGCGGCGACCTTCTCCAGGCCGTCCGGGTCGGCGGAGGCGTAGTAGGAGACGAAGCCCGCCAGGACGAGGGCGGTGACCAGGCCGGCGGCCCAGATCCCGCGGTGGGACCGGGTGGCGGCGGCCGGGGCGGCCGGCTGCGGGGCGGGGGCGTCGACGAGTTCGCCGTCGACCCGGAGCTTGAGCGAGGAGGTGAGTCCGCGGGCACCGTGCACCAGGTCGGGGCGTACGGCGATGACGGCGCCGACGGTCAGCGCGGTGATCACGGCCTCGCCGATGCCGATCAGGAAGTGGACCCCGACCATCGCGGTGAAGACCTTGCCGATCGGGATGTCGGTGGTGCCGCCGATCCAGTAGATCAGCGTGAAGGCGCAGGCCGCGGCCGGTACGGACACCAGGGCGGCGACGAAGGACGCGACGGTCACGGAGCGGCGGGTCCTCGGAAGCACCCCGAGCAGCCCGCGGAAGAGGGCGTACGCGACGACGGTGGTCACGATGCCCATGTCGAGCACGTTCACGCCGAGCGCGGTGAGGCCGCCGTCGGCGAAGAGGATGCCCTGCATGAGCAGGACGACGGTCACGCAGAGCACGCCGGTGTACGGCCCGACCAGGATCGCGGCCAGCGCCCCGCCCAGCAGATGCCCGCTGGTGCCGGCCGCGACCGGGAAGTTCAGCATCTGCACCGCGAAGATGAACGCGGCGACGAGACCGGCGAGCGGCGCGGTGCGCTCGTCCAGTTCCCGCCGGGCACCCCGCAGGCTGACGGCGACCGCACCCGCGGCGACGACTCCGGCGGCGGCGGAGACGGGCGCGTCGATGAATCCGTCGGGTACATGCATGGGGGGCTCTGCTTCCTGCGGTCCTGGCGTCGCTGCGGACGATGACGGTGATGGTGGGCACGGCATCGGCAATGTCGTGAACCGCTCAATGATAGGACCTTGTTGCAAAGCCTTCGCAAGAGCGACTGCGTCACAACTGCCCGTCAGGGCTGCCCGCCGCGCCTCTTGACGGAAATATGGGACATTGGATGACGAAGTAGTACGCACAGGAGGAGTCGTGCCATGCCCCCCGTGATCCATGAGCAGGCAGAAGCCTGGCTCGTCAACGACGCCGACGACCTCCCGGCCGTCCCGGTCGACCTGCTGTACGACGCCGACAACGACCCGCGCACCGTTCATGTCTCCTTCCCCGGCGGCGACGACTGGGCGTTCGGACGCGATCTGCTGGAGGGCGGACTGCGGGCCCCCACCGAGCGCGGCGGCATCCGCGTGTGGCCCTGCGGACGGACGCAACTGGTCGTGGAGAACCACTCGGCGGACGGCGTCGAGGTGGTGCAGTTCGACAGTGCGCCGCTGATCCGCTTTCTGCACCGTACGCACGCCGGGAACACCAAGCCCCCCGCGCACGCCTGACGGAAGCCCGCCCGGCGAAAACCCGCATGACAGAAGCCCCCGTGCCGGCCACTGGCTCGCACGAGGGCTCCGTCGTCGCCCCGGTCCCCCTCCCCACAGGTAACCGGCACTTCCGGGGCCGCGCTCCGCTCGGACGCGGCCCCGGAGGCTCTTACGGTTCGGCTCAGACCCGGGTCAGCTCGCGCTCGCCCCCGGTGTCACCGCCAGGCGTCTCGTCGAGCTGCTCGCGCAGCCCCTCGCCCTCCACGTCCACGTTCGGCAGGATCCGGTCCAGCCAGCGCGGCAGCGACCAGGCACGGTGGCCGAGCAGGGCCAGGACCGCGGGCACGATCGCCATCCGGACCACGAACGCGTCGAAGAAGACGGCGATGGCGAGCGAGAAGCCGATCATCTTGACCATCTGCTCGCTGGAGCCGATGAAGCCGGCGAAGACCGCCATCATGATCACGGCCGCGGCCGTGACGACCCGGGCGCCGTGCCGGAAGCCGGTGACGATCGCCTGGCCGGGCTTCTCGCCGTGCACGTACGCCTCGCGCATCCGGGTCACGAGGAAGACCTCGTAGTCCATCGCGAGGCCGAAGACCACGCCCACCATGAAGATCGGCATCATCGACATGATCGGACCGGTCTGCTCCACCCCGAAGAGCGAGCCGAGCCAGCCCCACTGGAAGACCGCGACGACCGCGCCCAGGGCCGCGACGACCGAGAGCAGGAAGCCCAGGGCCGCCTTCAGCGGCACCAGCACCGAGCGGAAGACCACCATCAGGAGCAGGAAGGCCAGGCCGACGACGAGCGCCAGGTACGGCAGCAGCGCGTCGTTCATCTTCTGCGAGAAGTCGATGTTCATCGCGGTGGAACCGGTGACCAGGACCTCGGCCCCGGTGTCGGACTTGATGTCCTTGCCCGCGTCCCGGATCGAGCGGACCACGTTCTCCGTGTCGACGGAGCTCGGCCGCTCCTTCGGAACGACGGTGATCATCGCGGTGTCGCCGGCCTTGTTGAACTGGGCCGGGGTGACGGCGGCGACGCCCTTGATGCCGGAGATCTCGTCGGAGACCTGCTTGGCGGCGGTCTTGCCGTCGGAGCTGTCCGCGGTGTCGACGACGACCATCAGCGGCCCGTTGAAGCCGGGGCCGAAGCCCTCGGAGAGCAGGTCGTAGGCGCGCCGCTGGGTGGTGCTGGTGGGCTGGGAGCCGTCGTCGGGCAGGCCCATCTCCAGGGACGCGGCCGGTACGGCGACCGTGCCGAGGCCGATGACGCCGACCAGCAGCACCCAGACCGGCTTGCGGAGCACGAACCGTGCCCAGCGGGTGCCCATGTTCGGCTTGTTTTCGGCCCCACCCGGGGTCCCGGCCCCGTCCGACGCCTCGGCGGCCTTGCGCGCCTTGCGTCCCATGACCCGCTTGCCCGCGAAGCCCAGCAGTGCGGGGACCAGGGTGAGCGCGATCAGTACGGCGATGGCGACCGTGCCGGCCGCGGCGAAGCCCATCTTCGACAGCATCGGGATGTTCACGACGGCGAGGCCGACCAGCGCGATGACGACGGTGAGACCGGCGAAGACGACCGCGGAACCGGCCGTGCCGACGGCCCGTCCGGCCGCTTCCTCGCGCTCCCGGCCCTCGGCCAGCTCGGCGCGGTAGCGGGAGACGATGAACAGCGCGTAGTCGATGCCGACCGCGAGGCCGATCATCATCGCGAGGGTGGACGTGGTGGAGCCCAGGTCCAGCACGTTCGCCAGCGCGGTGATCGTCGAGACACCGATGCCGACCCCGATCAGGGCGGTGAGCAGCGGCAGCCCGGCGGCGATCAGCGAACCGAAGGTGATGACCAGCACCACCGCGGCGATGGCGACACCGATGATCTCGGTGACCCCGGTCTCCGGGATCACCATGAGCGCGTCACCGCCGATCTCCACGGTCATCCCGCTCTTCTGCGCCGCGTGGCCCGCGTCCTCCAGGGCCTCCCGGGTCGCGTCGGTCAGTTCCATCGAGCTGACCTTGTAGGAGACCGAGACGTACGCCGTGGAGCCGTCCTTGCTGACGGCACCGGCGGTGTACGGGTCGGTGACCGAGGCGATCTGGCCGGAGCCCGACTTCAGCTCGCCGATGACCTTGTTCACCTCGGCCTTGTTCGCCGGGTCGGTCATCTTCTCGTCGCCGGGGGCCTTGAAGACGACCCGGGCGCTCGCACCGTCGGCACTGGCCCCGGGGAAGCGCTGTTCCAGCAGGTCGAAGGCGCGCTGCGCCTCCGTGCCCGGAATCGAGAAGGAGCTGGAGGTGGCGGTGGACGCGGAGGCCGCGCCGACTCCGGCGAGCGCCAGCAGCGCCACCCAGATCAGGGCGACATAGCGGCGGCGCCGGAAGGCGAGCCGTCCGAGCTTGTAGAGGAATGTGGCCACGGAGGGGTACTCCCGGGTCAGGTCGTGAGTGGAAATGGGCGCGTGGAACCAGCCCGACGACGAGAGCGGCGTGTCAGGTGGGGCTTGGGGAGGGCCCGTACGGAAGGACCGCACGGGGCCGTACGGAGGGGACCGCACGGAAGGGCGTACGGAGGGGACCGTACGAAGGGGCCGGGCCGCACGGGGCGGCCCGGGGCTCAGACTCCGAGGGAAGGGAGAACCACGGAGTCCACGTAGTCGATGAGGAACGCCTGGTCGACGGCGCGGTCCTCGACCAGCTGCCGGGCGGCGAAAGCACCGATCAGCATGTGCGGTACGTATTTCAGCGCCGGATTGTCCGGACGCACCTCGCCCCGGTCCACGGCTCGGCGCAGCAGTTCGTCGAGGCCGGTCATCTCCGGCTCGACCAGCAGCTCCCGCAGGGCCTGGTGCAGATCGGGATTCTCGTGGACGGCATGGCTCAGGCCCCGCATCAGCGCGGAGTCCTTCTCCATCTGACAGTCGTCGGAACGGCTCAGTACGGCGTGGAAGTCGCCTCGCAGCGATCCGGTGTCGATCTCCGAGAGGGAGACCGGCTTGTTGTGCCTCAGGGCCTTGACGACCAGCTCCGGCTTGCTCCCCCACTGGCGGTAGAGGGTGGCCTTGCTGGAACGGGTGCGGGCGGCGACGGCGTCCATGGTCAGGGCGTCGTAACCGACCTCGCGGAGCAGGTCGAGCACGGCGTCGTACAGCTCGCCCTCGCGCTCGGGCGTGAGCCGGGTGCGGGCCATGTGTCGACCTCCTGTTCGGGTGCTCGTACTTCTATCACTCGTACATCTGCCACTCGTACGTCAGTCAATCGAACGAAACTGTTTCGTACACATCAACGTTACCCCGCTCTCCCAGCGAAACGAAATCGTTTCGCTTGTGTTCCGCACCACAGCCGATTCGCCACTACGAGTTGCCGGGGCCCTCTGGCGCGGAAAGCATTGGAGGGTGAGTGACGACGTCGCGTATCTCCGTTTCCCGCACCTCCACGACGACCTGCTCTGCTTCGCGGCCGAGGACGACCTCTGGGTCTCCCCCCTCGCGCCCGAGGGGGAGCGGCCCGGCCGCGCCTGGCGGCTGACCATCGACCGGACCCGGGTCAGCCACCCGCGCTTCTCCCCCGACGGGAGCCGCATCGCGTACACGACCTGGCGCACCCTGGATCCCGAGATCCATCTCGCGCCGGTGGACGGCGGCCCGGCCCGCCGGCTCACCTACTGGGGCTCGACGGACACCCGGGTCTGCGGCTGGACCCCCGACCCCCCGGACGCCGCCCACATCCTGGCCGTGTCCTCGCACAACCAGCCGTTCTCGCACATCTCCTGGGCCTACAGCGTCCCCACCGACGGCAGCCCCGGCGGCAAGCTGCCCTGGGGCCCGGTCTCCGACATCGCGGTCTCCGACGTCGACGGCGAACGGCGCACCCTGCTCCTCACCGGGACCCCGCCGCACGAACCGGCCGCCTGGAAGCGGTACCGGGGCGGCGCGACCGGCCGGCTCTGGCTGCACGGCAAGCGGCTGCTCCCCGACATCGGGGGCCATCTCGCCTCACCGATGTTCGTCGGCGGCCGGATCGCCTTCCTCTCCGACCACGAGGGCGTCGGCAACCTCTACTCCTGCCACCCCGACGGCACCGACCTGCGCCGCCACACCGACCACGACGCCTTCTACGCCCGGCACGCCTCCAGCGACGGGCACCGGGTCGTCTACCAGTGCGCGGGCGACCTGTGGCTGGTGGACGACCTGGCCTCGCCGGACGCGGTGCCGCGCAAGCTGGAGGTACGGCTCGGCGGGCCGCGCACCGGACGGCGCGTCCACCAGGTCCCGACCGCCAGCAACGTCGACTCGCTCTCCGTGGACGAGACGGGCCGGGCCAGCGCCGTCACCGTACGCGGCAGCCTGTACTGGCTCACCCACCGCGACGGCCCGGCCCGCACCATCGCCGACACCCCGGGAGTCCGGGTCCGGCTGCCCGAGATGCTCGGCAGCGGTGGCCAGGTCGCGTACGTCACCGACGCCGACGGCGAGGACGCCATCGAGATCGCGTACCTGCCGCGCGCCAGCGGCGACCGCGAGCCGCGGCGGCTGGCCTCCGGGCAGCTCGGCAGGGTGCATGAGCTGATCGCCGACCCGGACGGCGAACGCCTCGCCATCGCGACGAACGACGGGCGGCTGCTGCTCCTGGAAACGGACGAGGAGATCCCCGCCACCGCACCCGTCGAGCTGATCCGCTCGATCAACGGCCCGGTCCGCGACCTGGCGTTCTCCCCGGACGGCGCCTGGCTGACCTGGTCGCACCCCGGCATCGGCCGCTCGCTGCGCCAGATCAAGCTGGCCCGCATCCTGGGCACCGGGGCGCCCGTGATCGTCGACGTCACCAACGGCCGCTTCGAGGACGAGAACCCGGTCTTCACGGGCGACGGCCGCTATCTCGCCTTCCTGTCCTGGCGCGGCTTCGACCCGGTGTACGACGTCCACACCGGCGACCTCTCGTTCCCGCTCGGCTGCCGCCCGTACCTGGTGCCGCTCTCCTCCGCCACGCCCTCCCCGTTCGCCCTCTCCCCCGAGGGCCGTCCGGCGGCGGGCGGTCTCGACCCGGCCGATGACGCCGCCGACCTCGGCACGGGCGAGGGCCCGTCGACGGTCACCGTCGAGTTCGAGGGCCTGGAGAGCCGGGTGACGCCCTTCCCGGTCTCCGCGTCCAAGTACTCGGCCCTGCACCCGGTGAGCGGCGGCGGGCTGGTCTGGCTGCGCTGGCCGATCTCCGGCGCGCTCGGCGAGACCTTCGCCAACCCGGCCGACATGTCGGGCCGCCCCACCCTCGAACACTTCAACATCACCAAGGCCCGCAAGACCGAACTGGTCGGCCACCTCGACTGGTTCGCGGTCAGCGGCGACGCGACCCGGCTGGTCGTCATGGACGAGGGCGAGCTGCGCGCCGTCCCCGCCACCGAGACCGGCGACAGCGACACCACCGTCTACCTGGACCTGCGCCGCATCCTGCACGAGGTCGACCCTGCGGCGGAGTGGCGGCAGGCGTACGAGGAGGGCGGCCGCATCATCCGCTCGTACTTCTGGGACCCGGACATGAGCGGCATCGACTGGACGGCGGTGCTCGACCAGTACCGGCCGCTGGTCGAACGGGTCGCCTCCCCCGACGAGTTCGCCGATCTGATGCGCGAGGTCCTGGGCGAACTGGGCACCTCGCACGCGTACGTGACCCCCGCCCGCCGCAACGAGGGCCCGCCGCACTACCAGCGGGCGATCGGCCTGCTCGGCGCGAACCTGGTGTGCCGGGACGGCGAGTGGATGATCCGGCGCATCCTGCCGGGCGACTCCTCCGACTCCAAGGCGCGTTCCCCGCTGGCCGGTACGGGCGTCCGGGAGGGCGCGGTCCTCACCCATGTCGACGGCCGCCCCGTCGACCCGGTGGCCGGCCCGTACCCGCTCCTCACCGCGGCGGGCGGCACCACCGTCGAGCTCACCTTCCGCCCGGCCGGGGGCGGGGGCCCCGCCCGCCGGGTCGCCGTCGTCCCCCTGGTCGACGAACGGCCGCTGCGCTACCAGGACTGGGTGGCCAAACGCCGCGAAGTCGTACGGGAGTTGAGCGGCGGCAAGTGCGGCTACCTGCACATCCCCGACATGGGCGGATCGGGCTGGGCCCAGTTCAACCGGGACCTGCGCATGGAGGTGTCCCGCCCGGCCCTGATCGTCGACGTGCGCGGCAACGCGGGCGGCCACATCAGCGAGCTGGTCGTCGAGAAGCTGACCCGCACGATCCTCGGCTGGGACCTGACCCGCAACGCCCAGCCCGTCAGCTACGCCTCCAACGCCCCGCGCGGCCCCGTGGTCGCCCTGGCCGACGAGGCGACCTCCTCCGACGGCGACATGATCACCGCCGCGTTCCGCCTGCTGAAACTCGGCCCGGTGGTGGGCCAGCGGACCTGGGGCGGCGTGGTCGGCATGACCGGCCGGACCCGGCTGGGAGACGGCACGGTGATCACGGTGCCGATGAACGCGGCCTGGTTCGACACCTACGGCTGGTCGGTCGAGAACCACGGCGTCGAACCGGACCTGGAGGCGCTGCGCACCCCCCTGGACTGGGCGGAGGGACGGTACGCGGTACTGGACGACGCGGTGCGGGTGGCCCTGGACCTGCTGGCCGCCCAGCCGGCCTCGACCCCGCCGACGTACGACGACGTCCCGGACCGGCGACGCCCGCCCTTGCCCCCGCGCCACTGAACTTCGACAGTAGTGGAGTTCAGGGGATGTGCAGGGAGTGAGTGAGCTGCTGGTAGAGCTTCTTCACGTCCTTCTCGTCCGAGGCAGGGCCACCGGCCACGAGTCCGACGAGGTGGCCGGAGGCGGCGACGTAACGGACGAGGATCACGCCCGGGACGCCGTTGTAGTCGAACGTGATCCGGCCGTCGCGGGCGGCGTGGCCTGCGACTTTGAGGGACTGGTTCTTGCTGACGGTCCCGCTGACCGAGGCGGCGACGCCACGGATGGCCGGATCCAGGGCAGCCTTGGTATCCGCTCCGTGCGCGTCCGCCACCTGGAAGACAAGCTTGTTCTTCCCGGTGGTGACCTCGTAACTCCGTAGCTGGTAGGTCTTGCCGCTCACGGTCATCGAGTCGTGCTCGACTTTGGCACGGCCGGGCAGCTCGACACTGATGCCACTCGGTGCGTCGGTGGTTTTGACCCACTGTCCGGCCACGTCGCGAGGCGGGCCGGTGACCAGGCCCTCGGCGGTGGCGGCGGGGCGCAGGCCGTCGGTGCGCGCGAAGTCCTGGGGGGTGCTGACGGCGGTGGCCCCGCCCATCGCCGCGCCGGTCAGAACGGCGGTCAAGCCGGCGATGGTGGCGGTACGAACACAGCGGAGCGCAGACCTCATGGGTCCTCCCGGTGGCTTGAGCCCCCCATTGGTGAGGCTGAGATCCCCATTCCAGTGGACCGCGGCTCATCCCTCCTGTCATCTCCAGCAGAATCCGCCCGAGTGATCTGGCTCACCCCCTGTCACAGCTCCGCTCCCCCCGGTGTCTTGATGCCGCAAGACCGCAAGCAGACATCGGAACGGAACGGACGGAGACGCGGACACCATGAACAAGAACACCGGCGTGGTCGTGATCGGCGGAGGTTATGCGGGCGTCACCGCCGCCAACCGGCTGGCCCAGCAGGCCGACTTGACCGTCACGCTCATCAACCCGCGCCCCGACTTCGTCGAGCGCATCCGCCTCCACCAACTGGTCGGTGGAAGCAATGACGCCGTCGTCGACTACGCGGAGGTCCTGGCCGGGAACATCCGGCTGGTGGTCGACAGCGTGGCGACGATCGACGCGGCCGGGCGCGGCGTGGAGCTCACAGGTGGCTCAACGGTCGGCTACGACTACCTGATCTACGCGGTGGGCAGCGGCAGCGCCGTACCGGACGTGCCCGGCGCGGCGGAGTTCGCCCACCCGATCGCCACCCTGGAGGAGGCGCGGCGGCTGCGGCCGGCCGTCGACGCCGCACCCGCGACGGCCCCGGTGACCGTGGTCGGCTCGGGCCCGACCGGCATCGAGACCGCCGCCGAACTGGCCGAGGAGGGCCGGGCCGTGACCCTGGTCTGCGGCGAGGAGCTCGGACCGTATCTGCACCCCCGGGGCCGCCGCGCGGTCGCCCGGGCCCTCGCCGAACTCGGTGTGACCGTGATCGAGGGCCCGGGCGCGCGGGTGGCCGCCGTGACCCGTGATGCCGTACGGCTCGACGACGGCCGCGAACTCCCCAGCCGGGTCACCGTCTGGGCCGCCGGATTCAGCGTGCCGGACCTGGCCGCCCGCAGCGGGCTGACCACCGACACCGTGGGCCGACTGCTCACCGACGAGACGCTGACGAGCGTGGACGACCCGCGCATCGTGGCGGCCGGGGACGCGGCGGCACCGGCCGACGCGCCGTTCCGGATGAGCTGCCAGGCCGCGGGCCAGCTGGGCTCGCGCGCCGCCCGCACGGTGCTCAGCCGGATCGCGGGCGAGCGGCCCGCACCCCTGAAGGTGCGGTTCGCCGGCCAGTGCATGAGCCTGGGCCGCCGCACCGGGTTCTTCCAGTTCGCCTCGATGGACGACCGCGCGAACCCGCTGTACCTGGGTGGCCGCCCCGGTGCGAAGCTCAAGGAGATCGTCTGCAAGGCCACCGTCAAGCAGTTGGGGAACGAGGCCCGCAAGAGCGGCCCGCGCGCCGAACGCGACAAGGCACCGGCCACCGCCGAACAAACGGCCTGAGAGCTCATGGCCGCGAGCCGGGCTACGAGAAGAGGCAAGAAGTGAACGACGACCACGCCACCACCGACCCGGCGACCGAGGCTTTCGTCGCCCATCGCAACCTGCTCTTCACCGTCGCCTACGAAATGCTCGGATCGGCGGCCGACGCGGAGGACGTCCTCCAGGAGACCTGGCTGCGATGGGTCGAGGTCGACCCGGAACAGGTGCGCGACCAGCGCGCCTACCTGGTCCGGATCACCACCCGGCAGTCCCTCAACCGGCTGCGCACGCTGTCGCGCCGCAAGGAGGCGTACGTCGGCCCCTGGCTTCCCGAACCGGTGCTCACCGCGCCGGACGTGGCCGAGGACGTCGAGCTCGCCGAGAGCGTGTCGATGGCCCTGATGCTCGTCCTGGAAACCCTGTCCCCGACGGAACGCGCCGTGTTCGTGCTGCGCGAGGTCTTCGCCGTCGACTACGACGAGATCGCCACCGCCGTCGAGAAGACCCCGGCGGCCGTCCGCCAGATCGCGCACCGCGCCCGCCGCCACGTCGACGCCCGCCGCCCCCGTGCGGCGGTCTCGGCGAGCGTGTCCCGGGCGGCGGTGGACTCGTTCCGGCGCGCCCTGGAGACCGGGGACCTCCAGGGCCTCCTCGACGTGCTCGCCCCCGACGTGGTCCTCCTCGGCGACGGCGGCGGCATCAAGCAGGCGGCGCGGCGGCCGATCATCGGTGCCGACAAGGTGGCCCGTTACCTCGTCGGCGGCGCCGGCAAGCAGACCGCCACGATCACCATCAGCCCCACCCTGGCCAACGGCAACCCGGCGTTCCTGCTGCGTCTGGACGGCGTTGTCGACGGCGTCGTGGCGTTCCGGATCGAGGACGCCCACATCACCGGCCTCTACTACGTACGCAACCCGGAGAAGCTGACCCGCGTCGGCTCCGAGACCCCGCTCACCCTGCGCTGATCCCTTTCACCGGTCCGTCCTTCGGCGAAGGACGGACCGGGGGCCCGCAGCTCGCACCAGACCGTCTTCCCGTACGGCCGCTGCTCGATCCCCCACCGCGGCGCCAACGCGACCACGAGCGCCAGCCCGCGCCCCGACTCGTCACCGACGGACGCGGTGCGCAGTGCGGGCCAGGCGCACGGCTCGGGGTCGCTCAGTTCGAGTCGACGCGTCGTTGCGCAAATCCTTCCGGGGAACGGTCCGACCCGGGCGCTTACAGAACTGCCGCTCTTCCTCATGGACTTCGACAACGAGCCACCGTTGCTCTACACCGAGGGCTCGTACCACGGCCAGACCATCGACGATCCGTCCATCGTCATGCGCTACCGCGAGGCATGCGA
This sequence comes from Streptomyces sp. NPDC102437, assembly GCF_044765565.1. Taxonomy (NCBI): domain Bacteria; kingdom Bacillati; phylum Actinomycetota; class Actinomycetes; order Kitasatosporales; family Streptomycetaceae; genus Streptomyces; species Streptomyces sp. NPDC102437. The sequence goes on along the minus strand of NZ_JBIWKI010000012.1, from coordinate 134,119 downwards.
TCGGCTCAGGGCCGCCGCCTTGCCGCCAGAGGTGTCCCTCGAACTGATCGAGAAGGTGGCCGAGGAGTACCGGAATGGCCAGCATCGTCCTTGATCTCAGCGCTGCCACCTGGCGCAAGAGCAGTCGCAGCAATGGCGATGGTGGCAACTGCCTCTAAGTCGCGGACGGACACCCCGGCCTCGTCCCCGTCCGCGACTCCAAGCGCCCCGAAGGACCCGTGCTCGTCATTCCCGCGTCCGCGTGGACGCCGTTCGTCGAGGCCGTCAAGGCGCCCTGACCCGGCCGGGTCACCTTGTGGCGGGTGTACGACCTGTTCCGCCGTCGGTAGTGGACGGCACGCCCTCCTCGTTCCGCCTCGTCGTGTCGAACGCCTGGGCAACGGCAAGGCTGTCTTCATAGACATGGTGCCGGGTGACAAGACCCTGCTCGACAGTGAGGTGCAGAGCGAACCGGGCCCGATACGCGCGACCCGTGGAACGGGCCGTCTGACGGATTTCACCGAGCACGACCGCGTCGTTGCCGTCGATGAGGATGCGCTCGATCTCGGTCGCCGCCTGCCCAGGCACGTGGTGCTCGGCGAGCTCGCGGTAGTGGGCGGCGGCATCCGCTCGGGTGCGACGGTGGCGGATCCACGGGGTTGCGGCCCGACCGTGCTCGGCCTCTGGCCAGTCCAGCTTCCAGTCGCCCCGCTCGGCATACATCTCAGCGATGCGTTCGGGCTCACCCTCCGCGATCCGGCGCAGCAGTTCTTCCACCACGGCGCGAGTGGTTACGGGTGCGTCTGGAGACACGGTTCTTCACTCCGATCGGACATCCGCATCCGGCTGACACGGCGAGATCAGCATTCTCGCCATCACCGACAGATCGGGGCCATTACCTCGCAGGTAATGGCATCGACCGCCGAGACTCCCCGGCCGGTGACGCCCGTGTTTCCCGGAAACGCCCCGCTCAGCGGCTCTCCCACTCTCTACACTTCGCCATGTGCCTGACAGCAGTGGCACTGCTCCCCTCCCACGAACGGCGCACCCCGAAGGGGACGATCAGCACATGGCCAACACCGAGAGCACGGGACCCGACTACGACGTCGTCATCAGCGGATCCGGCCTCGCCGGCAGTGCCGCGGCGATCCTGCTCGCTCGGCGCGGCGTCCGCGTCGCGCTGCTGGAGCGCCGCTCGGACCCCGAGGCGTACAAGGTGCTCTGCACCCACTCCATCACGGCCAACGCCTACCCGGTGCTGGACGAGCTCGGCCTCGTCCCCGCTCTTGAGAAGGCGGGGGCCGTCCGCAACGACGCCCGTTGGCACACCCGTTGGGGATGGATCGAGCCGAACGCCTCGTCGGACGGCGCCGAGCTGCCGCACGGGTACAACGTACGGCGCAGCACCCTCGACCCGTTGATCAGGTCCCTTGCCGCCGAGACCCCCGGGGCCGATCTGCTCCTCGGTCACCGGGTGACCGGGCTGATCCGGGAAGCCGGGCGAACCGTGGGCGTGCGTGCGTCGACGCCGCAGGGCGAGCGCGAGATCCGGGCCCGTCTGGTGGTCGCCGCCGACGGCAAGGACTCGGCCGTGGCGAAGTTCGCCGAAGTGCCCACCAAACAGTACGAGAACGGCCGGTTCGGCTATCTCGCGCACTTCCGGAACCTTCCGCTGTCCGGCGGGATCGGTCAGACCTGGTTCCTCGAACCCGACATGGCATACGCGTTTCCGAACGACGACGGAGTGACGGTCCTCGCGGTGCTCCCGGACAAGAAGCGGCTGCCGGCCTTCAAGGAGGACCTGGAGGGCAGCTTCCTCGAATTCGTCCGCGCTCTGCCCGAGGCACCGCCCATCGACTCCGCCGAACGAGTGTCGAAGATCATCGGCACGGTCGACTACCCGCTCCACACCCGCAGACCGACCGCACCGGGCGTCGCGCTCATCGGCGACGCCGCCCTGACCAGCGACCCGCTGTGGGGCGTGGGATGCGGATGGGCCCTCCAGACCGCCCAATGGCTCACGGAGGCGATCGCGCCGACCGCGACCGGGCTCCGGGCAGACCTCGACGCCTCCCTCACCGCGTACGCACGCACACACCGACGCCGGCTGACCGGCCACCAGCAGCTGGCCGCCGACTACGCCAAGTCCCGCCCGTTCAAGGCCATGGAACGGCTGATGTTCTCGGCGGCGGCGCGCGATGCGGCGCTTGCGCGGCACATGTACATGTTCGCGGCCCGCCTGATCGGTCCGCTGCGTTTCCTGAGCCCCGTGGCACTGACCAAGGCCCTGGTCGTCAACGTCAGGCACCGCGGAGCGAAACCCTGACCGCTGACCGGGCGCGCCGGGGGACATGGTCCGCCGGGAATCCGCGATCTCTCGCAGAACTATTCATCCCTGAACGGCAGTTGGGCGTCGCTCCTGGCGTGGCAGGATCGCGATCACGTCTCTCGACGTTCCCCGTCTCCGGATCGGCTCGACCGAGATCATCGCTCTCGCCGACGGCGAGGGCCCGTTCTTCTCCCCGCGTCTACCTGCACCGCTACACCGTCAACAGCGCGCGGCTCCCTCGGCCTCCCCCGGCAGGGTGACAGCCCCGAGGACCTCAACTCCTCGCTTGCGGAGCTCCGATAGCCCACTATTTAGGGCAACGACCGGAAGAACCGGGGGAATCCGCATGCCGCGATGGAAAGAGCTGCCCACGGAACTGCCCAGCAGCGAAAGCCAGCTTCTCGTCCAGTTACGCAGACTGAAGGACCACAGCGGCCTGAGCCTGGCCGCGCTCGCGAGCCGGACCAGCTACAGCCGATCCTCGTGGGAACGGTATCTGAACGGCAAGAAGCCCGTGCCGCGCAAGGCGGTCGAGGAACTGGCACAGGTCTGCGGTACGGAGCCGACGCGGCTCGTCGTACTGTACGAGGTCGCCGAACGGGCCCGTACCGAGGAAGCCGGGCGGCCTGACCAGCCGCCGCGGGAGCAGGACCAGGAACCGGAACAGCAGGAAGAACAGGAAGAGCAGGAGCAGCCTCGAGCGGCGGGCCGGGCGACGCGCACCGTGTCGCTGAAGTGGACACTCGGAGCGATGGCGCTGGCCGTCGTCGTCTCCTTCGGGGGCGGGCTGCTGGTCGCGGGGGCGTGGGACGACGGCGCCCCGGCGGAGAAGGCGGCGAAGACCGGTGCCGTGGCGGCCGGGACCGGGTATCTGCGCGGGCAGACCTACACCTGCGACGTACAGCGCAAGGACGGCGAGCTGCGGGCGGCACACAGCGCCACCCACGAGATGCTGCTCGACATCAACAGCACCGGGTTCGACGTGGTGGAGGCCCAGTGCCTGCTGCGCGAGAAGGGCTTCAGCCCCGGCGTCTTCGACGGGCTGTACGACGAGCGCACCAAGGGCGCCGCCAGGAGGTTCCAGGGCGCGCACCACCTCGTCGTGGACGGCATCATCGGCCCGGACACCTGGCGGGAGTTACGTCGATGACGATCTCCGTCGTGAGCGGTCAACTGGCCGAAGCTCTCCGCGAGATCAGGGAGCGGTCCGGCCTGAGCCTGGCCGCGCTGGCGGCCCGTACCCCGTACAGCAAATCGTCGTGGGAGCGCTATCTCAACGGCAAGAAGCCCGCACCCCGCCAGGCGGTACTGGCGCTGTGCGAGCTCACCGGGACGCCGCCCGGCCGGCTGTTGGCGCTCTGGGAGCTGGCGGACGCCGAGTGGAGCGGCCGGGCCCGGCCCGTACCCGTGCCAGCGCCTGCCCCCGCATCTGCGCCGGAGGAACCGGACCGGCCCGTCACTCCTCCCCGCGCGGGAGTGCGGTGGTGGGCGGTCGCCGGGGCCGTGGCCGGGGTGGTGGCTGCCTGCCTGGCCACGGCCGCCTTCCTCGACGGAGGGCCGGACGGGCGGACCCGCGCCGCCACGGAACCGCTCGTGCGCAACCCGGGCTGCCGGGCCGCCGGTTGCGAGGGCAGGAGCCCCGTGGCGATGGGCTGCGGCGGGGCCGGGATGATCACCACCCTGGCCACCCACACCGCGTCCGGCGGGCGGCGCCTGGAACTGCGCCATGCCCAGCTCTGCCACACCCTGTGGGTACGGACCACCGGGCTGCTGCCGGGCGACCGGGTCGAACTGTCACTGCCGACCGGGCACACCCAGCAGGTCACGGCCGAAGGGGGCCGCGACACCGGACAGTATCTGGCGACGCCGATGGCCGCCGGTGACAGCCGGGCGGGCGCCAGGATCTGCCTGGAGGTACCGGGCGGCCGCCCCGAGTGCTTCCCCGGCTGAGACCGGGGACCCCGGACGAACGGACCGTACGCACCGGAGGCGGCCCTACCCGGCCTCCGGTGCGTACGACGGACTCAGGAGCTACGTGCTCAGGAGTTGCAGTACCGCTTCAGCGCGGCCTGGGTCCCCGCCCCGGCGATGCCGTCGATGGCGCCCGTGTAGCCCCAGTTGGCCTTCAGCCAGCGCTGGATCGCCTTCACCGTGCCGCTGCCGACGATGCCGTCGATCGCGCCGGTGTACTTCCAGTTCGCCTTCAGGAAGCGCTGCATGGCCTTCCAGCTGTCCGGACCGAGCTGCCCGTCGATGGCGCCCTTGTAGCCCCAGTTGGCCTTCAGGTCGCGCTGGAGCTTCTTGGCCTGTGTGGCGTTGAGGCCGAGGTTGACGATCGCCTGCGGGGTGACGGCCGTGGCGCTCGCCGCCGCGTTCGTCGCCCGACCGGTCGCCGCGAAGCCGGTGCCCGCGGCCGCCACACCCCCGCCGGCGATCGCGATGGCGGTGGTGACGCCGACGAACGCCCTCGTCATGGTTCGCATTCTGTTCCTCCCCGAAGTTCGGCCCGGCCCCGTCGGCCGGCTCTGCGACCAACATTGCGGGGTGGGGAGGAGGGGATGCCACAGCCGACGGGGAAGTGACGCGCTCGGGGGACGTCCCATGTTGTGACCTGCACAGATGCCGTCCACGGTGACGGCGCGGTGGGACGGGGGGACTCACGCGGCGGGACGTGGGACGGTGGGACGGACACGGCGTACCGAAAGGGTGTGCCCGGTCTCCCGGACACACCCTTCGACACAGCGGACTACGCGCCAGGACGGCGCGAAGGCGCAGGGTCAGCGGTCGCGACGCTCGCGCAGGTTCTTCGTGGCGTCCTGGGCCTTGTCACGGCCCTGCCGCGAGGTCTGCGAGGTGCGCTGGGACGCGTCCTGCGTCCGCTCGCGGCCCTCTTCCCGGCCCTCGTCCATCTTCCGCTTCGCCTGGTCGGCGAGCTCCTGCGCCTTGTCCTTGAACTGGTCTGCGATGCCCATGCTGTTCACTCCTAGTGGATGCTTGGTGGGCGGTCCGTGAGGACCTCGTTCAGCGTCGCAGGACCCGGCATCCACCGCATGTCGATCACTTACGCTGCGTAGCCGCCGCCCTCGCGTCCTGGTCGGCGGCGCCCCCGGCGCCCACGAGCCCCTTGCTCACACTGTCCAGCCGCGAGCCGAACCTACGGACCTCCCGCTGGCCGACGACGCCGATCAGCGAGGGCAGGTAGCCCCGCACCGACTGCATCCCGCGCAGCCACCACTGTGCGTACACGTGCGAGGAGCGGCGCTCGACACCGGCGACGATCCGGTCGACGGCGGGGCCCAGCGGGTACGTGCGGTTCGCCGGGAAGGGCAGCCGCTGGCGCAGCTCCCGCATCACGTCGTCCTGGTCGGCGCCCCGCACCATGTCCGTGTCGGTCCAGGACAGGTAGCCGACCCCGACCTTCACGCCCCGGTGGGCGACCTCGGCCCGCAGGCTGTGCGCGAACGCCTCCACGCCCGACTTGGAAGCGCAGTACGCGGTCATCATCGGCGCCGGCGTCATCGCCGCGAGCGAGGCGATCTGGAGAAAGTAGCCGCGGCTCTCCATCAGCACCGGCAGGAACGCCCGCCCGGTCACCGCGCCGCCGATCAGGTTGACCTCGATGACCCGGCGCCAGGCATCCGGGTCCGAGTCGACGAACGGTCCGCCCGCGGCGACCCCGGCGTTGGCGACGACGACGTCGATCTTCCCGAACCGCTGCTTGACCTCCTGGGCGACCCGCGCCATCGCCTCGTGGTCGGTGACGTCCGCGAACCAGTGGTCGCTCTTGGAGTGCAGCCGCTCGGAGACCTTCTTCAGCTCGTCCGGCTCCAGCCCGACGAGCGCGAGCTCGGCGCCGCGCGCCGAGAGCTTGCGGGCCAGCAGTTCACCCACGCCGCGCGCCGCGCCCGTGACGACGACGACCTGTCCTTCCAGACTCCGCCTGCCGCTCATGCGACCTCCTCCTTCTCGGCCGTACCCGTGCCCGCACTCGAATCCGTCTTCGTGCCCGCGTCCGTGCCCGCGGCCGCACCCGCCGGGAGGTACGCGGCGGCCAGCTCCCGGAGCTTCGCCGTGACCGCCTCCGGCGCCTCCACCGGCGTCATGTGGCCCTGGCCCGTCAGCTCGGTGAGCCCCAGGCCGTCGGGGAGCGCGGCCGCGATCGACCGGGCCTGCCCGATCGGGGTGAGCCGGTCCGCCGTACCCGCGATCACCGCCGTGGGCACCCGCAACTCCCGTACGCCCGCGTCGAGGTCGAGGTCCGCGAGGACCCGCCCCCAGGCGGCCCTGGCCCTCCTCGGGCAGGCGTGCACGATCCGGGCGCAGGTCTCGACCCGCTCCGGTGCCGACCCCGCTCCCATCGTGGCGTACTTGAGCACCCGCCGGGTAATCGGTGTGACCGGTCCCAGCGGGACCGATGCCAGAAGGATTCCCCGGGTCATCCGGGTCCGCACCGAACCGGCCCGCATCGGTACCACGGTCGACTCGTGCGGCAGCCGCGAACTGCCGGTGCTGCACAGCAGTACGGCCGCCGCGTGCTCGCGCAGCCCGGCCCGCCGGGCGGCGGCAATGATCGTCATGCCGCCCATGGAGTGCCCGCCGATCACGGCCTTCTCCCCCGGTTCCAGCGTGGCGGCCAGTACCGCTTCGAGGTCGTCGGCGAGGGCGTCGGTGCTGCATCCGCCGGGGGCGACCGCGGGCGATGCGCCGTGGCCGCGCTGGTCGTAGACGACGACCCAGTGGTCCGCCGCGAGATCCCTGATCTGCGCGTCCCAGAAGCGGGTGCTGCACGTCCAGCCGTGCGCGAGGACCACTGCCGGGGCGCCGTCCCGCCCGTGCACCTCGACGTGGATGCGGGCGCCGTCGGCGGAGCGCACGGTGAGTTCGCGCGTGGGGACCGGCGGGGCGCCGTCGCGCCGCAGCAGCCGGCTCATCCCACGACCTCCTCGGCGACGGCCTTCGCCGCGACGGCGGCCTTCGGCTCGGCAGCGGCCTTCTTCGGGATCCGTACGACCTCGTACTCGGAGAGGTCGACCAACCGCGTCGCCTTGCGGAACTCGGAGGTGGTGCCCGGCCAGACCGTGGTGTTGCGCCCGTTGGCGTCCAGGTACCAGCTGTTGCAGCCGCCGGTGTTCCACACGGTGCGCTTCATCCGCGCCTGGACGCGGCGGTTCCAGGACCCGACCGCCGAGGGCCGCGCGTCGAGCGCGACGCGCCCGCCCAGCACGTTCAGCTGGCGCAGGTAGTCGGCCATGTAGTTCAGCTGGGCCTCGATCATCAGGATCATCGAGGAGTTACCGAGCCCGGTGTTGGGGCCGATGATCGTCATCCAGTTGGGGAAGCCGGCGGCGCTGGCGCCGCGCAGCGCCTGCATGCCGTCCTTCCAGGACTCGGTGAGCGTGATGCCGTCCGCGCCCACCACGCGCTCGGCGATCGGCATGTCGGTGACGTGGAAGCCGGTGCCGAAGATGATCACGTCGGCCTCGGTCTCCGTGCCGTCGGAGGCGACGAGCGTGGAGCCGCGCACCTCGGCCAGGCCGGAGGCGACCACGTCCACGTTGGGCTGCGCGAGCGCCGGGTAGTAGGCGCTGGAGAGCAGGATGCGCTTGCAGCCGATGCGGTACGAGGGGGTCAGCTTGGCCCTCAGCGCGGGGTCCTTGATGGCCCGCGCCATGTTGGCCTTGGCTATCTTCTCGACCAGGCCCAGCTCGCCCGGGTGCTTGGTGAAGGCGCTGACCTGCAACTCCCGTATGCCCCAGAGCAGTCCGCGGCGCGCCGTGCCGGTGACCGGCACGGCGCGGTGCAGCCAGCGCTCGGCACCGCTGATCTTCCGGTCCATGCGCGGCATGACCCAGGGCGGGGTGCGCTGGAAGAGCGTCAGGGCGGCGACCTTCGGCTGGATCGCGGGCACGATCTGGATGGCGGAGGCGCCGGTGCCGATCACGGCGACGCGCTTGCCGGTCAGATCGGCGTCGTGGTTCCAGCGGGCCGAGTGGAAGACCTCGCCGGGGAAGCCGGCGAGACCGGGGATGTCCGGCGTCTTCGGGTCGGAGAGCGGACCGCTCGCGGAGACCACGACATCGGCGGTGAAACCGGCCCCGTTCGCCGTCTCGATGACCCAGTGCAGCTCCTCGCGGTCCCACCGCATGACCGTCACCTCATGGCCGAGCCGCAGGTGCGGGCGGAGCCCGAAGGTGTCCGCGACGTGCTCCAGATAGGCGCGGATGTGCTCCTGCCCGGAGAAGGTGCGCGGCCACTCGGGGTTGGGCGCGAACGAGAACGAGTAGAGGTGGGACGGTACGTCGCAGGCGCAGCCCGGGTAACGGTTGTCGCGCCAGGTGCCGCCGACGGAATCGGCCCGCTCCAGGACGACGAAGTCCGTGATGCCTTCGCGGCGCAGCCGGACCGCGGCCCCGAGGCCCCCGAATCCGGATCCGATCACCGCCACTCGTACGTGCTCGTGCTGGGCCATGCTGCCGCCTCCCGCGGTACGTCACACGACTCTGCCAGCAATCACTGGCATTGTTGGGAGAGTAGAGCAGCTCCGTACCGATGGGTAGGGGGCGGCGCGGGAAAGTTACCGGCGGTACAACTTCCGGCCTCCGCCCCGGGGGAGGCCGGTAGGGTGCGGGTGTGGCTGAAGGACGCGAGCACCGCGAATACCGCATGGAGGAGCTGGCCAAGGCGGCCGGCATCCCGGTGCGGACCGTGCGCTTCTACCGGGAACGCGGACTGATCTCGCCACCCCGCCGCGAGGGGCGCATCGCCTGGTACGACGACCACCACCTGGCCCGGCTGCGCACCATCACCGGCCTGCTGGAACGCGGCCACACCCTCACCGGCATCGCCGATCTCGCCCGCACCTTCGAGAGCGGCCGCGACGTCGCCGAGGTGCTGGGCCTGGGCGAGCCGACCGAGGAGACCCCGGTACGCCTCACCCCCGAGCAGCTCGCGGACTACTTCGAGGGCGAGACCACCCCGGAGAACCTGGCCGCCGCCCTCGAACTGGGCTATCTCGCCACGGACGGCGACGAGATCGTCCACATCAGCCGCCGCCTGCTGGAGGTCTCGTCCCAGCTGGTACGGGAGGGAGTACCGCTCGCGACCGTGCTCGCGGCCGGCCGCCGCGTCCGCGAGCACGCCGACGCGCTCGCCGAACTCTTCGTGAGTGTCCTGGAGGACCAGGGCGGCCACGACGGCGAGACCGAGCCGCCGCAGCTCCGGCCGCTGGCCCGCGCGGTGGTGGACGCCGAGCTGTCCATGGCGCTGGACCGGCGGCTGCGCCGCGAGAGCACCGGCGAACCGCCGCGGGACCCCGCCCCCTGACGGTCGGTCACGCGACGACGGCCGCCGGTGGGGCACTCCCGCTCGCACACCGGAATGCTTCCCGGCCCGGGCCGCCCCGCACTCACCCCGTTCGCACGCTCTACTGTTCGAAGACCACCGTGACGGGCGCGTGGTCGCTCCACCGCTCGGCGTGCGTCGCGGCCCGCTCGACCCAGCCCTTCACCGCGCGCCCGGCCAGACCGGGCGTCGCCACCTGGTAGTCGATGCGCCAGCCGGTGTCGTTGTCGAAGGCCCGCCCGCGATAGGACCACCACGAGTACGGCCCCTCCTCGTCGGGGTGCAGCGCCCGTACGACATCGACGTACTCGGCCTCGTCGAAGACCCGTGTCAGCCACGCCCGCTCCTCGGGGAGGAAGCCGGAGCTCTTCTTGTTGGCCTTCCAGTTCTTGAGGTCGGCTTCCCGGTGGGCGATGTTCCAGTCGCCGCAGACCACCACCTCGCGGCCGCCTTCCGCGGCCCGCTTCCGCAGGCCCTTCAGATACGGGAGGAACGCGGCCATGAACCGCTCCTTCTCGTCCTGCTTCTCGGTCCCGGCCTCGCCGGAGGGCAGGTACAGGCTAGCGACCGTGACGCCCGGCAGGTCGATCTCGACGTAGCGCCCGCTCGCGTCGAACTCCTCGCTCCCGGCGTCCCCGAACCCGCTGAACCCGATCTGCACGCGCTCCGGCGCACGCCGCGTGTAGAGGGAGACCCCGGCCCGCCCCTTGGCGGTGGCCGGCGCGTGCACGGCGTGCCAGCCGGCCGGCTCACGCACCTCCTCGGGCAGCTGCTCCGCCTCGGCCCGCACCTCCTGGAGGCAGATCACATCGGCTTCAGTCCGGGCCAGCCACTCGACGAAGCCCTTCTTGGCGGCGGCACGGAGCCCGTTGACATTGACGGAGGTGACAGTCAGCATCCAGGCACGATACCGACATTCGCCGCACGCATACATGTACGATGCACGGCATGAATATCCACGCCCGGCCGTTCGACCACCCCGACGCCGTCAAACTCAACGACCAGGTACAGCTCGAATACGCCGAGCGATACGGGGACGAGGGCGATGTCACACCGCTCGACCCGTCGATGTTCGCGCCGCCGCACGGTCTGTATCTCCTCGCCTACGACGCGCTGGACCGCCCCGTGGCCACGGGCGGCTGGCGCACCCAGGACCGTAACGACGAGGGCTACTCGGACGGCGACGCCGAGCTCAAGCGGATGTTCGTGATACCCGAGGGCCGGGGCAAGGGGTTGGCCCGCCGCATCCTGGCCGCCCTGGAGGAGGACGCGCGGGCGGCGGGCCGTGTCCGCATGGTGCTGGAGACCGGGGACCGGCAGCCGGAGGCGATCGCGCTGTACGTGTCCAGCGGCTACGCCCCGTGCGAGAAGTTCGGCCACTACCGCATGTACGAGAGCAGCCGCTGCTACGCGAAGCCGCTGCGGTAGCCGAGGTACTGCGGCAGTGGCCGCACCGCCCGGCTGTCAGACGCCGGCGGCGTACCGCCAGAACTCCCGCATCACCGGGGGCGGGGTCGGTGCGGTCATCGCCAGCTGGGTCAGCAGGACGGAGACGGTGCCGGTGGCGGGCGTGAGATGTCCCGCCGTTCCCGTGCCGCCCACCCAGCCGTAGCGCCCCGGAACGTTCCAGGGATCGACGGCCTCGACGTCCACCGACCCGCCGTAGCCCCAGCCCTGGCCCTCCAGGAACAGCGTGCCGCGCTCGCGCTGCGCCCGCGTCAGATGGTCGGTGGTCATCAGCCGCACCGATTCCTCCGACAGCACCCGACGCCCACCGGCCTTCCCCCCGGCTCCCCCGGCTCCCCCGGCGAGCAGCATCCGGGCGAAGGCGTACCAGTCGTCGGCGGTCGAGACCAGCCCGCCGGCGCCGGACGCAAACGCGGGCAAGCTGCTCCACTGCCCGTCCGGACCATCGGCCAGCCGGAGCCCCCCGCCCTCCGGATCGGCCCGGTAGAAACCGGTGAACCGGTCGGCCTTCGCCGCCGGCACGACGAACCCGGTGTCGGCCATGCCCAGGGGCTCGAACAGCCGCTCCGTCAGGAACTCGGGCAGCGGCCGGTCCGAAACCCGCGCGATCAACACCCCGAGGATGTCGGAGCAGGTGTTGTACAGCCACTCCTCGCCCGGCTGGTGGAGCAGCGGAATGCGGGACAGCGCCGCCATCCACGCGTCCGGCGCCAGGACCTGCTGCGGCTGGAGCGACCCCGACCCCTGCTTCAGCTCGCTGAACAACAGCTGGACCGCGGGCAGCGAGAAGTCCGACGGGAAGCCGTACCCGGCCCGGAAGGTGAGCAGGTCCTCCACCGTGATGACCCGGTCGGCGGGGACCACGTCGTCGGCCGGGGAGGCCGGCGTACGGACCACCATCGGGGCCGCCAGCTCCGGCAGCCACTGCCGGACCGGTTCGTTCAGCGCGATCCGGCCTTCCTCGACCAGCATCATGACGGCGGCGGCGGTGATGGGCTTGGTCATCGACGCGATACGGAAGATCGAGTCCCTGCGCATCGGGACCGTACCCTCCGCATCGGCCGACCCGACGGCCACCACCTCGACCCGGTCCCCCCGGGCCACCAGCCCCACGGCCCCGGGCGCCGCCCCGTCTCCGACATGCTTCTTCAGGACATCGTTCAGATCGGTCATCGGTCCACCTTCCCGCTCATCGCCACAAAAGAGCAGGACCGCCGCACCGCCGAGAACTCATCGGCCCGGGTTCAACGCACCCGGCCGACCCCGACGTAGAAGCCGCTGCGCTCCCGCACCGGCGCGGGCTCCTCGCGGTACCACTCCGTGGCGAAGACCAGTCCGGGCTCGACGAGCTCCAGCCCTTCGAAGAAGGGCTCGACCTCGCTCCGGGTACGCATCCGCAGCGGAATCGCCCCCTTCTGGTACGTGGCCTCGGTCTCGGCCTTCAGCTCCGGATGCTGGTCGGCCGTGCCGTGCGAGAGCACCAGGAAGCTGCCCGACGGCAGGGCGTCTACCAGGGCGCGGGTGATGCCGTACGGATCCTCGTCGTCCGGCAGGAAGTGCAGCAGCGCGATCAGGGACAACGCGACCGGCCGGTCGAAGTCCAGCAGCTTGCGGGCGTGCTCGACGATCGCCTCCGGCTTGCGCACATCCGCGTGGATGTAGTCGGTGGCCCCCTCCGGCCTGCTGATCAGCAGCGCCTCCGCGTGCCGCAGCACGATCGGGTCGTTGTCCGCGTAGACGATCCGGGCGGACGGCGTGATGCCCTGGACCACCTGATGCAGATTGGGCTCGGTGGGGATGCCGGTGCCGATGTCGAGGAACTGATCGACCCCGTTGCGGGCCAGCCAGGCGGAGGCCCGGTGCATGAAGGCCCGGTTCCGCGCCGCGTTGCCCCGCGCCTCGGCCGGCAGCTGCTCCGCCACCTGCTGATCGACCGGGTAGTTGTCCTTGCCGCCCAGAAGCCAGTCGTAGACGCGCGCGGGGTGGGGCCTGCTGGTGTCGATCCGGCACTCGGGCTTGTCGACCGTCACTGGGCGCTCCTCTCGGTGCGGTGGATTCCGAAGAATTCGAGAGCGGGTAACGCGCTCAGCGTAGGCGAGGCGCGTCCCGGCCCGGCGGCCGGAACCCCCTTGCGTTGAAGTGCACTTCAACATCCACACTCCTTCCCACGGCCACCGGACGACGGCGGCCGCAACGGGAGGAACAGTCATGAAGTACCGCACCATCGGCACCGATCCCGCCACCCGCCGCGAGGTGAGCGTCCTCGCGCTCGGCGCGATGCTCTTCGGGTCGGTCACCGACGAGAAGACCTCGTTCGCCGTCCTGGACCACTTCGTCGAGGCCGGCGGCACCTTCATCGACACCTCCGACAACTACGCCTACTGGGTCGACGGCGGCCTCGGCGGCCAGAGCGAGCGGCTGCTCGGCAAGTGGCGGCGCAGCCGCGGCATCGGTGATGCGATAGTCATCGCCACCAAGCTCGGCGCCGAACCGCTCGCGCCCGGCACCGGGTTCATCGACAACCCGGAAGGCCTGTCCGCGAAGGCGGTCCGCGAGGCCACCGAGCGCAGCCGGGAACGGCTCGGCGTGGACAGGCTCGACCTGCTCTACGCACACATCGAGGACCGCACCGTCCCCCTCGGCGAGACCGTCGAGGCGTTCGGGGAGCTGGTGGCCGAGGGAACGGTCGGCCTGCTGGGCGCCAGCAACCACGCCGTCTGGCGGGTGGAACGCGCCCGCGCCCTCGCCGCCGCCGCCGGACTGCCCGGCTATGAGGTCCTGCAGTACCAGCACAGCCACCTGCGCCCCCGGTACGACATCCCCACCCCGCTCTTCGAGGACGGCAGCCTCGGCCACGCCGGCCCCGAGATGCTCAGCTACCTCCGCGCCGAGCCCGGACTGACCCTGGTCGCATACTCCCCGCTGCTCGCCGGCGCCTACACCCGCACGGACAAGCCCCTCCCCGCGGACTACGACCACCCCGGCACCCCCGCCCGGCTCACGGTCCTGCGCGAGATCGCCGCCGAGACCGGAGCCGGCATCAACCAGGTCGTCCTGGCCTGGCAGATCGGCCACCGCCTGCCCGTGATCCCGCTGGCCGGGGCGTCATCGGTGGCACAGCTGAAGGAGAACCTGGCAGCGGTGGACCTGGACCTGACGGACGACCAGCGGGCCCGCCTGGACGCCGCCCACTGATCCGGACGCGGGGCCGGGGCGGCGGGGGTGCGGGGGTGCGGCTGCCCGGCCCGGAGTACCGCCCCACCCCCGCACCCCCGAACCGGCACCGAACGGCTTCCGGAAACGACGAGATCCCGCCCGATCTTTCGATCGGACGGGATCTCGTTTGTGCGGTGGACCTGTGGGGATTTGAACCCCAGACCCCCTCGATGCGAACGAGGTGCGCTACCAGACTGCGCCACAGGCCCTTGCAACGAGTGAAACTCTAGCACCCCGAACGGGGTGCTCGGAAATCCGGTCCGTGCTGGTCAGCCGGGGCGGCGGCGCAGCGGGCCCGGAGGGGGCTCACTCGTTGGCGGCTCTGGGACGTTCCCCGTCCTCGTACTGGTCGAAGAGCGGGGTCCGGCCGCGGTCGCGGGTGCGACGGGGATGGTTGGTGCGCTGGCGCGGCGCCGGGTCGACCGGGGGTGCCGCGGGGTGCGAGGTGCCCGTCTGGGTGGGCTCGGCGGCGCTGGAGCGGGCCGCGCTCCAGGTCTCCGGGTTGCCGACCTCGACGCCGCCGGTGGCGCGCGGGGCGACCGGGGCGGTGACGTAGGTCGGCAGCGGGACCGGGACCGGCTCCCAGCTGTCGCCCTGGGCCCGGCCGCGTTCGCGCTGCTGGTCGACCCACTCCGCGTGGTCCGTCTGCTCGACCAGGGCCCGGCGGCCCGCCTCCTGCGGGGAGACCGCGGGCGCGGGCTCCGGCTCGGGGCGGCGTGCTTCGGGCTCCTCGTCGGGCTCGGCGGGGGCCGCCGCGGCCGGCTGTTGCCTGCGGGTGCGGTTCTCACGCAGGTGCTGCGCCGCCACCTCGGCCCGGCGCCGGTCCATGGTGAAGGCGAACCGGCGCCGCTCCTGGGCCCGCAGATGCACGATGTACGTGCTCAGCAGCACGGCCGGGACCGCGGGCGCCCACAGGAAGTGCAGGCCGCCGACCGCCGCGACCACCGCGCCGAGGGTGAAGGCCAGGAAGAGGACGACGGTGGTGCGCCGACGGCGCGCGAGGACCTGGAGGCGCTGGGCGCGCCGGACGCGCTCGGCGTCCCTTCCGCCCTGGCGCGGGCGTGCGCGCCGGGCGGAAGCCTGAGCCGGTGCCGGTGCCTGTTCGGCGCGCTCCTCGGGCGCGCGCGCCGGGTCGTGCACCCGGGCCTCGGTGTGCGCTTCGGGCGCGGCGAAGGCCCGGACGTCCACGGAGACCATTCGGTCCGTGACGACGTCCGGGTCGGCGTCGGGCTCCGCCTCCTCGGCGGTGCGCTCCCGCAGCTCCTTGGCGTACCGGCGCTCCATCGCCGCCCGTCCGGACAGCAGCCGGATGGCGGTGCTGAAGCGTTCCGTCGGACGGGCTTCGTTGAGCTCGTCCTGCCTGCGGAGCCACATCGGCACCAAGTAGGCGGCCCAGGCCCCGACGATGACTGCGTAGATGAGGCCGCTGCTGCTCACGTCTCACACCGTAGAGGGGTTTGCGCGGGGGCATCCGCCAATTGGCCCGGTGTGTCGCACGATCCGGCTGATATCACGGACTTTTTTTGTGATTGTTCGGATCAACCGTGGGCGTTTGTGCGTTCGGCATCGATCAACAGGCGATCAATATCGAACACTTATTTCATTTCCCGTGGCGTCCCAGGTCGCGACCGGTGCCAGCGCCGAAGCAGCCCGTCGGGCACTTCCTCCGCGGTGAGCGCATAGATCAGGTGGTCCCGCCAGGCGCCGTCGATGTGGAGATAGCGCGGGCGCAGGCCCTCTTCGCGGAATCCCAGTTTCTCCACGACCCTTCTGCTGGGCGCGTTCTCCGGCCGAATGCACACCTCGATGCGGTGCAGTCCGACCGCGCGGAAGCAGTGGTCGACGGCGAGGGCGACCGCGGTCGGCATCACACCCCGGCCGGCCACGTCCTGGTCGACCCAGTAGCCGACATGGCCCGAGCACATCGAGCCCCAGGTGATCCCCGCGACCGTCAGCTGACCGACCAGCCGGCCCTCGTACTCGATGGCGAAGGGCAGCATCCGGCCCGCGTTGGCCTCGGCGCGCAGGTGACGGATCATCTGACGGTACGTGGGCCGCTGGGCCACCGGTCCGCCCGGCGCGGGCGGCGGCACAGTCGCCTCCCAGGGGCGCAGCCATTCGCGGTTGCGCCGGTTGACCTCGCGCCACATGCGCTGGTCGCGCAGCTTGATCGGACGGAGCACGATCTCGCCGTCGCTGAGGACCACCGGCCAGGTCGAGACGTTCAGCTCGGACTCCCCGGTCGGGGGTGATCGCCGCCGCGCAACTGATCGACGGCGTGCACCAGGAGACGGGCGAGGACGGCGAGTCCGTCACGCACCCCGCCCGTGGAGCCCGGCAGGTTCACGATGAGGGTGCGGCCCGCGACGCCCGCGAGGCCCCGGGAGAGCGCGGCGGTGGGGACCTTGTCGCGGCCCTCGGCGCGGATCGCCTCGGGGATGCCGGGGATCTCGTGGTCCAGGACTCGGCGGGTGGCCTCGGGGGTGCGGTCGGTGGGCGAGACGCCCGTACCGCCGGTCGTGACGATGACGTCGTACCCCGCCGCCGCCCCGGCGCGCAGGGCCTGTTCGACGGGGTCGCCGTCGGGCACGACCTGCGGGCCGTCGACGGCGAAGCCGAGCTGCGTGAGCGCCTCGGAGATCAGGGGGCCGCCCTTGTCGGCGTAGACGCCGGCCGAGGCGCGGTTGGAGGCGGTGACGACGAGGGCGCGGTAAGGGGACGGGGCCGGAGCCGGTGGCGTCCCGGGCGCCGTCACGCGTCCGCTCCGTCCGGCCCGGTGCGCCGGGAGTCCTCGGGGCGCCGGTAGTCGCCGGACTTGCCGCCTGACTTCGACTCGACCCGTACGTCCGTGATGGCCGCCGACTTGTCGACCGCCTTGATCATGTCGATCACGGTGAGCGCGGCGACGGAGACGGCGGTCAGGGCCTCCATCTCGACGCCGGTGCGGTCCGTGGTCTTCACGGTGGCCGTGATCTCCACCGCGTCGTCGGCGACGCTCAGATCGACCTTGACCCCGGAGACGGCCAGCGGGTGGCAGAGCGGGATCAGGTCGGGGGTGCGCTTGGCTCCCATGATCCCGGCGATCCGGGCGGTGGCGAGGGCGTCGCCCTTGGGGACCCCTTCGCCGCGGAGCAGCTCGACCACGCGCGGCGAGACGAGCACCCGGCCGCTGGCGCGGGCCGTCCGCGCGGTGACGTCCTTCTCCGAGACGTCGACCATGCGGGCCGCGCCCGCCTCGTCGATGTGCGTCAGCCTGTTCTGCGTACTCAACTAACTCCGCCTCGCGGTAGGGCGCCGGTTGCCCGCACGGCCCGCACCGGGGTGCGGGCCTGGGGCCCGGGGTTGTCCCCGGGACGGCACAGCGCCAGACACCGTACCGCCACCGCCCCGGGATCAGCGGAGCAGGATCACCTCGGTGTCCGTGCCGGGCTCGGCGGAGGTGACGTCCTCGGGCAGCACGATGAGCGCGTCGGACTGGGCGAGTGCGGCGATCAGATGCGATCCGGAACCGCCGACGGGGGTGACCGTGCCGGCCTCCGCGTCGTACGTACCGCGCAGGAACTGGCGCCTGCCGGACGGTGAGGTGAGTGCTTTGTCCGTGCTCAGCGCGGCCCGGACCGTGGGGCGGTGCACGTCCTTGAGACCCATCAGGGTGCGGATCACGGGCCGTACGAACAGCTCGAAGGAGATGTACGAGGAGACGGGGTTGCCCGGCAGCGCCAGCAGCGGGGTGTGGTCGGGGCCGATCGAGCCGAAGCCCTGCGGCTTGCCCGGCTGCATGGCGAGCTTGCGGAAGTCGATGCCGCTGCCGGGCTCGTCCTCGTCGCCCACCGAGGACAGGGCTTCCTTGACGACGTCGTACGCGCCGACGCTGACGCCTCCGGTGGTGACGACGATGTCGGCCCGGATCAGCTGGTCCTCGATCGTGGCGCGGAGCGTATCGGCGTCGTCGGTGACGGCGCCGACCCGGTACGCGATCGCTCCGGCGTCCTTGGCCGCGGCCGTGAGCGCGAAGCTGTTCGAGTCGTAGATCCGGCCGCCCGTCAGTTCCTCGCCGGGCTGGACCAGTTCGCTGCCGGTGGAGATGACGACGACGCGCGGCCGCGGCCGCACCTTCACCGTCGAGCGGCCGATCGCCGCGAGCAGGCCGATCTGCGGCGGGCCGATCACCGATCCCGCGCCCAGCGCCAGATCGCCCGGCTTCACGTCACTGCCGCGGGCCCTGACATGGGCGCGGGCCTCCACCGGGCGGTGCACCCGGACCTCGCCGCCCGCTCCCTCCGGGGCCTCCCGCAGGGAGCGCATGGTGTCGGCGGGGCCGCCGCCCGTACCGCCGTCGGTCCACTCGACCGGGACCACGGCCTCGGCACCGGCCGGCAGCGGGGCGCCGGTCATGATCCGGGCGGCCTCACCGGGGCCGAGGCTCCGGTCGCCGGGCAGTCCGTCGCTGCCCGCCGCGATGTCACCGACGACGGTGAGCACAGCGGGGAACTCCTCGTCGGCGCCCTCGACATCGGCGACGCGGACCGCGTACCCGTCCATCGAGCTGTTGTCGAAGGGAGGCAGGGCGATCTCCACCATGACGTCCTCGACGAGGACGCAGCCCTGGGCGTCGTGCAGTTGCAGCTCGATGGGTTCGAGCGGTCGCACCGCGCCGAGAATGTCGTCCAGGTGCTCGTCCACCGACCAGATCGTGCTGCTCAAGGTGCTACATCTCCTCAGTGACGTAACTGCGGAGCCAGGTCTTGAAGTCCGGGCCCAGGTCTTCACGTTCGCACGCGAGTCTGACAATGGCACGGAGGTAATCGCTACGGTCACCGGTGTCATAGCGGCGGCCCTTGAAGACGACACCGTGCACCGGGCCGCCGGCCTTCTCGTCCTCGGCGAGGAACTGAAGGGCGTCGGTGAGCTGGATCTCGCCGCCGCGTCCCGGCTCGGTCCTGCGCAGTATGCCGAAGACGGCGGGGTCCAGTACGTAGCGGCCGATGACGGCGAGGTTGCTGGGCGCCTCGGCCGGTTCGGGCTTCTCGACGAGGCCGGTGACACGCACCACATCGCCCTCGGCGGTGGGCTCGACGGCCGCGCAGCCGTACTGGTGGATCTGCTCCGGCGCGACCTCCATCAGCGCGATCACGCTGCCGCCCTCGCGCTCCTGGATCTCGACCATGCGGGCCAGCAGCGGGTCGCGCGGGTCGATCAGGTCGTCACCCAGGAGGACCGCGAACGGCTGGTCCCCCACGTGCGGTGCGGCGCACAGCACGGCGTGGCCGAGGCCGCGCGGGTCGCCCTGCCGGACGTAGTGCATGGTGGCCAGGTCGCTCGACTCCTGGACCTTCTTGAGCCGTTCGGCATCTCCCTTGCGGGTGAGCGCGGACTCCAGCTCGTAATTGCGGTCGAAGTGGTCCTCCAGCGGACGCTTGTTGCGGCCGGTGATCATCAGCACGTCGGAGAGACCGGCGGTCACCGCTTCCTCGACGACGTACTGGATCGCGGGCTTGTCGACCACAGGCAGCATCTCCTTGGGAGTGGCTTTGGTGGCCGGCAGGAAGCGGGTACCGAGTCCCGCGGCCGGAATGACAGCCTTGCTGATCCTGGGGTGCGACTGAGTCATGCGCAGAACCATAACCGGTGCGTATGTGAGGAAGATGAGCCTCCGGTTAACTTTGTACGCCTATACGCACATACGCACATGCGAGAGATCCGGGGGTGCCCGTTGAGCACTGAGATGTCCCGAAAGGCGCTGCTCCGACGTGAACTGCTGGCCGCGCGACGCCTTCTGACCGGGGAAGACGTGGAGAACGCCGATTCGGTTCTGTCCGGGAACGCATTGTCTCTTCCGGAGTTGTCCGGGGCCCGTACCGTCGCCGCGTACGTCTCGGTGGGCACCGAGCCCGGTACCCGCACTCTGCTGGACGCGCTGCGCGCCCGGGGCGTGCGGGTGCTGCTGCCGGTGCTCCTCGCGGACAACGATCTGGACTGGGCGCCGTACGAAGGGCCCGGTCGTCTCGTCCGGGCCGGCCGCGGGCTGCTGGAGCCGGACCGGGAGCCGCTGGGCCGCGACGCCGTCCTGGAGGCCGACGCGGTCCTGCTGCCCGGGCTCGCGGTGGACGGACGCGGGATGCGGCTCGGCCGCGGCGGCGGCAGCTACGACCGGGTGCTGGCGCGGCTCGCTGCGGCGGACGCGCATCCGGCGCTGATCGTCCTGCTGTACGACGACGAGGTGGTCGCGCGGGTCCCGGAGGAACCGCACGACCACCCCGTCGATGTGGTGGTGACACCGGCCGCTGTCCGCCGGCCAGGCTCTATGGCTTGAGGGTCAGGGTGTCGGTCGTCGACTTGCCGACGGCGTTGGTGCCGAAGGACCAGTCGAGCAGTTCACCGTTGGCCCACTTGTCGGTCTGGTCGGTGTAGTGCGCGCTGAACGCGTGCCCGGAGGCGCCGGTGAGGTTGATCCAGCG
Source organism: Streptomyces sp. NPDC102437 (assembly GCF_044765565.1). Lineage (NCBI taxonomy): Bacteria > Bacillati > Actinomycetota > Actinomycetes > Kitasatosporales > Streptomycetaceae > Streptomyces > Streptomyces sp. NPDC102437. The sequence goes on along the minus strand of NZ_JBIWKI010000012.1, from coordinate 113,329 downwards.
GGACTTGTCCCAGTCCCCCACGTTGACCACCATCCGCATCGACGGCACCCAGACGACGTCGTAGCCGCCCGCCGCGTTCCAGCCGGTGGCGTTCACCGCGGCCTCGCCGCCGCCCAGGTTCCACGGGCCGCGGTTGAGGGCCAGCTGGAGCAGGCCGGGGCCCTCGGTGCCGAGGGTCTGGTTCTTCAGGGTCAGCTGGTGCAGCCGGCCCCAGCTCCAGGTGGTGATGTCCTTGCCGAGCTTGGCGGTCAGCTCCCAGCGGGCGTCCTCCATGGCGCGGGCGAAGAGCTGGTCACGGTTCTCGGTCGGCTCGTCCCGGCCGCTCTTCGGCGCCTTCCACCAGTCGCTGTTCTCGTCGTCAATCAGGTCGGCGACCACCTTGTACCAGCGGTCACCGCCGTCGGGCTGGGCGGAATCCGCGTCCCGCTGGCCGCACTCGCGCACCAGCCTGTTCTGCTCGTCGACCGGGCCCGAATCGCCGGCCCGGGGCACGTTGAGGCACTCGCCCTCGACCCGCAGCTCCTTGGGCAGTTTGTTGCCGAAGGCCAGCTTGAGGATGTTGCGCCAGACCGCGTTGAAGTACGCGGCCGCGGCCGAGTCGGACTCCTGGGTGTAGTCCCAGCCCTCCAGGAGCTTCTGCGCCTCGCGGACGCTCTTGTCCGAGACATTGATCTTCATCAGCTCGGGCACCAGCAGCGCGGCGATCTCGCTGGTGTTGTCCATCTGCATCTTCTGCATGTCTTCGGTCGAGATCTTCCCGCCGCCGTTGATCTTCGACTGGATGAGGTCGTCGATCCGCCGGCTGCGGCTGCCGTAGCCCCAGTCCTTGGTCAGCAGGTGCGGGTACTTCTTCTCGTCGATGACGGCCTGGTTGGCGGTGACGATGTAGCCGCGCTTCGGGTTGTACTCGTAGGGCAGCTCGTCGAACGGGATCGGCTTTTCCTTCCAGCCGTACTTCGAGGACCAGCCGGGGCTGGGCAGCGTCCCGTCGCCGTCGAGGCGGACCGGGATCTTCCCGGGTGCCTGGTAACCGATGTTGCCGTCGGTGTCGGCGTAGATGAGGTTCTGCGAGGGGACCTCGAAGTGCTCGGCCGCCGCCCGGAAGGTCTTGAAGTCCCTGGCCCGGTTCAGCTCGAAGACGGCGTCCATGGACTTGCCGGGGTCCAGCGCGGTCCACTTCAGGGCGACCGCGTAGCCGTCGGCCCGGTCCGGGGCGGAGTTGGTGACGGGGGCCTTCTGGCCGACCTTCTCCATTTCGCTGCTGCGGTCGGAGACCAGCGGGCCGTTGTTGGTCTCGCGGATGGTGATCGTCCGGTCCTTGCCGCCCGCGACCTTGATGGTCTCCTCACGGGTGGTGAAGGGCTTGACCTTGCCGTCGTACAGGTAGCCGTCGCCGGAGACCTTCTCCAGGAAGAGGTCGGTGACGTCCGCGCCGAGGTTGGTGAAACCCCAGGCGATGTCCTGGTTGTGGCCGATTATCACACCGGGCATGCCGGAGAACGTGTAGCCAGCGGTGTCGTACTGGCACTTCGCGCTGATCTCGCGGCAGTGCAGGCCCATCTGGTACCAGAGCGAGGGCAGCTGCGGCGCCAGGTGCGGGTCGTTGGCGAGCAGCGGCTGGCCGGTCGTCGTGTATTTGCCGGAGACCACCCAGGAGTTGGACCCGATGCCGTTGCCGTTCGGGCCGAGCAGCGCCGGGATCTGGTCGAGGGTGTCGGAGAGCGCGGAGAGCTGGGTGTTCAGGCCCTCGGTGGCGCCCTGCGCGGTGTCCGAGCCGATGCTGTCCAAGGGGGTCGCGTCCGGGTCGAACTTCCCGGTGACCGGGGAGATCGCGCCCTGGTCGACGATCGGCCGGTGCTTGTCGTACGGGTACGCCGGGTAGAGGTCCTCGATCTGCTTCGCGTCGAGCCTGCTGGTCATCAGCGAGCGGTCGATCTCGTCCTGCATGTTCCCGCGCAGGTCCCAGGCCATGGCCTTGAGCCAGGCGACCGAGTCGACCGGGGTCCACTCTGACGGCTTGTAGTCGTTGGTGAAGCCGAGGGCCGCGTACTCGACGGAGATGTCCTTGCCCTCGCGCCCCTTGAGGTAGGCGTTCACGCCGTCCGCGTACGCCTGGAGGTTCTTCTTGGTCTCCTCGGACAGGACGTTGTCGTACTCCTCCTGCGCGACCTTGCGCCAGCCCAGCGTGCGCAGGAAGGAGTCCGTCTCGACCTGTCCGGAGCCGAACATCTCGGAGAGCCGGCCGGCCGTCATGTGACGGCGGACGTCCATCTCCCAGAAGCGGTCCTGCGCCTGGACGAAGCCCTGGGCGCGGAAGAGGTCGGCGTCCGAGTCCGCGTACAGCTGCGGGATTCCGTAGCTGTCGCGTTTGACGTCGACGTTCCCGTCGAGGCCGTCGAGCTTCGTCGACCCGGTCGTCTGCGGGTACGAGGCCCGCACGGTGGATACGGACCAGAACGTCCCGTAACCGATACCCGCGACAAGCGCCAGCACCAGGACGATCACGATCAGGCGGGCACGTCGCCCCTTCTTCCTGCCGGTCTTCGCACCGACGGCACCGGCCGAACCGGTGGTGCCGGTGGAACCGGAAGGGGCGGTTGTCTTGGCGGGCATCGCTGTCCTTCGAGGGGCAGGTGGTCCTGGGAGTGCAGGAGCAACCATAGGCGCAGCGCCGGGACGGCTCTGACGCGGCATCGGGATGATTCGAATCGCGTAGCGATCGTACGAATGCTCGAAGGCATCAAGAAAGCGTTAAAGATTAGGTAAGGTAACGAAGTACCGGCCGCCAACGGCCGATGCCGAGGGGTGATCCGGTCGATCCGGTCGCACCGTCCGATCGGATCGAATTCTTCGACCGGATCGCTTCGTCCGGTCAGGCCGATTCGTCCGGTCGGATCGCTTCGTCCGGTCGGATCGCGTCGTTCGACCGGATGGCGTCGTTCGATCAGATCGATTCGTTCGACTCGGCAGGCGCACGCAGGGAAGGAACGGCCACTGTCTGTCCACACGCTCAACGAACTCCTGCTCGTCTGCTCACTCGTGCTGCTCGTCGCGGTGGTGGCGGTGCGCGTCTCGTCCCGCAGCGGGCTCCCCAGCCTGCTCCTGTACCTCGGTATCGGGATCGCCATGGGGCAGGACGGCTTCTTCGACGTCAAGTTCGACAACGCCGAGCTGACCCAGGTCATCGGCTATGCCGCACTGGTCGTGATCCTCGCCGAGGGCGGCCTCGGCACGAAGTGGAAAGAGATCAGACCGGCGCTGCCCGCCGCGGCGATGCTCTCGCTGGTCGGCGTCGCGGTGAGCGTCGGTGTCACGGCGGCCGGGGCGCACTACCTGGTCGGCCTGGACTGGCGGCAGTCGCTGATCATCGGCGCGGTCGTCTCGTCGACGGACGCCGCCGCGGTCTTCTCCGTGCTGCGCAAGGTGCCGCTGCCCGCCCGGGTCACCGGCGTACTGGAGGCCGAGTCCGGCTTCAACGATGCCCCCGTGGTGATCCTGGTGGTCGCCTTCTCCACCAAGGGGCCGGTGGACAGCTGGTACGTACTGGTCGGCGAGATAGCCCTGGAGCTCGCCATCGGCGCCGCCATGGGCATCGCCGTCGGCTGGCTCGGCTCGTACGGGCTGCGTCGCGTGGCACTGCCCGCGTCCGGCCTCTACCCGATCGCCGTGATGGCGATCGCGGTGTCCGCGTACGCGGCGGGCGCCCTGGTCCACGGCAGTGGCTTCCTGGCCGTCTATCTGGCGGCGATGATCCTCGGCAACGCCAAGCTGCCGCACTGGCCCGCCACCCGCGGCTTCGCCGACGGGCTCGGCTGGCTGGCGCAGATCGGCATGTTCGTGCTGCTCGGCCTCCTGGTCACGCCGCACGACCTGCTCGACGACTTCTGGCCCGCGATCATCGTGGGCCTGGTGCTGACCGTGGTGGCGCGTCCGCTGGAGGTCTTCATCTCGCTGGCGCCGTTCCGGCTGCCCTGGCAGGAGAAGGCGCTCATGTCCTGGGCCGGGCTGCGCGGTGCCGTGCCCATCATCCTGGCGACCATCCCGATGGTCGCCGGGGTCGAGGGCTCCACCCGCGTCTTCAACATCGTCTTCGTGCTCGTCGTCGTCTACACCCTCATCCAGGGGCCGACCCTGCCCTGGCTGGCGAAGGCTCTGAAGATCGCCGAGGATCCGGCCGAGACCGCCGACCTGGGCATCGAGTCGGCGCCGCTGGAGCGGCTGCGCGGTCATCTGCTGTCGGTGGCCATCCCCGGCCGGTCGAAGATGCACGGCGTGGAGGTCGGGGAGCTGCGGCTGCCCGCCGGGGCCGCCGTCACCCTCGTCGTACGGGACGGCAAGAGCTTCGTACCGGCACCCTCGACCGTGCTGCGGCGCGGCGACGAGCTGCTGGTGGTCGCCACCGATCCGGTGCGCGACGCGGCGGAGGAACGGCTGCGCGCGGTCGGCGAGGGCGGCAAGCTCGCGGGCTGGCTGGGGAAGACAGGCGGCCCGAAGACGCCCCACTGAGAGCACCCCACCTAGTGGGCACTTTCGATCCGAGGCATCGATGGAGTCCTTGCGCACAATCACAGGTGCGCAAGGACCTCTGCCTGTATCATCAAGGGGCTCGATCACCCTCTGATTTACGGGACCGATCGAGCCCGATCGACGAAACCGATCGACCGACCCGATCACCGAAACCGATCGGCCGACCCGATCGTCGAAATCGATCTACCAACCGATCGACCAACCTGAACGACCAACTCTGCCTGACGCAGAGCTGGCGCGACCGTATGGCGGTCGTGGCGTCCTCCGCCTCTGCTGAGCGCCCGGCATCTACCGCAGTCCCGCGCGAAGAGGACAGCTCTCGGCAGCACCCACGAACGAGCCCGCACCCATCCGTGCCGGCCACCCCGCGGGAGCTCGGCCACCAGGCGGCAGAAAGGCATGGACCGTGGCGTCCACGGTCACCGACCGCCCCGGTTACGGGCAGCTGCTGCGCACCCCGGGTGCGTGGACATTTCTTCTTCCGGGCTTCGCCGCACGGCAGCCCTTCGCGATGCTGACCATCGGCATCGTGCTGCTGGTCCAGCACACCACCGGCTCGTACGGCAGCGCGGGCGCCGTCGCCGCCGTGACCGGTGTCTCCATGGCCCTGTTCGCGCCGCAGACCGGCAAACTCGCCGACCGCTTCGGCCAGCGTGCCGTGCTGCTGCCCGGCGTCCTGGTGCACGCGGCGTCCGTCTCGGCGCTGACGGCGCTGGCGCTGGCGGACGCGCCCCTGTGGGCGCTGTTCGTGGCGGCCGTGCCGACGGGTGCGTCCGTTCCGCAGGTCGGACCGATGGTGCGGGCCCGCTGGGCGGCCGCCCTCGGTGCGGCACCCGGCCGCGAGGCCTCGCCGCTGATGCCCACCGCTGCCGCCTTCGAATCGGTGACGGACGAGTTCACCTTCGTCATCGGACCGGTACTCGCCACCGCGCTGTGCACAGGGGTGCACCCGGCGGCCGGTCTGATCACGGAGGCCGCGCTGACCCTGGTCGGCGGGCTGCTCTTCGCCGCACAGCGCCGCACCCAGCCCACGGTGCGCAACGCCGACTGCGGCACCTCCCAGCGGCGGGCATCCGCCCTGTCCGTACCGGGCGTGCGGGTGCTCGCCGTGGCCTTCCTCGGGATCGGCGCGGTCTTCGGCGGCATGCAGGTCTCGCTGACCGCCTTCGCCGAGGAGATCGGCCGCCCGGGAGCGAACGGTCTGCTGTACGGGGTCTTCGCGGCCGGCAACATGCTGGCCGGGATCGCCTGCGGTGCCATCGCCTGGAAGAGCGGGCCGCGGCGGCGGCTGATCGTCGGGTACGCGGCACTCACCCTGACCGCGTCCGGGCTGTGGGCGGTGCACTCGGTGCCACTGCTGGCCGGGCTCGGGCTTCTGGTCGGGCTCTCCATCGCCCCGGCCCTGATCAGCGGCTACACGCTGGTCGACGCCCTGGTCCCGGGGTCCGCCCGGACCGAGGCCTTCACCTGGCTGACCGGCTCGGTCGCGCTCGGCCAGGCGGCAGCGGTGACGGTCGCCGGACGGCTCGCGGACGCCCACGGGGCCAGCACCGGTTTCCTGGTGCCGCTCGTGGGGACCGCACTGGCCCTGGTCACCCTGGTTTCGCTGCGTTCCAGGCTCGCGGCCGCCGCCCCGGGACGGACCGTGGCACGTGGTGTCGGTCACCGGAAGCCGGTCACGGTGGACTGATGCTGCGGAATACGTCAGTATGGAGCGTCGTTAGCACTCATCGAGTCAGAGTGCCAGGAGGAGCAAGTGCCGACCTATCAGTACCAGTGCACCGAATGTGGCGAGGGCCTCGAGGCGGTGCAGAAGTTCACCGATGACGCGCTCACCGTGTGCCCGAGCTGCGATGGACGCCTGAAGAAGGTGTTCTCGGCGGTCGGCATCGTCTTCAAGGGTTCCGGTTTCTACCGGAACGACAGCCGCGGCTCCTCGTCGAGCAGCACGCCGGCTTCGTCCTCGGCGAAGGCCTCCGGTTCCGCTTCGTCGTCCGACTCTTCGTCGTCCGCGTCCTCGACGTCGGCTTCCACGGGGTCCGACTCGAAGTCGTCCGCGTCTTCTTCCGCGGCCTCCGCCTCCTCTTCCTCTTCTTCGAAGAGCGGCACTTCGGCCGCCTGAGTCGCACACCGCACCGCGCTTCCACCGGGAGCCCCGCCCGATCCGTTCGGCGGGGCTCCCGGCGTTTTCGCACACCGATACTGTGACCGCATGGTGAACGCAGAGATCGGTGTCATCGGCGGCTCGGGCTTGTACTCCTTCCTGGAGGACGTCACGGAGGTGAGCGTGGACACCCCGTACGGACCGCCGAGCGACTCCGTCTTCCTCGGCGAGGTCGGCGGCCGCCGGGTCGCTTTCCTCCCCCGCCACGGACGCGGCCACCACCTGCCGCCGCACCGCATCAACTACCGGGCCAACATGTGGGCGCTGCGCTCCGTCGGTGTACGTCAGGTGCTCGGCCCGTGCGCGGTGGGCGGCCTGCGCCCGGAGTACGGTCCGGGCACCCTGCTCGTGCCGGACCAGCTGGTGGACCGCACCAAGGCCCGGACCCAGACCTACTACGACGGGGTGCCCCGGGCCGACGGGGCGGAGCCGAACGTCCTGCACCTGGGCTTCGCCGATCCGTACTGCCCCGACGGGCGCAGGGCCGCGCTCGCGGCGGCTCGGGCGAAGAACTGGGAACCGGTGGACGGCGGGACGCTGGTGGTCGTCGAGGGGCCGCGCTTCTCGACCCGGGCGGAGTCCCGCTGGCATGCGGCGATGGGCTGGTCGGTGGTCGGGATGACCGGTCACCCGGAGGCCGTCCTCGCCCGTGAGCTGGGCCTCTGCTACACGACGATGACCCTGGTCACGGACCTGGACGCGGGGGCGGAGGCCGGCGAGGGCGTCTCGCACGGGGAGGTGCTGAAGGTGTTCGCAGCCAATGTGGACCGGCTGCGCTCGGTGCTCTTCGACGTGGTGGCCGCACTGCCCGTGGAGGCGGACCGGGACTGCCCGTGCTCGCACGCGCTGGACGGACTCAAGACGGGGATCGAGCTGCCTTAGCGCGATGGTCGGGGCGGGTGCGGCATGAGTGGGTGACGGAGTTGTCCACAACTCCGGGGCTCTCCACAGGCCTCGGTGGGAATCTCGCGAGCGGTGGAGCATGGGGGTGTTCGTCCGAAACTCCCCATGACTCCTCGCAGCAGGTGGTGTCGACCATGTTCGCGTCTTCCGCACCCATTCCGTCATCCTCTCCGTCGTCTTCGTCGTCGTCCTCTCCGTCCTTTTCATCGTCGCCTCCGTCCTTTTCATCGTCGCCCGTGTCTTCTCCGTCGTCTTCGTCGTCGGCGCCCCCGCCCTGTGGGGTACCTGCGTTCGAACCTCTGCGGGTGCGCGGAGGCGGCGGGCACCGGCTGCGGCGGGCGTTGTGGCGGCAGCGTCGTGCTCTTGCGGCCGGGCTGGCCCTGACGGCCGCCGCGCTCGCCGCCACGGGGCTGGGCGGTGGCGGCGCGGGTGCGGGCGGCGATGCCGCGTACGGGGCGGGGGCCGGGAGTACGACGGGGGCGCTGCCCGAGCGGGCGCGGCGACCGGCTCGGTTGGTGTCCGCGCCGGTCCGGATCGCGGATGCGGGGGCGGTGCGCTTATTGCGCCCGGGTGACCACGTGGACGTGATCGCCGCCGGGGAAGCCGGATCCGGGGCCGAGGTCGGGGCCGGTGCGGGGGCAGGAGCCCGGGTGCTGGCGAAGGGTGCGCGGGTGGCGGAGGTGCCGCACAGCCCGGCAGGCGGCTCCGACGGCTTCACGGAAGATGGTGCGCTCATCGTGCTGGCCGTCCCCCGGGAGACCGCCACCGCACTGGCCGGCGCCGGCATCTCGTCCCAACTGGCGGTGACTCTGTGTTGATTCGCGCTGATGACCGGTCAAGTCACCCTGCCAAACCAGAGGATTGGGTGGTTTCTACGCGTACTGCCGGCCACCGAGGGCATCCGGATCCTGTGGGGTTCGGTACTCGTCGCCACCCTCAGCGTCCTGATCACGGCAGCCGCCGAGTACTTCCTGATGGACTTGCCCATGGCCAAGTACTTGGCCAAGCGGGCGGCGACGCAGGCCGCGAAGGAAGGGGCGCAGGAGACGCTGGAGGTGAGCGGACTGGAGGTACTGAAGGAGATCCGCGACGCCCTCGTCTCGCAACGCGGCGGCCCGGCGGGCGGGACCGGCGAGAACCCCGGCCAGGGTCACGACCAGTAAGCGCGACACACAGCGGAAGAACCGGCGGCGACGCCGCCGGACCACCACGGAGCTGGGAATCAGATGTGGTGGGGCGGCTTCTCGTCGAGGAAACGCGCCAGATCGGCGGCGCTGCCACCGGCCGGGGCCCGCTCGCCCCATCCTCGGTCCGTATCGTCCGCGGATTGCTGGTCCAGCGGATCGTCGAAGATCAGAGCCGGTTTCGGTTTCGGCCCGTCCGGCTGGGAGGGCTTCGAATCACGCGGGCCGGGGGCGGGGGCGGTGCTCATACGTCAAGGGTACGGCGACGGTCAGCGGTCCTTCGGATCGATCAGCCACAGCCCGAGGACGACGAGGAACGACAGGCAGAGGAAGCCGGCACCCCACCATGCCGTGCCGGTGTGGCCCTCCATCCATGCGTCGATGATGACGGTCAGTCCCCAGAGCTGTCCGATGACCACCGTCATGGCGAGGGCCAGCCGGGCTGTCAGTTTCGAGGACCGCTCGGGCTCCTGGTCGGTACCGGCTCCCGGTCCGGGACCGGTGTGGCGGATCCGGGGGTCGCCGTAGCCGCTGGTGGCCCGGATCTGCGGATATCGCTCGTGGACGGGCCGGTTGAGTTCGGGGCGAGCACTTCCCGGGTGGTACTCCGGATACTCATGACGCTCCGAGTGCTCCTGGTTCCGGGGCTGCCGGGCGTCGCTCATGTCCGCCCGCCAGGAGTCTCAACCGCGGCCCCGGTTCCGGCTCCGGCTCCGGCTCCGGCTCCGGCTCCAACGGTCCCCGGTGCCGCGGCCGTGGGTCCCTCCGCGCCGCCGCCCTCGACGGCGGGGCAGCCGATACGGGAGGCGAGGTCCGGGCGGTCGGCGCGGAACCGGCGGCACAGACCCTGCTCGACGCTCTCGCCCGAGCGCGTCGTGCCGATGGCCCAGATGCTGCCGTCGGCCTGTTCGATGAGCACCACCCTGGGCAGCGCACGGGGCGGCGGCCCGGCGGTCACCTCGCCTGTCCGGGCGTCGAAGACGCCTTCGTGGCAGGGGCAGTGCAGCTCCCCCTCCGAACCGCGGTCCTTGCGCCAGAGCACGGCACAGGCGAGATGGGTGCAGATCGCGGAGTAGCCGACGAGGGTGCCGTCGTCCATCCGGACGGCGACCGCCTTGTCCTCCTCGTCCGGGTAGTGGAAGGCGAGGGACTCACCGGGCAGCAACTGCGCGGCGATCTTCTTCGGCGAAGGCGTCCTGCCGTCGTCGGGGTCGCCGTGGCGCGGCAGGATCCCGCTCGCCACGCCGAGACCGCCGACGGCGAGCCCGCCGGAGACGGTCACCACGATCCGGAGGTAGTCGCGCCGGGTGGTGAGGGAGTCGGCGGCGATCCGGTCGTGCAGGGCTTCGCGCGGATCGCCGGAGGGCGGCTGGTCGGTGACGCTCATCGGCGGACGTCCTTCCCGTTGATCTCGACGACGGGAAGGCCGCCGGGCACCGGCCACTGCATCCGGTCGGCGGGAACGACCATGGCCACGCCGGTGCGTACCTCGCTCCGGCCGAAGGCGAAGGTGTCGGCGACCTGGACGCCGGGGCGCTCCGCCCGGAGCTCCTCGACGGTCCCGTAGAACAGCGCTCCGGTCGGGCAGACGGTCGCGCACATGGGGGCGAGGCCGTAGGCGGTGCGGTCGTAGCAGAGGTTGCATTTCATCTGCAGCTTCGCCTGGAGGTCGATCTTCGGAACGCCGAAGGGGCAGGCGTTGACGCAGTTGGCGCAGCCGATGCAGCGGGTGGTGTCGGCCTGCTGCACCACACCGTCGGCGGTCACCAGGATCGCGTCGGCGGGACAGACCTCGGCGCACGGAGCGACCGGGTCCTCGCAGTGCATACAGACGGTGGGAAGGGAGGCCACGGAACGGCCCTCGTCGGTGTAGTCGAGATGGATCATCGACTTGCCGCGGTGCGAGTCGCATTCCCGGCAGGCGGAGACGCAGGCCTGGCAGCCGATGCAGCGCCCCGGGTCGATGAAGATCGTTCTGCCCATCATGGGGCGGTCAGCTCCTCTCCGAGGTGCCACGCCCCTGGGGGGCCGTGGGCGGCAACGGGTCGGTACGGGAGACCTGGGTCTCCGGGTAGCCGGCCTGGCCGGGTGCGACAGGCGGTGCGGGGACGTCGTCGATCTTCTCGGCGTGCTCGATACGGCAGGCGCAAACCTTGTACTCGGGAATCTTGGAGCGGGGGTCGAGGGCGTCGATGGTGAGGGCGTTGGCCGCGGTGGGGACGGGCCAGTGGTACGGGACGAAGACGGTGTCGGGGCGGATCGCCTCGGTGACCAGGGCGGGGAAGACCTCGCTGCCGCGCCGGGTGACGACGCGGACCGGTTCGCCGTTGCGGAAGCCGTGGGAGGGATGGAGCTCGGCCCAGGGGCGCGGAGTCTGTTCCACGAGGGCGCCCAGGCGGCGGGTCTGGTTGCCGGAGAGGAAGTGGGCGACGGTGCGCCCGGTGGTGAGCGACATGGGGTACTCGTCGTCGTACGGATCCATCGGCGGGTGCCATTCGACGACCTGCATATGGATCTTGCCGTCGGGGTGGTAGGTCCTGCCGTCCTCGAAGAGCCGGGGGGTGCCGGGGTGGTCGGTGGCGGGGCAGGGCCAGGCGATCCCGCCGGTCTCCTCCAGACGTTCGTAGGTGATGCCGTAGTAGTCGTTGACGGTGCCGGCGGAGGCGGTCCGCAGTTCGTCGAAGACGGCGCGCGAGTCGGCGAAGGCGAATTTGTCGCCCGCGCCGAGGCGCCTGGCGAGTTCGCACATCACCCAGGTGTCGGTCCGTACCCCGGGCGGCGGGTCCTGGGCCTTGTTGTGCTTGACCACCCGGGCCTCGGCGTTGGCCATCACCCCTTCGTCCTCGGCCCAGGTGGTGACGGGGAAGACGACATGCGCGTTGGCAGCGGTCTCGGAAAGGAAGAAGTCGAATTGAGCGTGGAACTCCGTGGTGTCGTACCCCTCCTTGACCACCCTGTAGTTGGGGAGGGAGACGAAGGGGTTGTTGCAGATGCCGATCAGGCCGCGGATCTCGCGGCGCTGCATCTGCCAGACCATTTCCATCATCGAGGTACCGGCGGGCGGGAGTTCGGATTCCTCGATGCCCCAGATCTCGCAGATCTGCCTGCGGTGCTCCTCGTTCATGATCGAGCGGCCGCCGGGCAGGAGGTCGGCCTTCTGTCCGTGCTCGCGCCCGCCCTGTCCGTTGCCCTGGCCGGTGATGGTGCCGTAACCGGCGCCCGGTCTGCCGATGTGGCCGGTGGCGGCGCAGAGGTTGATCACGCTGAGGCAGTTCTCGACGCCCTGCGAGTGGTGCTCGATGCCTCGGGCGTGCCAGGCCATGGCCTTGGGCGCGCGGGCGAAGGCGCCGGCGACCTGGGTGATCTGCTCGACGGGGATTCCGCAGATCTCGGCGGCCCGGTACGGCGGGTACTCGGCCACCTTGGACTTCACCTCCTCCCAGCCGGTGGCGTGGGCGGCGAGATAGGCCTCGTCGGTCAGCCCCTCCTCGATGACCACGTTCAGCACGGAGTTGAAGAAGGCCGAATCGGTGCCGGGCTTGAGCGCGACATGGATGTCGGCCGTGCGGGCGATCGCGGTCTCCCGCGGGTCGACGACGATCAGGCTCGCACCGCGGTCCCGCGCTCCCCACACGTACTGGGTCATCACCGGGAAGCACTCACCGACGTTGGAGCCCGCGATCAGCAGGCAGTCGGTGAGCAGGATGTCGGAGAAGGGGTTGCCGGCCCGGTCGATGCCGAAGGCGAGTTTGTTGGCGCCCGCGGCGCTGACCATGCAGAGCCGGCCGTTGTAGTCGACATGCCGGGTCTTGAGGGCGACCCGGGCGAACTTGCCGACCAGATAGGTCTTTTCGGAGAAGAGGCTGGCGCCGCCGAGGAGCCCGAAGGCGTCGTTGCCGTAGCGCTGCTGGATGCGCTTGATCTCGGCGACGGTGAAGTCGAGCGCCTCGTCCCAGGAGACCTCGCGGAAGTCCTCGTCACGGGAGCGGCGCAGCAGTGGGGCGGTGAGCCGGTCGGGGTGGTTGACCTGCTGATACGCGTTGATCCCCTTGGGGCACAGCCGCATCCGGTTGATGTCGTGGTTGCGGGGTTCGACGCCGAAGACCTTGCCGCCGCGGTCGACGCGCAGATACATCCCGCACTGCACCCCGCAGAAGCAGCAGTGGGTGGGGACGAGAGTCTCGCCGTCCTGGTCGGCGTGCCACCGGTCGGCGGGGATCCCGCCCGCGTCCCGGAAGGCGCGGGTGCCGGGCGGCGCGAGAGAGGGGTCGAGAGGAACAGCCGTACGGAAGCCGGCGGCACGGGAGCCGGCCGTACGGGGCTCGGTCGTGCGGGGGGAATCGGCCGCATGCGGATCCGCGGTCACTTGTAGCCCTTCTTCACCTGGGAGAGATAGGCACTGCCACGCAGCACCCGCTTGCAGCGTGGGCAGTATTCGGCCCACTCGTCGAAGTCGAGGCTGAGGTCGCGCATGGTGCCGCGGAGGTTCTCGACATAGGGCCCGGTGTCGATGGGTTCCTCGCAGCGGCGGCAGGCGAAGACCTCCTCGTCCTGCCTGGCTGTGTACTTGAACAGCTGCATGCCGACCGCGGCCGGGCGCTGGACGATGTGGAAGAACTTCCCGAACGGGATGTAGATGAGAGTGAACACCACCGACACCATGTGGAGTACCGCCAGGAATTCGTATCCGCCGCCGTGCAGGAAGAGCGACGAGAAGGTGAGCAGCAGACCGGTCACGGAGATGACGATGAGCGCGATCAGCGGGACCAGGTCGTAGGCGAAGCGCTGGCCGGTGACGGCGCCGCGGTCCTTCATCCGGCGCCACAGGAAGTACGAGGCGCCGGGGATGACGAGCACGGCGGCGATGTCCAGGCCGTGGAACATCAGCCAGCCCAGGAAGTCCAGGGAGTCGAAGCCGATGATCTTGAAGCCCCAGATACGCATCTCGTAGCCGGGCCCCGAGCCGCTGCCGGAGGTGAAGGTGAACCAGCCCCAGGTCAGCGGGAAAGTGATCAGCGCGGCGAGGACGCAGCCCCAGAAGATCAGCTGATGGGCGGCCCAGCGAGCGTGCGAGCGGGCGCCGAGGAATTTCTGGAAGCCCAGATAGGTGGCGATCATCCGGGGCAGCGCGGTGGGGGCCTTGCGGAAGTTGGCCACCGAGAAGAAGCTCCGCCACCCCTGCTCGAACAGCCGCCGGGCGCCGGGCGCGGAGACCCAGACCGTGTAGCGGTAGGCGACGCCGAAGGCGAGGAAGACGGTGGCGACGGCGTACGGGAGAAGAGCGGAGTCGAAGTTCTCCAGCAGCCGGCTGCCGAGCACGATCGCGAGGATCAGGAGGGCGGAGACGATGACCCCGGCCGCGGTCGCCCGGCCGGTGACAGAGCGGGAGCCGGTGGGGCCGGTGGGGCCGGTGGAGTCTGCGGGGCCGGTGGGGCCGGTGGGGCCGGTGGGGCCGTCCGAGCCGGGCGCTCCGGCGGAGCCGGTACGTACACCGGGGGTGGGCTGCGCGGCTTCGGCGGACGCTTCTGGCGGCTCGGTCACCCCGTCACCGTAGGGCGGTATCTAACGTTTGGTCCTGATTTACGGCTCGCACGGGTGAGCCCGGTCACGCATTCGAGGCACGCCCGGATCAGCGCGGCCGTCCCCCGTCTGGTGTGCTGGCTCCCATGCCCGTAATGATGGCTCGCAGCCGCACCGAGGAGCACCGCACCTCGACCCCACTGGAACTCTTCTTCGACCTGTGCTTCGTCGTCGCCGTGGCCCAGGCTGGCGCACGACTGGTGCACGCCGTCGCCGAAGGCCACGCCCTCACCGGAATCGGCAGCTACGCCGCCGTCTTCTTCGCGATCTGGTGGGCCTGGGTCAACTTCAGCTGGTTCGCCTCGGCCTACGACACCGACGACCCGCTGTACCGCGTTGTCACGCTGGTCCAGATCACCGGTGTGCTCGTCCTCGCCGCCGGGGTGCCGCGCGCCTTCGACACGGGCGACTGGACGGTCGTCGTCATCGGCTACGTGGTGATGCGGCTCGCGCTGACCAGCCAGTGGCTGCGCGCCGCGCACTGCACCCGGGGCGGGGAGCGCCGCGTCGCGCTGCGGTACGCCGTCGGGATCTCGGTGGTGCAGCTGGGCTGGATCGCCATGCTGCTGCTGCCAACCGAGTCGCGCGGAGCCCTCACCGCCGTCTTCGTCGTGCTCGTGCTGGCGGAACTGTCAGTTCCGGTGCTGGCCGAGCGCGACCGCTCGACGAGCTGGCATCCGCGCCACATCGGTGAGCGGTACGGGCTGTTCACGATCATCGTGCTGGGCGAGACCATCGCGGCGGCCACGGTCGCGGTCCAGCAGGGGGTGTACGAGCACGACGCGCTCGGTGAACTGCTGCCGATCGCCGCGGGCGGGCTGCTGATCGTCTTCTCCGCCTGGTGGATCTATTTCGCCGTGCCGATCCATGACTACCTGCTCGGCAGCAGGGAAGCGTTCATCTGGGGATACGGGCACTTCCTGATCTTCGGTTCCGCGGCTGCCATCGGCGCGGGCATCGAGGTCGCGGTGGAGGAGGCCGTGGGCAAGGCCCACGTCTCGGACACGGTGGCCGCCGCCGCGGTGACCATTCCCTCCGCGCTCTTCCTGCTGACGGTGTGGGCGCTGCACGCCCGCCACTTCAAGCGCGACCTCGCCGAGCAGCTGTCCCTGCCCCTGGCCGCGCTGGCGATCCTGGCCTGTACGTTCGCCGGCGGGTGGGCGGTCTTCGCGGCCGGTCTGGTGGCCGCGGCGACCGTGGCTGCGGGAGAGCTGCTGTCCCGGCGGCCCGCCCCGGCCGGGTGAGCGCGACGGATGGACGGCGCGACGGATGGCGACGGCTCACGAGATGAGGAACACGCGGCTAGGAGCACGCGGTCGGGAGCGCTCGGTGAGGAGCACGCGATGACGGAACGACCCCGGAGGCCGACGGGCCCCTCCGCCCCGCCGGAGGCCGGCCCCCCGCATACGGCCGGGCCGCTCGACGCCCTGACCGATGTCGCGGGGCTCCGCGTCGGCCACGCCCAGGTGGCGGGCGAGGGCGCGCTGAGCGGTACCACCGTCGTCCTCGCCCCCGAGGGCGGTGCGGTCGCGGCCGTCGACGTACGCGGTGGCGGTCCCGGCACCCGGGAGACGGACGCGCTCGATCCGCGCAACCTGGTGCAGCGCATCGACGCCGTCGTCCTGACGGGCGGCAGCGCCTACGGCCTGGACGCGGCGTCCGGGGTGATGGCCTGGCTGGAGGAGCGGGGACGCGGGGTGCGGGTCGGCCCCGACCCGGCGCAGGTGGTGCCGGTGGTCCCCGCCGCGTGCGTCTTCGATCTGGGGCGGGGCGGCGACTGGCGGGCCCGCCCCGACGCCTCGACGGGCCGTGCGGCGGTGGAGGACGCGGCGGCCACGGAGCCGGGGGCGCCGGTGGCCGAGGGGAACGTGGGCGCCGGTACGGGCGCGGTCGCCGGGCAGCTCAAGGGCGGCGTGGGCACGGCGAGCCTGCGGCTGCCCTCCGGGATCACGGTGGCCGCGCTCGTCGTGGTGAACGCGGCGGGCTCGGTGGCCGATCCGCGTACCGGGGTGCTGTACGGGGAGTACGGCGCCGTCGAACCGCCGGTGCGCCCGGCACCCGAGGTCCTCCGCGCGGCGGAGCAGCGGCTCGCCGAGGTGCGCGACGCCAACGCCCGGCCCCCGTTCAACACCACGCTCGCCGTCGTCGCCACGGACGCGGACCTCACCCGCCCCCAGGCGCAGAAGCTCGCGGGGACGGCGCACGACGGACTGGCGCGCGCCGTCCGCCCCGTACATCTGCTCACCGACGGGGACACCGTTTTCGCGCTGGCCACCGGCGAACGGCCGCTGGATCCGCGGAATCCGATCGCGCTCAACGACCTGCTGGGGGCCGGTGCGGATGTGCTCGCGCGCGCCATCGTGAAGGCCGTCCGCGCAGCTCGGAGCGTCGACGGCCGACCGGGCGCCGCCTGTTACCCCGCCTACAGCGACCTCTACGCCAAACCGCCGCGCTCCTCACGGCAGCCGGCGGGCGGCACCCCGGAGCCCGACTCGCCAGCCGGGTAAGGAAGTCAGGACGAACCGACAGGAACCATCTGCGTGTGTCATACGTTTTTCTGAACCCCGGTCACGATGTCAGACCCAGGGACTACGTTATGCACGCAGCAAGTAACACGCGGCAACGGCCTGGAGACAGCACCTTGAGCGATCCGTACGAGACAACCGAGCAGCACCTCGAGCGACTCCTGCGACGGGCACTCAACTCTTTCGACCTGCCCGACGACACGGTCGAGAGACTCGGTACCGCGCTCGCCCACAGCAGTTCCCTGCACTCCTCGCACCACAGTTCCGTACTCCACCGAGAGACCTACCGGCACACGTATCTGCTGTCCGACGGCACCGCTCTGTCCCTGTGGGAGCTGGTGCACGGAGGCCCGCGCGGCGCGACGGACCAGCGGTCCCCTACGGAGCCCGACCTCAGGCACCACGAGCTGTACGACGACGAGGCCGACGCCCATGTCGCCGCCGCCAGGCTGACCGGCAGTTTCGGTGAGGACCCGGTGTTCGGGGACGACGGGCCGCAGGCCGACCTGGAGATACTCACGGTCCTGATGGCGGCTCCCCCGGCCCCGCTGCCCCGGATGTACGCCCCGGACAACTCCGCCGACCACGCCCGCCGCGTCCTGCGCCGCGCGGAGAACAGCGACGGTCCCGGCGAGGAGACCGCCCGGCTGCTGCGCGCCGCCTTCGCCCACCACATCACCCAGGTCTTCGGCCGGCAGTGCCGGGTGGACGGGCGGGACGCCGGATTCACCCTGTACGAGCACGCCTTCCTGCTCCTCGACGGCAGCGAGACGAGCCTGTGGGAGGTCGAGCACACGGCCACGCCGGACGGCCGCCACATGTGCGAGGTGTACGGCGACGAGGACACCGCACGCGGCGCCATGGAGAGCCGTACACGCATCTGCTGACCCCGGCCCCGGCACGGACGACGAGACGCGCAGGTGCCCGCCCCCCGAGGGGGCGGGCACCTGCGTTGCTTCTTCCCGGCAGTGACCGGTCAGGGCGCCAGAGCGGGCTCCTTGACGACATCGGAACCGTCCGAGCCGTCCGCGGCACCCGCCGCACCCTCGGCGCCGGCCCCCTCACCGTCCTCGTCGCCGCTCTCCGCCTGCCGCTGCGGCCGCGCGGGCAGCGCGAACATCACCAGGAAGATCACCGCGAGCACCCCGGCCACCCACCACAGCGAGTGCTGGAACGCCTCCGCGAAGGCCGGGCCCGCGTCCCGCGGCGCCAGCCGGTCGCTGATCGAGCCGAAGAAGACGACCGCGACCAGCCCGAGCCCGAGGGCGTTGCCCATCTGCTGGACGGTGTTGATCAGCCCGGAGGCCGAACCGGAGTGCTCCTTCGGCACCTCGGAGAGCACCATGTCGGTCAGCGGCGCCACGATCAGGCCCATCCCGATGCCCATGACCACCAGCGGCAGCGCCATCTGCCAGGACGTGATGCCCATGCCGTACCGGTCGGACTCCCAGATGTAGATCAGCAGACCGGCGATCATCAGCAGCGCGCCCGTCTGGAGGACCTTGCGTCCGAAGCGGGGCACCAGCTTCTGTACGGAGATCCCGGCGGCGAACGACACCGCGACCGAGAACGGGATGCCGGTCGTGCCGGCCCGCAACGCGCTCCAGCCGAGACCCAACTGCATGTAGAGCGTCCAGACCAGGAAGAAGATGCCGAGCCCGATGCCGAAGGTCAGCTGCACCGCGATGCCCGCCGCAAAGCTCTTGACCCGGAACAACGACAGCTCGACCAGCGGCGAACCGTCCCTGCGCGCCTTCGCCCGTTCGAACAGCACCAGGACCAGGAACACCAGCAGGCTGCCCACCATCGACACATGGCCCCACACCGGCCAGCCCAGCTCGCGCCCACGGGTCAGCGGGTAGATCAGCATCAACATCCCCAAGATCACCAGGACGACGCCGATCAGGTCGAGCCGGAGCGCCTTCGGGGCCTTGGACTCGCTGATGAACTTCCGCCCGAGGATCAGGCCCGCGATGCCGACCGGCAGGTTGATCAGGAAGATCGGCCGCCATTCGAGACCGGCGATGTTCCACTCGGTGAGCAGCGCGCCCAGCAGCGGGCCCAGCACGGCGCCGAGACCGACGACCGCGCCGAAGAGACCGAAGACCTTGCCCCGCTCGTGCGCCGGAAAGGTGGCGTGCACGATCGACAGCACCTGCGGAACCATCAGCGCGGCGGTGCCGCCCTGCAGGATCCGGGAGGCGACCAGCATCTCCGGGTCGGCGGCGAAGCCGCAGAGCGCGGAGGCCAGGGTGAAGCCGCCTATGCCGATGAGGAACAGCCGCTTGCGGCCGTAGATGTCACCCAGCCGACCACCGGTGATCAGACCGGCCGCGAAGGCCAGCGAGTAGCCGGCGGTGATCCACTGGATCGCGCTGAACGAGGCGCCGGTGTCCTCCTGGATGCTCGGGATGGCGATGTTGACGATCGTGACGTCGACCAGGTCCATGAAGGCCGCGGTCATGACGATGGCGAGTGCGAACCAGCGCCGCCGGTCCGACGGGTCCGAGGACACCGTGGGCCCGACTGCCGTGGACGGCAGAGATGAGGAAGAAGTCATGGGGAGAAGGTAGACAGTCATTAGGTCGTTCCATGACCTAATAGGTACGCATCCTGGTGAGACGACCGACACCCCGGCAGAAGGCGAGGCCATGACCGACACCCCGGCACGACTGCTGAATCTGTTGTCGCTCCTCCAGACGCCCCGCGAGTGGCCGGGCAGCGAACTCGCCGAGCGGCTCGACGTCAGCCCGCGCACCATCCGCCGCGACATCGACCGGCTCCGCGAGCTGGGCTATCCGGTCGAGGCCTCGCGCGGATCCATCGGCGGCTACCGGCTCGTCGCGGGCACCGCGATGCCACCGCTGCTCCTCGACGACGAGGAGGCTGTGGCCATCGCGGTGGGCCTGCGGGCGGGGGCCGGGCACGCCATCGAGGGGGTGGACGAGGCGTCCGTACGGGCCTTGGCGAAGCTGGAGCAGGTGCTGCCGTCCCGGCTCCGGCACCGGGTCTCGACCCTGCAGAACGCGACGGTGCCGCTGACCCGGGGCGACGGCTCGACCATCGACCCGCGGACGTTGACCGTGATGGCGTCGGCGATCACCGGGCAGGAGCGGCTGCGGTTCTCGTACCGCGCGGGCGACGGCGCCGAGACGAAACGGGAGGCCGAGCCGTACCGGCTGGTGAGCACGGGGTGGCGCTGGTATCTCGTCGCGTACGACCTGGGGCGCGGGGCCTGGCGCACGTTCCGGGTCGACCGGGTGAGCGAGCCGTTCGCCACCGGGGCCCGGTTCGCACCGCGCGAGCTGCCCGCGGGGGACGCGTCGGAGTTCCTCGCCGGTTCCATCGCCCGGCGGCAGCCCCGGCTCGCGGTCGACGTGAGCTTCGCGGCCCCGGCGGACTTCGTGTCCGCGCGGCTGCCCGCGTCGATCGGTCCCTTGGAGCCGACCGACGGGAACAGCTGCCGGCTGCGGGCGGTGCTCGCGGACTCGCTGGAGTGGGTGGCGCTCCGACTGGCGCTGGTGGACTGCGAGTTCACCGTGCGCGAACCACCGCAGCTGGTGGAGTACCTGGGCGATCTGAGCACCCGCCTGGGCCGCGCCGCAGCCCGCTGACCCGAGCTCCGGGTGCGCGGGCGGGCCGAGCCGGGCAAGCGAGCGCACCGGTCATGAGAACGATGAGCCCCGGCAAAAGAATGAGCCCCGGCGCCAGGGGGGGGTGGGCGCCGGGACTCAGCTCAAGAGGTCACGCGAAGCGACCTATTTCGGAGGTTACTGGACGAAGGCTCACGCCGCAGCGTCAAAACCCGTGTCGTGGGCCATTCGCTTCAGTTCCAGCAGTGCGTGCTTCTCGATCTGGCGGATCCGCTCGCGGGTGAGCCCGTGCTGCTTACCGACCTCGGTGAGGGTCCGCTCGCGGCCGTCCTCGATGCCGTACCTCATTCGGATGATGGAGGCAGTGCGGTTGTCGAGCTTGCCGATCAGGTGCTCCAGCTCCTCGCTGCGCAGCAGCGTCATCACCGACTGCTCGGGCGACACCGCCGAGGTGTCCTCCAGCAGATCGCCGAACTGGGTCTCGCCCTCGTCGTCGACGGACATGTTCAGACTGACCGGGTCACGGGCCCAGTCCAGCACGTCGCCCACGCGCTCCGGCGTGGAGTCCAGCTCGGCCGCAATCTCCGCGTGCTCCGGCTCGCGGCCGTGCTCACGGTTGAACTCGCGCTGCACCCGGCGGATCCGGCCGAGCTCCTCCACCAGGTGGACGGGGAGCCGGATCGTGCGGGACTGGTCGGCTATGGAGCGGGTGATGGCCTGACGGATCCACCACGTCGCATACGTGGAGAACTTGAAGCCCTTGGCGTAGTCGAACTTCTCGACCGCGCGCACCAGGCCCGCGTTGCCCTCCTGGATCAGGTCGAGCAGGGGCAGCCCGGCCCGCGGATAGCGGCGGGCGACGGCAACGACGAGCCGGAGGTTGGAGCGGATGAATACGTCCTTGGCGCGCTCGCCCTCGGCGACCAACGCCTCCAGCTCCTCGCGCGTGGCTCCACCGGCCTCGCTGTCCGCCGTGCCGTCGAGTATCTGCCGGGCGTAGACGCCCGCCTCGACGATCTGCGACAGCTCGACTTCCTTTGCGGCATCGAGCAGCGGCGTACGCGCGATCTCGTCCAGGTACATGCCGACCAGGTCGCGATCGGCGATCTCCCCGCCCGCGGCGCGAACGCTGCTTGCCCGGCTGGTCCCACCGGTGGTGGACGAACGACGGGCGACGGCACGGGTTGCCATGCGTGCTCCCTTGCTGAGTAGGTCGCGACACCCTTCCGGGTGCCCTGCATCCGATGGAAACAACGACTGGAATCCGGACAGAATTCCCACGCCTGGCATTCACTTTGGTGATCATGCAGTACCCTGTGCCGCCACGAGGGGGTGCGCATGCCGACGAGCCGGACAGAAGTGCAGGTCAGGCAGGGCATCGAGGGTGATCTGGTGGCACTCACGGACATCTACAACCATTACGTGCGTGAGACCGCAGTCACATTCGACACGACCCCCTTCACCCCCGAACAGCGGCTGCCGTGGTTGCGTTCCCACCCTGAAGACGGCCCGCACCGTCTTCTGGTTGCTCAGGATGTCCGGTTCACCGGCCCCGCTTCGGTCCTGGGATACGCCACCAGCAGCGCTTTCCGCCCCAAGGCGGCGTACGCGACCTCGGTCGAGGTGAGCGTGTACTGCGCCCCGTGGGCCACCGGCCGTGGCATCGGCACGCTCCTCTACACGGCCCTGTTCGAGGCGCTCGCCGGTGAGGACCTGCACCGCGCGTACGCCGGCGTGGCCCAGCCGAACGACGCCTCCGTCCGGCTGCACGAGCGCTTCGGTTTCCGCCATGTCGGTACGTACGCCGAGGTGGGCCGGAAGTTCGGCGCGTACTGGGACGTGGCCTGGTACGAGAGGCGACTGGGGCCACGGTCCTAGGCCCGGGGCCGGTGCCGATCCGGGTCCCCGGTCCGTTACGCCGCGCGGGCCCCGCGCCTAGCGTGCTCCCGTATGGACGACACGAGGAACACCGCTGACGGCGCGAGGAACACCACGGACGACATCACCGGCACGCTCGACGAGGCGCTGGAGCGCCTCCACTCCTCGGGCCCCGAACGCAACGGCTGGCTGAGCAATCACGGCCCCATGGCCGTCGAGGCGCTGGTCCGGCACGGCCAGGCACCGGCCGTGCACCGCTGGCTCGACCACTACAGCCACAAGCTGGAGGACATGCCGGCCCCCGCGACCCGGGTGACGGCGGA
Source organism: Streptomyces sp. NPDC102437 (assembly GCF_044765565.1). Taxonomy (NCBI): domain Bacteria; kingdom Bacillati; phylum Actinomycetota; class Actinomycetes; order Kitasatosporales; family Streptomycetaceae; genus Streptomyces; species Streptomyces sp. NPDC102437. Next base: position 90,652 of record NZ_JBIWKI010000012.1, on the reverse strand, counting down.
GAACTGGCGCGAGGCCCTCGGCGACCCGCGCCGGATCGCGGACTGGACGGCGTACTTCGAGCGGGAGACGGCCGAGCGCCCCTGGCGGGACGTCCTCACCGAGTGGTGGCCGCGGCTGCTCCCCGGCATCGCGGCGGGCGCCACCCATCCCGTGATCCGGGTCGGCCACTGCGTACGCACCCTGCTCGCCGGCGAGGCGACCGCGCCCCGGATCACCGAGCTCGCCCACGGCCTCGGCTACTGGGCCGCCCGCCACCAGCCGCTGCCCGCCCTGGCCCCGCTCGCGCCCGCGCCGACCGCGGCGGCCGCGCTGGACGCCGTACCGCCGGTGCCCGAGCAGGAAGGCGGCATCCGGGACCGGCTGGCGCAGCTCACCGCTTTCCCGGTGTGGCCGCAGCGATTCACCGACGACCCGGACGAGGCGCGGGCCCGGCTGGTGGAGCTGGTGCGGGCCGCGACCCACCGGTTCGCCACGCACGGGCACGGCGCACCGATCATGCTGGTGCACGCCGCGACCGCGCCCAACGCCGTGCTGCGCACCCTGCCCGCGCTCCCGCGCGCGCTGTGGGTGCCGAGCCTGGGGGCCGCCTGGGCGGCGAGCGCCGCGGTCACCGCCGCGTACAGCCCGGCCGGGCCCGCTCCGTACGCACCGGCGACCGTGTCCGCCGACGAGCTGTTCGCACGGGCGGCGGCCCACGGCGACGACCACACCATCAAGTTCACCGACACCGCGCTGGACGTCGGCGACGCGACGGCCCTCGCCGCGGCGCTCCGCTCGATCGAACTGAACCCGCCGGCCCTGTGACCGGGGCGCGGACCGGGACCGGCGGGTCGGCGGGGACCGGGCTCAGCCGAACTGCACCGACCGCTTCGCGAGCCCCATCCAGAACCCGTCGATGACGCTGCGGCCCCGGTCCAGCTCGCCCTCCGAGGCGCCGAGCGTCACGAAGAGCGGCGCGAAGTGCTCGGTGCGCGGGTGGGCCAGCCGGCCGGCCGGGGACTTGTGCTCGAAGTCCAGCAGCGCGTCGATGTCCTGCGCCTGGAGCGCCCGGCTCCCCCAGTCGTCGAACTCCGCCGACCAGCCGGGGACGCCGCCGCCCGTATGACGCAGGGCGGCCAGGTTGTGGGTGAAGAAGCCGCTGCCGACGATCAGCACGCCCTCGTCGCGCAGCGGCGCGAGTTTGCGCCCGATGTCCATGAGCTTCTGCGGGTCCAGCGTCGGCATGGAGATCTGGAGTACGGGGATGTCAGCCCCCGGGAACATCTCCACGAGCGGGACGTACGCCCCGTGGTCGAGCCCGCGGTCCGGGATGTCCTGGACCGGCGTTCCGGCGCCGCGCAGCAGCTTGCGTACGTTCTCGGCCAGTTCCGGGGCGCCCGGGGCTGCGTACTGCACCCGGTAGTAGTGCTCGGGGAAGCCCCAGAAGTCGTAGACGAGCGGGACCCTCTCCGTGGCCCCGAGGGCCAGCGGGGCCTCTTCCCAGTGCGCGGAGACCATCAGGATCGCGCGGGGGCGGGGCAGCCCGGCGGACCAGGCGGCCAGCTCGCCGGGCCAGACCGGGTCGTCGGCCAGCGGCGGGGCACCGTGAGAGAGATAGAGGGCGGGCATGCGCTCCGCGGTGACTGTCATGGCACTCCCCATCCGCTTCTGATCCGGGTAAGTCTTCTTGTCGGGCCTTCTACAGGCACGTTCTTGAGCAGGAAGGATTCTTTAATCTTCAAGCTTCCTTCCTGCAGAGACCTTAGCTCTATCTAGTTCAACTTTCAAGAAAAGGTCGTACAGTGGAGTACATGACCACGGCATCCACCGGCGAGCCGCGCTGGCTCTCCGAAGAAGAGCAGAGCGTCTGGCGCGCGTACCTCCACGCCACCACGCTCATGGAGGACCACCTCGACCGCCAGTTGCAGCGCGATGCCGGCATGCCGCACATCTATTACGGCCTGCTCGTCCAGCTCTCCCAGGCCCCCCGACGCCGGAAGCGGATGACGGAACTGGCCAAGGACGCCAAGATCACCCGCTCACGGCTCTCGCACGCCGTCGCGCGGCTGGAGAAGAGCGGGTGGGTGCGCCGCGAGGACTGCCCGTCCGACAAGCGCGGCCAGAACGCGGTCCTCACCGACGACGGCTTCGAGATGCTGCGCCGGTCCGCACCGGGCCATGTCGACGCCGTACGCCAGGCGATGTTCGACCGGCTCACGCCCGAGCAGGTGCGCTCGCTGGGCGAGATCATGCAGGTCGTCTCCGCCGGACTCCAGCCGGAGGGCACGGACGCGGACCTGCCCTGGCTGCGCTGAGCCCTCCTGCACGTACCGACACGGGCTGTGCCCCGGTCCCGTCCGGGACTTCGGACGGGACCGGGGCACAGCCGCGTTCACTTCACCTTTGTCACATCGCACCCCATGTGTCACGTCGCGCGCAACGGTGCCACGTCGCGCGTCACCCGTCGGCGTTCAGTGCGCGACGACCGGGACCCTGAACTCGTCCTCAACCCCGTCGGCGTCACCCGAACCGGAGCTTCCGGCCGCCGGGCCCGCCGAAGGCCGGCCGGCGTTGATGAAGGTCAGCGCGATCGCGGAGGCCACCACCAGGATGCCGACGGCCCACCAGATGGCGCCGGTGAAGCCGTGCACCATCGACTGGAGCTTCAGCAGCTCCGGGTCGGTTGCGCCGAGTGCGGCGTGCGAGGTGGCGTACGCCGTCGCGGCCGAGGCGGCGATGGTGTTCAGCAGCGCCGTGCCGATCGCGCCGCCCACCTGCTGCGAGGTGTTGACCATCGCGGACGCGACGCCCGAGTCCCTGGGCTCGACCCCGTGCGTGGCCAGCGACATCGCCGGCATGAACGCCGTACCCATACCGAGGCCCAGAAGCAGCTGCGCGGGCAGGATGAGACCGGCGTACGAGGAGCCGATCTCCAGCTGCGTCAGCAGCAGCATGCCGACGGCGGCGGTCAGGAAGCCGGGGCCCATGAGCTTGCGCGCCGGGACCCGGATCATCAGCCGGGCACCGATCTGCGTCGAGCCGGTGATCATGCCCGCGATCATCGGGAGGAAGGCGAAGCCGGTCCTGATGGGCGAGTAGCCCTTCACGACCTGGAGGTAGTACGTCAGGAAGAGGAACAGCCCGAACATCGCGATGATGGCCAGACCCAGCGAGAGGTAGACACCACCGCGGTTGCGGTCCAGCAGGACGCGCAGCGGCAGCAGCGGCGACTTGACCCTGGACTCAATCAGGACGAAGGAGAGCAGCAGCACGGCGGACGCGACGAACATGCCGATGGTCAGCCCGTCCGACCAGCCCGCGGACTCGGCGCGGGTGAACCCGTACACCAGCGAGACCAGACCCAGCGCGGACAGGACGACGCCCGGGATGTCGAGCGAGGAGCGGTTGCGGCTGCCGGCCGGCTCACGGATCACGAAGTACGCGCCCGCGGCCGCGATGACGGCGAACGGGATATTGACGAAGAACGTCCAGCGCCAGTTCAGCGCCTGGGTCAGGAAGCCGCCGAGGATGAGCCCGACGGCGCCGCCGCCACCGGCGATCGCACCGTAGATGCCGAACGCCTTGGCACGCTCCTTGGCATCGGTGAACATCACGGCGAGCAGCGACAGGGCCGCCGGCGCGAGCAGCGCGCCGAAGACGCCCTGGAGCGCGCGGGAGCCGAAGAGCATGCCCTGGTTCTGCGCCGCGCCGCCGAGCGCGGAGGCCAGCGCGAAGCCGATCAGGCCGACGACGAAGGTCCGCTTACGGCCCCATAGGTCGGCGATCCGGCCTCCGAAGAGGAGCAGCCCGCCGAAGGCGAGCGCGTACGCGGTGATGACCCACTGCTTGTTGGCATCGGATATGCCCAGGGCCGTCTGGGCATGCGGCAGCGCGATGTTCACGATCGTGGCGTCGAGCACGACCATCAGCTGCGCGAGGGCGATGAACGCCAGCGCTTTCCAGCGGCTGGGGTCCGGAAGTCGGATATCGGCTGTTTTGGACATGGGGGTACCCACCTAAGGACGTGCACGCGCACACATGCACGCGAAGATTAATGAACCGGGATGAAACGCCTGCTGAAGGACAGACGATGAACGGGCGGACGACGAACGGGTGACGAAAGGGCGGACGGCGAAAAGGAATGCTCAAGGCGTGGCGGGCACCCCACCGGGCCGCTGGCTCAGCAGCCCGGTGCGGATCTCATGACCGACGCCGCAGATCCTCCAAGGTCGCTGCCGTTCCGGGCAGTTCGGACCGGGCCGGGGCCTGCAGTCCGTCCAGGAACAGCTGTAGATGACGATGGGTGAACCGGTCGATGTCCAGGCAGCCGATGCCGGGCAGCGGACGGGTGAGCTGGGAGAGGGCGACGATCACGTCACCGACGGCGATGTCGGTACGCAGCCGCCCCGCGGACATGGCGCGCGACACGAGCCCCTCGACGGCCTCTTCGAGGCGCCGGCGCTCGGCGAGCAGTTCGGGATGGTCCCGGTCGAAGCCGCCGGACAGCATCGGGCACAGCGCCCCGATCCGCTCGTCGGCCGCCGCGTGCACGAAACGGCTGAGCGCGGCGAAGGCGTCGGCCTCCTCGGCCGCCGCCTCTTCCGCGCAGTCGGTGGTGCGGGAGGTGACCGCGAGCACGACCTCGTGCACCAGCGCGGCCCGGTCGGGGAAGTTCCGGTAGAGGGTGGCATTGCCGACGCCGGCGCGCCTGGCGACCTCGTCGAGCGGCACATCGGGCCCGAACTCGACGAACATCTCGCGCGCGGCCGTCACGATCCGCTCCCGGTTGCGCAACGCGTCGGCCCGTGGACGGTGCGTCCGGGACTGCGTCGCTCCGGTTGCGGCGCGGCTGACGGTCTCCACGTCGACGACCTCCTTCTCCTTCTGACTCTCCCACCACTCCCGCGGTGACGGCCGGTCGGCCCCGCTCTCCACGGAGCGCCTCCCCGTAACCGGGGACCATCTCCCCGTTTCACAGGGGACACCGATTCAAACGGGGAACAGCTCCCCGCTTATTTCCGCTCCCCAATGTGACCTGAGCCACATCAATGACGGGGAAACCAGCCGAACGGCGCACCCAACGAGCGGCACCGCACCACCCGCAACAGGCTGATCCGCAGAGCGCAGTCAGGGCCGGCCGACTGCCGCGGACCCCGAGGCGCCTCTATGCAAAAGTCTCGCCACCGGATACGCAACCATCGCCACCCGATCGCTCTCGCCTCCGCAACCTCCCTGGTCATAGCCACGATGGCCACGGCCAGCAGCGCTCTTCCGATAGCCAGCCGGGCCTCGGCCGGCCCGATAGCCACCGCCCGTTCCGCGGGCATAGCCGCATGCCGGATACCGGCGACCATGGGCGTACAGATGTCGGAGGGCATGCCGACACCGGAGGGCTACGCCCGCTCCACCGGCAAGGTCCACGCCCTCAACCTGATGGTCGACTTCCCGGACGCACCGGGCGCCGGCAAGGCGATGGACCGGTACGCCGAATTCTTCCCGCAGACCACCGACTGGTTCCGGACCGGATCGTACGGACGGCTCACGTACGTCCCCGAAACCCCGCTGAAGTCCTGGCTGCGGATGCCACTCCCGTTCTCGGAGTACGGCGTGGACCGCGGCTCACCGTACGAACCGGGCTACCGCCACCTCATCGAGGACATCATCACCGCTGCCGATCCGAAGGTGGACTTCACCTCGTACGACCTGGTCAACATCCTGGTCACCCCGAACGCCGGGCCGTCCGCACTGGACACCGTCCTGTCCGTGACGTTCTCCGGCAACGACGACGCCCCGAGAGCGGACGGCGTCCCGCTCGCCAACACGTCCTTCATCTACAGCCACCAGGACGACGGCTCGGGGTCGTTCAAACAGACCGGATTCCGGGTCCTGCCGCACGAGAACGGCCATGTCTTCGGCCTACCCGACCTCTACACGATGGAGGGCGGCGGCTCGGTCGGGCACTGGGACATCATGTCCGAGGACTGGGGGGCCAACAACGACCTGCTGGGCTGGCACAAGTGGAAGCTCGGCTGGCTGGACAACAGCCAGATCAGCTGCGCCGCCCGCTCCGGCACCAGCGACCACGTGCTCGGCCCGCTGGCCACCAAGGGCGGCACCAAGCTGGCATTCGTACCGCTGAGCGGCAAATCCGGCTACGCGGTGGAGGTACGGACCAAGGCCGGCAACGACCAGGCCATCTGCCGGCCGGGCGTACTGATCTACAAGGTGAGCTCGGACGTCGACACCGGACAGGGCCCGGTATCCGTCGCGGACAGCACCAAGGGCAGCACCGGCTGCACCCGACTGCCCAATGTGCACGCCGAACTGTCCGACGCCGCCTTCCAGCCCGGCGAGACCTTCACCGACCGGGCCGGCGGAATACACATATCCGTGCTCGACAAGGACAAGAAGGGAAACTACCGAGTCCGAATAACCCGCCCCTGACGACTCACTGCCCCCGCCCGCAACGGCTCCCACATCCCCGACACCCCGCCCGCGACGCCCCCGCACCCCGCCGCTGGACCGCGCCACTCACCCGTCGCCGCCCCGGACCTCCGCTTCGACGGGCCCGCGCAGCTCGCGCTTGAGGATCTTCCCGGTCGGGTTCCGGGGCAGCGGCCCCTCCCGCACGAGCACATGGGCCGGGACCTTGAACGCGGCCAGGCTGCGCCCGACGTGCACCCTCAGCTCCTCGGCGGTGACGGTGGCGCCGGCCCGCAACCGCACGACCGCGGCGACCTCCTCACCCAGGACCGGGTGCGCCACCCCCAGCACCGCCGCGTCCTCGACGTCCGGGTGGTCGTGCAGCACGGCCTCTACCTCGACGCAGTACACGTTCTCCCCGCCGCGGATCACCATGTCCTTGATCCGGTCGACGACATCGACCCGGCCCTCCCGCACCACGGCGAGATCACCGGTCCTGAACCACCCGTCGGTGAACGCCCGAGCGGTCGCCGCCTCGTCGCGCCAGTAGCCGCGGACCAGCGACTGACCGCGCAGCCACAGCTCCCCGACCTCGCCCTCGGGCAGTGCCTCGCCCGCCGGCCCGGCGATCCGCACCTCGGTGGTGGGGGTGGGACGGCCGACGCTGCCCGGGTGGAGCCGGTACTCGGCACCGAAATTCGCCAGGACGCCGCCGCTGGTCTCGGTCAGGCCGTAGCCGTTGCGGGGTTCGATGCGGTCGCCGTGCCGGGCGGTCAGCCGGGCGACCAGATCGGGCGGCGCGGCGGCCCCGCCGGTGTTCAGCATCCGCAGACTCTCCATGCCGTCGCCCGCCTGCTCGGCCGCGGCGAGCAGTTGGAGCGCGGTCGCCGGGACACCGGCGTAGTGGGTGACGCCGTGCTCGCGGATCAGCCGCAGCGCCTCCTCGGCGTCCCACTTCCGCATCAGCACGATGGCACCGCCCGCCGCCATCGCGGCGTAGAAGCCGGTGAACGCGGCGACGTGGAAGAACGGGAATGTCAGCAGCGACACCGGGGCGGGCCCCTGCCCCGGGATGATCCCGCTCCCGAGCGCGGAGGCGGCCGCGTGGTACCGCGGATTGAGCACCGCTCCCACCTGGGCGAGATGGGTGGCGACCGCGCCCTTGGGCCGGCCGGTGGTGCCGGAGGTGTAGATGATCGTCGCGTCGTCCTCGGGCCGGATCTCGACCTCGGGCGGCGCGGCGAGCGGATCGGGCGCGGGCAGCTCCTCGTACCGCTCGACACCCTCCGCGACCGCCCCCTCCCCGTGGAACACGACCACGCGCGCCCTGTTCTCCGTCGCCCACCCGGCGACCCTGGGCAGCCGCTCACCGTCCACCAGGAGCACCCGGGGCCCGGAGTCGTCCAGCGCGTAGGTGAACTCGTCCTCGGTCCACCAGGCGTTGAGCGGTACGGCGACCAGACCGGCCAGCTGGGCCGCCCAGAAGGCGATCTGCCACTCGGGGAGATTGCGCATCGCGACGACGGCCCGGTCCCCCGGGCGGAGCCCGTACACCTCGGTCATCCGGCAGGCCAGCGCGGACGCCGCGGCGAAGAACTCGGCGTACGAGTAGCTGCGCTCCTTTGAGATCAGGAACGGCCGGTCCCCGAAGGCCCAGGTGGTCTCCACGAACTCCCGGAGCGTCCGGGGCCCGTCCGAGTACACGAGCACCCCGGCGTGCGCCCCGTCCTCCGCCCGTACGACGGCGAACGGGGCGCCAGGTCCGGTCAGCGCGGCTTCGATACGACCGGCGTCAGCAGAGCCGGGATCGGGGACGGGGGCCGGATCGACATGCGGCACGAACAACCCCTCCAAGCATCGTCATCGCCTAAGCGCTTGCTCAGTAATCAGTACATTCGCGACGCTATGCCCGCCCCCACCCCGCGTCAAGACACCCGCGCGGCGGCCACGAGGCCCTCCAGCCGACCCTCGTCGAGCGCCTCGGACGCCGTCGAGGCAATCCGCCCACGCGCGTCGACGACAAGGGTGACGGGCTGCCCCTGCGTGGCCAGCAGCCCCTTGGGCAGCGCGAAGAGCTGCTTGCCGCCGGGATCGAGAATGCTGGGGTAGGGCATCTGGAACTCACGGGCGAAGGCCCGCGCGACGTCGGGGGACCTGTCCCGGTTCAACCCGAGGACGACAACGCCCCGGGTCTCCATCTTCCGGTGGTACCGCACCAGGACCGGGGTCTCCTTGCGGCAGGGCCCGCACGAGGAGGCCCACGCGTTGACCACGACCGTCTTCCCCGCGTAGTCGGAGAGCTGGACCGGCTTCCCGTCGACGTCGGCCCCGGTGAAGTCCGGCGCGACGGGACGGTGCGCACGGTCGATCGTCAGTGTGCCGTCCTTGCCGCGGTGGTAGCCCGCGGGCGTACCCGGACTGCCTCCGATCGTGATCCCGACGACGAGAGCGGCGGCGCAGCCAACGGCAGCCAGAAAGGGAACAAACGGGCGTTTCATGGGGGGTCCTTCGGGGCGGCGTCGGTCAGGCGCCACCCGACGTCCGGGCCGGGGCCCCGAGCCCACACCACGCCACACCACTTCCCCCGGCCGCCCATGCGGCGACACCCGGCACCCCGGGAGGACCCGGACTCCGCAGTGCGGTGCGGACACGGCATGCGGGCATACGGGAACACCCCGCGCATGCTGAACAAACGGATCTTGCTGGTCGCCCAGAACGGTACGCCCACCCCCAACTCCCCCCGCGAACACCCCCCTTGCAACCGCCTCCCCACCCCCACCTCCCCACCGCCCCCTCCACCACCCTCACCACAAAACGGCCGGCCGCCCGGCCCGGCCCCAATGGGGGGCGACCTCCGCAAGCCGCATCCGCTAGGCTGTCAGCGCCGCCTTCGTAGCTCAGGGGATAGAGCACCGCTCTCCTAAAGCGGGTGTCGCAGGTTCGAATCCTGCCGGGGGCACAACGCGTTACCGCTCTGACCTGGGGTTTCTCCCCCAAGGAGGGGTCTTACTCGGCCTCGGACTTCTCGTCCGAGGCCGTTTGCGTGAGCGGTGCGTGAGCGGACGGGGGAGTTGCCGCCCCAATCTGGCCCCACGGAGCAGCACCATCTGGCACGGACTTGTCAGCCTCGCCGGGCTCGGCGCCAGCCCCGGACCGGACGCCCTCGGCAGTGGCGCGCGCCCGCGGCACGAGCCGGGCCGCGGCCTCCGCGATCGCCAGATCCGCCTCGGGGAGCAGGCTCGTGTACGTGTCCGACGTGATGGTGATCGAGGAGTGGCCGAGCATCTCCTGGATGTCCTTCAAACCGGCACCGGCCGCGTGAGCCAGCGTCGCGGCACCGTGACGGAGGTCGTGGAGCCGGATCGGCGGAAGTCCGATTTCCTCGTGCAGCTCGATGAACCGCCGTGTGACGTTGGCGGGGTGGAGCAATTCTCCGTTCTCGCGGGTGAAGACCCTTCCGGTCTCCACCCAGGCGCTCTCCCACTCCTTGCGGTCCTTGTCCTGCTGGGCACGGTGCCGCTTGAGGGCCTGGACCGTGTCGGAGTCGAGGGCGATGATGCGCGCTCCGGCGTCCGTCTTCGGATCGTCCTCGTACACCTCCCAGCCGTTCACGACGAGTTGCTTGGCGACCGTGAGGAGCCCGGCCTCCAGATTCGTGTCGGTCCACCTCTGACCGCACGCCTCGCCTCGCCGAAGTCCGCGGAAGGCGACCAGGTGAAACAGCGCGTACAGCCGGTCCTCGGCTACATGGTCAAGGAAGAGGCCGGTGTGTTCCGGCGTCCAGACCATTACCGGCGAGGGCTTCTCGCCGGTGCGCTTCCAATGGAGGATGCGCTCCTCGGTCCACACAAGCGCCTTGGGGCGCCTGCCGGCCTCCAGCTCGACGTGGGCGGCCGGGTTGAAGGTGATCAGCTGCTGGGCGATCGCAGCGTTCAACGCGGCCCGCAGTGTGGAGCGAACCCGTTGCCGCGTCGCCGGACCGACAATGCGGCGGTAGGGGTCCATCTCGGCGATGGCCGCTTTCATCGCCTTACGGCGGGCGCGGGGCTCGCGCCCCTTCCAGGCAATCTGTGCGAGATCCTCGACCGCCTTGCGTCGTGCGGCGTTCCCCTCGGCGATCTCGACGTTGGCCTCGGCTATGGCCTCGAACATCTCCGAGAGGTGAGTGACCCGAAGGCGGTCGAGCCGAACGTGCCCGATGCGCGGTTGAAGGTGGACGCGAATATTGCTCTCGTCGCGGCTGATTGCACTCTGTCGCCCCTTCTTGCCCGCCAGCCAGATGTCCAGCCACTCGCCGACCGTGAGGCGGCTGGTGAGGTCCAGGCCGTGGCTCAGGCGCCGACGGGTCGACTCGATGTCCGGCAGCGGAGCCTTCTCCTCTGCCACTTTCTCCAGCAACTCGGCGATCTGATCCAGACCTTCGGAGTCGTCGGCGTCGGCAAGACCGAGAAGGGCGCGTATGTGGTCGAGGTCGGCTTGGGCGGCTTTGAGGCTCTCGTAGCCGGCACGGCTGAAGGATCGGCGAGTGCCGTCGGCTCGGGGAGGGAGCTCCTGGCGTACGGAGTAGGAGCCATGCTTGCGGCTGGTGAGCTTGGGGCACTTCTTGCCGAGCGGCTTACCGGTCTCGGCGTCGCGGCAGTAGCAGCGGCGGTGGGTGGATCCCTTCAAGGGCGTTCCTCCGTGGTGGTATCGGGGGCCCATTCGGGCGGGTCGACGTCGTGGAGTGAGGGTGGGAGGTCGGGCGGGACGGCTCCGTCGTCGAGGAGGTCTCGACGGAGGTGACGGAGCTTGTACTTGGCCGAGATGGCCTGGTCGGCGTACTCGGTCCGTTTTCGTTCGGCTTCTTCCTGTTGGGCGCGGCTGGTTGCCGTCTTGGCCGCGAACCGTGCCTGCTCCTCTTCGTCGAGCGCAGCTAGGGCGGTGCGTACGAGGCTCGTGTGGGCTTCGAAGTCGGGCACGAGACCCAGGTCGCGCCCGAAGACTTCCTGTTCGCCAGAGAAGCGACGCAGGGCGTCCCAAGTGGGGACGAGGCTCTGGAAGGGGAGCTCCTGGGTCTCCTCGACGTAGCCGACCGGGAAGATCAGGCAGGCGGGGTACGTCTCCAGGGCGGCGGCCAGGACCAAGACGTCCACCAGCGGCAGGCCGGCCCTGCGGCCGGACTCCATGTTGGCGATCACATTGCGCGGGATCGGGTGCCCGAGCTGCTCGCACCGGTCGGCCAGTTCCTGCGCGCTCCACCCCATCTCCTTTCGTCTGCGGCGGACTTCGCCGGCCACGTTCGCCTGCACCCGGTCCACCCACTCCGGGAAGTCATCCGCTTCATCATCCACACGGCGTTGCGTCATGTAGACACATTAGCTTGTGGATCCTGATTGGTGGCTGCCTGGAGCCGGACGTGATGCCCGCGTTCGCCGATGGCTGTACCGAAAGGCATGGCGCATGCGCGAAAACACCGCAGAGGGATCGCCGAAAGGGATGAGTCGTGAGGACCTACTGGCCCTGCCGGTAGCCGTTGACCTCGAAACCAGCAACCGCGCCCTTGGGCTCGGGCGGAGCAAGGGCTATGAGCTGGCGAAGCGCGGGGCGTACCCGTGCAAGGTCCTGCGGCTGGGCAACGCCTATCGGGTCGTGACCGCAGATCTGCTGATCCTGTTGGGTCTGGCCGCGTGAAAGGGCGGGAGCGTAGCAAACGGTTCTGCGCTGAGCTGACACAGAAACGCTGGACTGTGGCCGGGCGTGACCGTACTGTCCGTGGTCCCTCGCGGTACCCCAATGCCTGCGGGAAGGGGGAGAGCCCCCGGCGGTGCAACGCCGGAGGCCCCGTAGCTCCCCAGCGATCCGATGAGAACCGACCCGGCGGAAAGGGCGGGCGAGCCCGCCACCGCCAGACGAGGAGCTGCCCAGTGGAACCCGAGAACCCCAAGGACTATTCCGAGCCCGCCAAGGCGAGCTGGCCCACGACCGCCATCCCTGGTCGGCCAGGTGCCCACCTGGGCGCCGCCCAGCCCGTGGACACCGATCCGGGCCTGACCGGCGGTTCGGCCGCCGACAGCGCCGCTGAGGCGCAGGCGCCGAGCAGGCTGGAGGACGTCCCCGATGCGGAGCCGACGCAGGGCTCCACGCTGCTGGATGAACTGCACTCGCAGATAGCCCAGTTCGTGATCCCGCCGTCAGCGGAGGCGCTCGATGCGATCGCCTTGTGGGTGGTGGCCACGCACCTGCAGACCGCGTGGCAGCACGCGCCGCGTCTGGCGGTGGTGGGGCCGGAGAAGCGGTGCGGCAAGTCGCGGCTCCTGGACGTGCTGACCGAGACGGTCCACGAGCCGATGCTGACGATCAACACCACGCCGGCGGCGATCTTCCGCTCGATCACCGAGGAGGAGCCGCCGACGCTTCTGGTGGACGAGGCAGACACCATTTTCGGTACGCCGAAGCAGGCGGAGCGGAACGAGGAGACGCGTGGCCTACTCAACGCCGGTCATCAGCGAGGGCGTTACGTGACTCGGGTTGTCGGTAACGACCACACCCCGCACAAGTTCGCCACCTTCGCCATGGCGGCCATCGCGGGGATCGGCAACCTGCCCGACACGATCATGGACCGGTCGGTCGTGATCCGGATGCGTCGACGGGCCGAAGGGGAGAAGGTGAAACCCTTCCGCTCCCGCCGTGACATTCCTGCCCTGCACGAACTGCGCGACCGGGTCAACGCGTGGGCCAGGCCGCTTCTGGAGGAGGCGGCAATCCTTGAGCCGGACATGCCGGTCGAGGACCGCGCCGCCGACACCTGGGAACCCTTGGTGATCGTCGCCGAGCTGGCCGGTGGGTCTTGGCCGCGCCGGGCTCGAATGGCGTGCGCACGCATGGTCGCCGCCGAAGTGACAGCCGAGGAGGACAACCCCGGCGGCGCACGGATCCTCGCCGACATCCGTCGGATCTTCGCTGCCCAGCGGGAGGTGGACAGCCTGTCCACCGAGGAACTCCTGCACCACCTGCGCCAGGACCCCGAGAGCCCGTGGGCGGAGTGGGGGCGCGGCGGGCTGAACGCCCGTGAGTTGGGCAGGCTGCTGCGAGGCTTCGGCGTGGGGCCGGGCAACGTCCGGATGGCCGACGGAACGCAGCGCAAGGGCTACACGCGCAACAAGTTCCTCGACAGCTGGCGGCGGTACTGCCCCACCGTCCACCCCGTCGGCACCCGCCCCGCCCCCGACAGGGGCTGAGGCCCGCCGCCCTGGTTGCCGTCCCTGCCGTCCCTGCCGTGATCTCGCAGGTCATACGGCCTGCGAGCGAGACGGCGACCGGGGCCAAGACGGCAAAGCGATCACGACCACTGGCGTGGCCGCCCAAGACGCTGTCCGGATCCGTCTTGCACCGTCTCCCGCGTCCTTGCCGTATCGGTGCAGGTCACAGCCCTGGCCAGTGAGACGGAAGACGCAATGCCGCTGTCCCGACTCGGGACAGACGCCGTGTCCCGACTCGGGACAGGAGCACCCCGGTCGGGCACTGGCGCGGCGAACCGCCTGCGGCGTACTGCGACAGAGCTGAAGACGGCTGGCGGCACCACCGAGACGGACAGCCGGAGCCGCTGCCGTACCGCCCCTGACCTGCACTTGCAACGGCCAAGACGCCAAAGACGCCCCACACCACCACCCCAGGAGCACCCGCTTGCCCACCCCTCCCCTCTCACCCCCGCACCACCAGCCGGTCAACCGAACGACCGAAGGACAGCCCGCAGCGCCCCACGGCGCTGCCGAGCGCTACGCGCTCATCGCGGCCGGCATCGTCATCGTCGCCCTGACCGCCGGAGCGTTCTGTCTTTCCTACGCGCACCTGGCCGACGTCGCCGGGCAGCACGGGCTGGGAGATTCACCGGTCCGCCGCTGGGCGTGGCCCGCCACCCTGGACGCCTTCATCGTCGCGGGTGAGCTGCTCATGCTCCGCGCAGGGCTGCGCCGGGTCACCGACCGATGGGCCATCGCCGTGACCGCCATCGGATCTGTCGGCTCCATCGCCCTGAACGTTGCCGGGGTCAGCGGCACACGCGAAACCGGTGACGTTCCGTTCCTCGACTACGTGGTGGCCGCGGTTCCACCGGCAGCCGCGATGGTGGCCTTCGCCGTACTGATGCGGCAGATCCACCAGCTCGTGGACCAGCACCCGCTCGCAGGTTCCGGGCAAGTGCTGAGGGCATCGGTGACCACACCTCTCCAGGCCGCCGGAATTCCAGCGGAGCCAGCCGAACCCGGCGAGCTCGCCGGGTTCACCGAGCTACCGGTCGCCGTGCCCGATGGGTCTCCGCAACCTCCTGCGGAGGTTGCGGAGACCAAGTCCCGCGGTGGCCGTCCGCCCGGCGCCCCGCTCAGGGATCTCGTGGAGATCGGCAGGGCTGCCTGTGCTGAGCAGGGAAAACTCACCCGGGCCACTGTCCGGAAGGCAGTTGAGGACAAGGGCCTTCCGATTTCCAGTGAGCGGCTGACCGAGGTGACGAACGTCCTCCGGAACGAACTCACAGCCTCCGCCGAAAGCGGTCCAGCCAGCGGCTGACCAGGAACCCGCCGGGTGACCGGAACCCGTTCCGGTCACCCGGCCAGGCCGGTCACTACTGGCTCATCACACCCAAGGACGGGTCCGTGTGACCGCTCGCAGCTCACGGGCCCTCCCGAGAGCCCGCCCCACCCCACCCCCTCGTCTGGAGAACCGTTCATGACGCACGATCCACACCACCCCAAGGAACAGATACCGCTGACGAAGTCGCCTGTGCTGACGGAACGTGTACGGCAGGCATTCGGACGGGCTGCTTCAGACGGAGCAAGTTGTCGGGTAAGGAGTCCTTACCCGACCTCCGCCCCAGGGGAGGCGGAGGCATCCGGCGCCGAGGCGGCACCGGAGTCGGCCGGCCCGGGGGAGCCGGCCGGGACAGGAGGCACCAAGCCATCGTCGAGCGTGCAGCAGCAGCCAGCGCCGCGTCGCCGTCTGCGTGACAAGCAGTTGCGCGAGCGCCGCGTCCACCCCCGCTACAACGACCACGAGTTCGTCCTCATTAAGAACGCCGCTGCTCTGAGCGGCATGGCGACCGGTGGCTACGTGGCCGAGTGCTCCCTTGCCGCTGCCCGTGCCAGCGATCCCACCGCAGCTGTCGCCGACTATCGCGCCACGGTGAAGACGCTCATGGCCGCCAACGGACAGCTCGGCAAGATCGGCAGCAACCTCAATCAGCTCACCCATCACCTCAACAAGGACGGCGCCTGGCCCCACCCCGCCACCGTCCAAAGGCTCCTGGCCCGCGTCGAGGCGTCCATCGACGAACTGGACACCGCCATCGCCCAGGTCACTGAGGCCCGGTGAGCCGGTGATACCCAAGATCATCCTCGGCGCGGGCCCGAAAGCCACGCAACGCACCATCGCCTACCTCTTCGGCAAGGGGCGGGCCAACGAGCACACCGACCCACACCTGGTGGCCTCCTGGAACGGCTTCGCCCCAGACCCCGGCCGCAGCCCCCACCGCGACCCGAAGGATGTGGAGGCCCAGCTCGTCGCACAACTGGATCAGCCCGTGAAGATGCTGGGCGACAAGGCACCCAGGGACACCGTGTGGCACTGCCCCGTCCGCACCGCGCCCGAAGACCCGATCCTCAGCGACGGGCAGTGGGCGGACATCGCCCGCCGGATGGTGGCCGCCGCCGGCATAGCCCCCGACGGGGATGAGGAAGCCTGCCGCTGGGTGGCCGTCCGTCACGCCGACGACCACATTCACATCGCCGCCACCCTCGTACGCCACGACGGCCGTAGGCCCGAGCGGGGCTACGACCAGCGCGCAGTCCAGCGTGAGGCCCGCTCAGTCGAAGTCGACTATGGGCTTCGCCGGTTGAAGCCAGGCGATGGCACCGGAGCCAAGCGACTCACCAGCAAGGAACACTTCAAGACCAAGCGTCTGGGCCAAGATGCTGCCGCCCGCGATGTCCTGCGCCTGCGGGTCCGCCGCGCCGTCGCCGCCGCCTCCGACGAGGCCGAGTTCTTCGCCCTGCTGGAGGCGACCGGCGTGACCGTTCGCCTCAAGCTCGGCCCCTCCGGCGACGCGCTCGGTTGCAACTTTGCCCTGCCCGACGACACCAACGGCAAGGGCGAGCCAGTCTTCTACGCGGGCTCCACGCTCGCCCCCGACCTGTCTCTGCCCAAGATCCGCAAGAGCCTCGCCACCACCAGCCCCGAACCGGTCACCGTCCGGCCGGGCAACCCATGGCACCAAGCCACCGCCGCCGCGGAGCGCATCCCCCACCACCTCACCCACGGCGACGACCAGACAGCGCAAGGCCAACTGGTCCTACTCGGCGCGACGCTGGATCTACTGCCGATCAACGCACCGACCGCGGTGAAGGCTGAACTGGAACGAGCCGCTGTCGCCTTCGAGCGCGCCACCCGCTCCCGCATCGCGGCCGACCTCGCCAGCACCCACGCTCTGCGGCGCGGAATCCAAACGATCTGGCGAGACCGGCCCTCGGACGGCGACGGATCCGGAATTGCCATGTTGCTGGACACCGTGCTCACGGCAGTGGTGCTCGCCATGCACTGGCACCGCACCCACCAGCACGCCCAGCAGGAAGCGGCAGCAGAACAGGCTCTCGTCCACCTTCAGGTCGCGTACGCCCAGGTTGCCGAGCCGGTATTGGCCGGCCTCGCGCAGCGCGCCCCCAGCCCCCAGATGAAGCACCGCTACGCCCACCACCTCCAGCAGGCCGTGCCGGAGCATGCCGAGCGCATCCTCAACGACCCCGCCTGGGACGCACTCACCGCCGTGCTCGCCGAAGCAGAAGCTGCCGGGCACAACGCGACGACCGTGCTCGTTCAGGCACTCGGCCAGCGCACCCTGGACGACGCCCACAGCCCCGCCCGCGCGCTGACCTGGCGCATCCGCCGCCTCGGTGACCGTCACGCCCCTGGTCCCCGCGCTCAGGCGGCCAGGGCGCGCAGCACCACGCAACGTGGTGCCGCCCCTATCCACCGGGCAGCAGCCCCTCCGCCGCCGCAGGCACCGCCAGCACGGCGGCGCTGATCAGGCCGGTGCGGACAGCTTGGGAGTAAGCAGCTCCAGCGCCTCCTCCCAGCGGTACTGGTCCGCGCCACCGCCGGCCTTCGGCTTGTGGGGCTCGTACGAACCGATCAGGACACCCATCTCACGCAGCCGCTCCAGGCTCTGGCTGTATGCGGGATGGGCGGCCTGTGCCGAGTTCAGGTAGGGCATGACGGCAGTAGGGATGCGGAAGCCGTACGCCTCGCACAGGATGCCCAGCGCCAGGGTGTCCGAGATCCCTGCAGCCCATTTGTTGATCGTGTTGAAGGTGGCCGGGGCCACCGCGATGGCGTCGGCGGGCGGCAGCGGCCGTGGGTCGCCGGGCGAGCGCCAGGCCGAGCGGATCGGGTAGCCGGTCTGTGCCTCGACCGCCTCGGTGTCTATGAAACCGAGGCCCTGCGGGGTGGCGACGACACCCACATCCCAGTTCGCCTCCTGGGCCGCGGTGATCAGAATGCCTACGTCGCCGGCGATGCCGGAGGCGCACACGACGACGTACAGGAAGGGCTTCTTGGTCTGCCGGTCCGGCTGATCACTCACGCGGGGACTCCCAGTTGACGGCTGAAACGGTGCAGTTCCGGCAGCGTACGACGGCGGTCGCGGGCGGCCATGTCGGCCACCAGCTCACGGACGGCCGGTCGGCGGATGTCCTGGGCCGCGCAGCTTTCTGCGATGCGAAGGGCCTGGTACCCGTCCGCCAGGCGTCCCTGCTGGCTGTAGGCGCGGCCGGCCTCGATCCACAGGGCGGCACGACGCTCGGGGACGGGGATATGGCGGCGCATGAGAGGCCGGGCGGTGTCCAGGGCGACGCCCGCGTCGCCGAAGGCGACCGCCGCGCTGAGTCCGTGCAGGGCGACGTTCGTCGGGCTGAAGTTGGCCCAGGCGTCGGGGCTGTCGAGTGCCACGTAGCGGGCGACTTCCTTCGCCTCGGTGAGGAAGTCCTGGGTGGAGGAGCGGTCGCCGCCGCTGCTGGCGGCGGTGACCCCGCGCAGAAGCAGCAGTCCGAGTGCCGCAAGGTACTTCGGGGAGCGCTGGTCATACGAGCCCGTGAGCTGGTCGGCGGTGTGCCGGACGAGGGTGACGGCTTGAGCGGTGTGGCTGTCACGGGCCAGGGCGTGGGCGTGAACGCGGACGCTGGAGGCGAGGACAACAGGATCGCCGGAGCGTTCGGCCTCGGACATGGCGCGTCCGACCGCGAGCCAGGCATTTCCTTGGTCGCTCTGCTTGAGCAGCAGGCTCGCCGAGGTCTGGTACGCCGTGGCGAGGAGCCCGGACAGGTCGCTCGATCCGGGACTGTCGCTGATGGCCTGCCGTAACTGCCCGATCAGGACGGGCAGTGTGCCTTCCAGTTTTGTGTAATCGCAGGTGCAGAAGAGGCGTCGTACACCTGCGACTTGGTCTCGCATGCTCTGGAGATCCGGCACCGGTTCGGCAGTCACCCGGGCTGTTCCGGGCAGCAGGGACTGGACCAGGTCCTGATGGGCGGTGCTGGGGAGGGTCGGGGCCGCGAGCGCGGCGATGCCGGCGGCAAGAACGGTACGGCGGTGCATGTCCTCTGTCTCGGGTTCGGCGTGGTTGATGTCCGAGGTGGCCGCGAGGCCGAGGCGGTGTGGCGGAATCGCCAGCACGCGCGAGACCTCGCGCAGCGTGCGGACGTCGTCCGTGCCCCTGCCGCCTTCCAGGCGGCTCACCTTGGACTGGTGATAGCCCAGGGCGGAGGCGACTTCCTTCTGCGAACGCCGCTGTAATACGCGGGCCTGACGGATCACTTCACCGATCCGTCTCGCTTCGCTGTGCTCTTCGGCCATCTGTGCCACGGCTCCTCCTGCCGTCGCCGATCCTGCCTTCCCAACCGAGCGTAAGGGACCGGCAGTGCACCGTGATGCAGCTCCTGCATAGACGATGCAGCACCGGCACGAGTCCTGGTCCGAGGGGCCCGTGCGGCGGTTACGTGGAGTGGCCGAACCAATCAGGAGGCCGCTCATGGAAGCGCACCACATCCGGATTCCCGTCCATGGCACATCTGCCGGCGCCGCGTCGGCGCGCCGGCAGATCGCCGAGGAGATACGGGATTGGGGTGCCGCTCTCGGACCTGCGCTCCTGGATGCGGCTGCGTTGGTGGCCTCGGAGCTGATCACCAACGCGGTACGGCACGCACACGAAGGACCGATCACGGCTGGCGCCTACCTCAGCGATGGGGCGCTACGGATCGCGGTGATCGACACCAGCTTCGACATCCCGGAAGTCGGCCTGCCGGATGAGGAAGAGGAAGACGGACGCGGCCTGTTCCTCGTCGCCGCACTCGCCGACCGCCACGGATTCGACCCGCTGCCCTCCGGTAAGCGCTGCTGGGCCGAATTCGAGTTCAGCACCCCGCTTCCAACCGTCGCAACACACGTGCCCCAGATGAGGAGCTGACTGTTGCCAGCCGTACGAATTCCCCCAGTCGCCGCAGAAGTCGTCGCCGTGCGCCCGAGCGTTCCGCTCGCCGGGGCCGTGACCGTAGATGGGTCGAAGAACGCAGCCCTGCCCCTGCTGGCCGCCGCCGCGGCCATGCACCGCCCGGTGCACCTGAGTAACGTCCCGGCCAACACGGACGTAGGGACGATGCTCACCCTCCTCCAGCAGTCCGGCTGGCAGGCGGCCCGCCCGGTCAGCGATCCGCATACCACGGTGATCCTGCCGAGCGACAAGCAGCGGCCGGATCCCGATCCCGAGGTCGCTGCGCGGATCAGAGCTTCGTACTACCTGGTCCCGGCTCTTCTCGGCGCCTATGGGCGGGCCCGTTTGCCGTGGCCGGGCGGCTGCGCCATCGGGGATCGTGGGATGGAGCAGCACTTCAAGGTGTACGAGCGGTTCGGCGACCGCTCGACCGTCGGTGACCGCGGCTACCTCGTGGAAGCAGCCACTGGCGGACGCGGCACGGTGTCGATCATGCTCCCCTTCCGGTCCCGCGGAGCGAGTATCGCCGCACTCCTGCGTACGGTCGTCGCCGGACGGCCGCTGCGACTGGGCCAACCGAACCTGTCACCCGAAGTTCTCAGTGTCGTAGAGGCGTTGAGGATTTCCGGGTGGGAGTGCCGGGTCAGCGAGGCCGTCCTCACGCTTCAGCCGCCTCGATCCGTCTCCGGTGAGGAGATCGCGTGGCGGGTGCCCGGCGACAAGATCGAAGCGGGCACCCTGGCCTGCGCAGTCGCGGTAACAGGCGGCAACGCGCACATCCTCGGCGTACGCCGCGACGACATCACCCCTCTGATCACCGCGCTGCGCTGGCTCGGCGTCCCTGCCGACGCCGAGGACGGCACCCTCACCGTGCAGGCCCAGGACGCGCAGCCCACCGGCCGACCACTGCGAGCCATTGCCTCTCTGTCTCCCGGCGGTCTGGACGCGGACTTCGAGCCCGCGCTGCTGGCCCTGGCCCTCACCCTGCCCGGCACGCACCTGTTCGCCGACGACATCAACCCCGGCCGCCACCGCAACCTGCTGCCCCAGCTCGTCCGCCTCGGAGCCACGATCGACGAGCTGTCGCCCACACAGTGCCGCTTCGCCGGACCGCAGCAGCTGACCGGTGCCGGAGTGGAGGCCACCGACATCCGCACGGGTTCCGCCCTGCTCATCGCCGGCCTCACCGCTCGCGGTGTGACCACCCTCGGCGGCCTCGAACAGCTCCGGCGCGGCCACGCCGACCTGCCCGTCAAGCTGCACGCCCTCGGAGCCGACATCTGCGAGGTGATCCCGTGAACGGGCAACTGCGTCAGATCATCGCGACGACCGACGTCCACTCCGCCTTCGACTCGGCCGCTCCGATGCTCGTCCACCTCCACGCTGCGAGACCCGACAGCCTGATCGTGGACTGCGGAGACTTCTTCGAGGGGAGCGGCTACTACCACCTCGGCGAGGGAGGCATCGAGCGCGAAGTCCTCACCACCCTGTACGACCTGCTCGCGCCCGGAAACCACGGGTGGCCGCACTACTTCGAGCCGGGGCTGCGGCGGATGACGGTGTGCGCGAACACGACCGACGACTGCGGCACGCCGCTCTTCGACCGCGTACGCATCCAGGACATCGGCGGACGACGGGTCGCTGTCACCGCGGTGATGGGCCCGCAGGCGTTCAACGCCATCCCTGCCGACCAGCGCGCCGGCCACCGCATCAGCAACCCGGCACAGGCTCTGCACGAGGTGATGCAGGACAACCACCACAGTGCTGACGCGTGGATGGTGCTGTCCCACTCCGGCTTCGAGGAGGACCTGAAGCTGGCCACAGCCTGCCCGCGCGCCGATGTCATCTTCGCCGGGCACTGCCACAGCGACAGCTCCGGCCCCGTGCACGTCGGCGACACCCTCGTGGTCAAGGGCCGCGAACTCGGTGTCGGATACTCCGCCGCCGAGCCTGTCGGCAGCGGCTGGGGCGCCCGCATCGGGTCCTTCCCCGACGCTCATTCCGTTCCTCACGAACTCACCTCGGTGATGGAGAAGATCTCAGCCATCGGACTGCGGCTGAGAAGCCCCATCGGCGCTGTGGACGAGCGCCTCCGCGATGCGCCCTTGGATCGCCGCAGACTGCTCGAAGAGATCGCAGGCCGACTGCACTCCGGCCTCGGCGCTGACGCGGTCATCCTCAACGAGACCGCCCTGCGTCCCGTGCCACTCGGCGCCACGCTGACCCTCGGCGACCTGCTGGCCATCGAGCCCTTCGGCAACCAGCTCGTGCATGCCTTCCTCCCCGAGCAGCACGTCCGGGACCACGGCAAGCTGCTCGACCACCTCACCGAACTCGTCGGCCGCCTGATCGTCGCCCCTGCGCCTCTTCCCCCGGCGATCCGAACCGTGCTGACCACCGACTACCTCGCCGACAGCTACCTCGGCGGGCCAACTCACCAAGCAGGCGTGCGCCTTCGGCAAGCCGTGAGCCATGTCCTGACCACCTCGCTGCCCAGCTCCGCAGACTCCCAAGAAGGAGGTCAGTAATGATCCTCACCGGACCTGAGATCAAGGCTGCCGTGGCCAACGGGCGCTTACGGATCACCCCCTTCACCCCGGACCAGACGAACCCCAACAGCTACAACGTCCGCCTCGCTCCGACCTTGCTGACGTATGCCGCCAAGGTGATCGACGCCCACCAGACCAATCCCACGCGCTCGATCCTGATCGGCGACGACGGATACGTCCTGCAGCCCGGCGAGCTGTACCTCGGCCACACCGTTGA
The DNA here is from genome assembly GCF_044765565.1 of Streptomyces sp. NPDC102437. NCBI lineage: Bacteria > Bacillati > Actinomycetota > Actinomycetes > Kitasatosporales > Streptomycetaceae > Streptomyces > Streptomyces sp. NPDC102437. The sequence goes on along the minus strand of NZ_JBIWKI010000012.1, from coordinate 67,976 downwards.
GGAGGTCGGCTCGGACATCTTCGTCCCCCTCCTCTTCGGCCGCTCCTCGGTCGGACGCCTTGGCCTGTTCGTCGAGATCACCGCGCCGATCGGCGACATCGGCTTCCACGGACAGTGGACCTTGATGCTCTCGCCCATCCGCCCGCTACGGGTGTACGCGGGCATGAAGATCGGGCAGATCATGTTCTTCGTCTCCACCGGTGACGTCGAGCTGTATCGCGGCAAGTACCAGGGTGCCGCCGGCCCCCAGTCCTCCCGCTACTGGCAGGACGCTGCACGCATCCAGGCGGTGGCCTCGTGATTCTCACGGGTCCAGCCATCGCCGCTGCCGTCAGCACGGGAGAGATCACTATTTCCCCCTATGAGCCCGAGCGGATCTCACCCAACGCCTACGACTGGCGGCTGGGCGACACGATCCGCATCTGTGACGGCGACCTGGACGCCGCCGCCCGCACCGCCTTCACCGAACACCTCATCCCTACGTCCGGTTTGGTCCTGCAACCCGGAGTGCTCTACCTAGGCGTCACCCTGGAGAAGACCGGCTCGGAAACGTACGCACAGCTCCTCAACGGGGACCGCACCATCGGCGCCCTCGGCATCTGGGTCCACGTCTCCGCTCCGCTGGGCCACCAGGGCCACGCAATCCGCTGGACCTTGGAGATCCGCGTCGCCAAGCCCGCCCGCGTCTATCCGGGAATGACCTTCGGCAAGCTCGTCTTCCTCACCACTGCCGGTAGCCCGGCCAGTTACCAGCAACAACGAGCCAAGTACGCGGCGACGGACGGCATCGACATTTCCCGCCTGTACGAAGAGATCCCTCAAGGAGCGTTGTGAAGTCCGTCGTTCACCCAACCGCGGGCCTCCTGGCTGCTACCTGCCTGGACCTTCCGGCCGGTAGCCCCGGCGGCAGCGTCGAACTCTTCCTCGATCTCTATACCGGCGACGAGCCCCTCATCCCCGCGCGGGCCTTCATGCTGGCACCCCCGGGCCCCAGGCCCCGTCTCCCATCTGGCCTCGACCTGCTGTCCGTCTCCGGGAAGTGTCTGGAAGGTGCCGGCTTCAGTCGCTACGTCGCAGCCCTGCGCCGGGCTCTGGTGACCGCGATCGATCCGGCACAGATCGGCGTTCTGCACCTGCAACATCTCGCGTTCGGCGCCACTCCCGCCTTGCTCCGGGCCCTGCCGGCACACCCGAGGATCGCGATGGTTCACGGCACCGACCTGCTGTTTGCCGAAGCTCACCGCGACCAGCTCCAGGTACTGCGCGAGACTGCGAGGGCCGCGGACGCAATCGTGGTCTCCACCGGTGCCATGGCCGATCACCTGCTCAAACTCGCCCCGCAAACAGACCGCCGCAAGGTCGTCCACATCCCGTGGGGCATCCCCGACCATCTGCTCACTGATCCACCGGCCCGGCCCGCCCGCACGTCAACCAGCCATCTGCGAGTCCTGTACGCAGGACGGCTGACATCCGAGAAGGGCGTCGAGCGCCTCATCACCGGCCTGGCGCCCATTCCGGGCGTCGAGCTGAGCGTCGCCGCCCCCAGAGCCCAGTTCCGCGCCTTGACCCCGCTGCTCCAGCGGGCCGGTGTGCGGGCCCGCTATCTCGGCTGGCTCCGCCGTCCACAGCTGTGGAAAGCCTTCACCGAGCACGACGTACTGGTCCTGCCGTCCACCACCCTGGAGGCCATGGGCCTGGTCGCGCTGGAGGCCCAAGCCTGCGGCCTGCCTGTCCTGTACCAGCCCGTGCCCGGCCTCACCGAGGTCCTCGCAGGGTCCGGAGTGGCCACCGACTTCACGCACTCCACCGCACTCGCCCGCGACCTGAACCGGCTACGGACCGCACCGGAACTGCTGCCCGCTCTCCGACAGGCGGGCTACGCGAACGCCACCCGCTACCCACTCTCGACGACCGCTCAAGCCCTGACGGACCTGGGCCTCCAGCTCACATGAACGTCACACACCAGACGATGCCGCCACGCCGATCGCCCACCGGACCCGCCGACGTCACTACGCTGACCCGGCGGGATGCACACGGCGAACAGGGAGACCATGACGTACCGCACCGACAGCATCGAACAGCTTCTGAGCGAAGGCGTCCGCGACAAGGTCTACCCAGGCGCCGTATGGGCCGTCGGTGACGCTGTCGGCATCCACGCCTCCGGCTCCACCGGAGTGCTCGACCCCGACGACCCCGGTACGCCGATGCGGCCCGACACCATTTTCGATGCCGCCAGCCTGACGAAAATCCTCGCGGTGTGGGCCTCGATCGGCGCCCTCTGGGAGGAAGGCAAACTCGATCTCGACATCCCACTCGCCACCTTCTGGTCCGAAGTCGACGGCCACCCGCTCGGGGGCGTCACCGCCCGCCATCTGCTGACCCATACGGCCGGCGTTCCGCTGCGAGCCCAGCTCAAGAACCTCTACGGCACGGACCCACAAGACGTCCGCGACGGAGTCCTCCACGAAGCCCTGCACCGTCCACCCAGCGAGGCCGTCGAATACACCGATCGAGCCGCCCTCATCCTCGGATACCTCGCCGAGCATCTCGCCGGCCAGCGCCTCGACGAGCTCGCGACACAGCGGACGTGGCAGCCACTGGGCATGCATACGACCCGCTTCGGGCCGCTGCCCCCCGAGACCGCCTCACGATGCGCCCCGACCGAACTCGACCCGGAGACCGACACCCACCTCAAGGGCACCGCCCACGACTTCTCCGCACGGCACCTGGGCGGAGTGTGCGGGATCGCCGGAGCCTTCACCGTCATGCACGACCTCTGCGCCTTCCTGCGCTACATGCTCGACACCACCACCGCGCCCGGCCAGGCGGGGTTCGGCCCCGCCTGGACTGCGGAATCGTTGACCACCCAGACCGGCGAGCTGCAGCCGGTCCGGGGGCTGTTCTGGCACCCGGCGCCCGGTACTTCTCCCGCCCAAGCGGTCTGGGTCCACTACGGGTTCACGGGCACCGGTATGTGGATCTCACCTCGTCAGCAACGTTGGGCAGTGCTTCTGACCAACAAGCTCTACTACACCCGCGACCGACAGCCGCTGACGGACATCCGCAACGCCTTCTGTGGGCTTGCCTTCGAGTGAGATGGCGGGCGTACCCAGACTTAGCGGGCTCATCCACCCCTCCAGCCTTGCGGAGAACGCGTCCTCGACCTGATCGAGCCGCTCCGTCCACCAGTGCAGCAGCGCCTCGTCCGCCGTGAAGAGCTCGTCGAACGAGAAGCCAGCGCGGTGGTAGTGGAACTCCAGCTGCCAGAAGTCCGTCATCCGCTTCCCTCGGCGAGCGCGCAGACGCGAGTCGGTTTCATCGAGGCCCGCCTACAACTGAGGCGCACGACGCCCCAGCGGCGTCGCTAGCCTCTGGCTTCATCCCTGGTCGAGGATGCCCGGCGGGGCACTATCTGCAGCGGATGTAGATCGCAAACCCTCTCTGTGGCTAGGGCCGTTGACTCCACGGCATGTGGCAGCCACGTTGGAGCAAGCCTCTTACGATAGACGCGCCGAGCTCTCTGCTGCAGAATCTGAGCACGAGGCACAATCCGCAGTGCCTTCAGCGTTGGAGTACCAGAAAGGCGCATCGCCGACATGCGAGGCACTACCGGCTCCTACTCCGCCTACGTCGACGAGCTAACCCTCCTTGCCCGGGATGTAGCACGTGGCTCATGGCACCGGATCGAACAGGACGTCAGCCTGGCGTTGAATGGGCAGGCATCTGAACGGTTACGCCAACTTGTCCCTCTGGCCGCACGACGCGCGCACGGCGCATTCTTTACCACGGGCACAGTTCGTGAGTCGTTCAGCAACGTGCTTCAGGGCCAGTCTCCATTCTCGGGCCGCTTCTGGGACCCGTCCTGCGGAGCAGGGGATCTGCTGCTCGCCGCATCCGAGCATCTCCCAGTAGGAGCAAACACCAGCGAGACGTTGAGGCTTTGGTCGCGAACCCTTCGAGGCAGCGACCTGCAGCCCGAGTTCGTCACCGCAGCAAGACTCCGCCTGTACCTGGCTGCGGCCCGCAGGACACGCGACGCAGGGTCAGAAGCCCGGACCAACGATGGCGACCGTGGTTGGGCTGACCTGCAGTCACTCAGAGTCGAGGACGGCCTGGCAGCACTGCACACCGCCAGAAGCTTCCGTGGCAGCGTGCTTCTCAACCCACCCTTTGGGCCTATGCCAGCAGATACGCGTTGGGGTTGGGCCGCCGGCGCTGTGTCCCAAGCCGCCGTGTTCACTCTGGCCGGCGCCAAGGCGCTCTCCCTGGGCAGCCATTTGACTGCCGTGCTTCCAGACGTACTACGCAGCGGCTCTCGCTACGAGCGGTGGCGCCAGCTACTGTCCGAACATCTCTGTTTGAAAGTCGTCCAGACCGAAGGTCAGTTCGATCCCCACACGGACATTCATGTATTTCTGCTCTCGGGCACGCGTCAGCGTCGCTCGAAGCGGACAGAATCCGGCACGGCTCGCTGGACAGCCAAGCGAAGCACCCAGAGTCTGGCGGATCTATTTGAGGTGCGAGTCGGCCCCGTAGTAGACAACCGCGATCCTCACGAGGGTCCTGAATCGCCGTTTCTCAAGGCCCGCGCCCTCCCTCCTGCTGGGGACGCCGGCGTGCCCAGGGAAACGCGCCGATTCTCGGGCCGTCTGCTGGAACCACCCTTCGTGGCAATACGACGCACATCGCGTCCAGGCCAAGGCACGGGCGGACACAGCCGCGGGGTCGGAGTCCTTATCACGGGGCACACTCCCGTCGCTGTTGACAACCACATCATCACGGCGCGACCGCTGGACGGGCAGGAGGAAACGTGCAGGGACCTCCTCAAGGTCTTGGCGTCCGAACCCGTGACCCGGTGGCTGGACGAGCGCATCAGGTGTAGACACCTCACGGTGCGGGCAGTCCGCGAGATCCCCCTGAACTTGACCTAGCTAACGGGCAGATGACCCTCTGTCGCTAACTGGATACGGCGGATAACATGCGTTCAGCTGTCCAGGTGACGCAAGACTGGGGCCGATCCACGGCCGCCACGGGGAGGTAGGGATGAGCCGACATCTACGATTCGCGCCGGAGATCCTCGCGCGCCTGGGTGAAGAGCTCGTCCCACACCCAGACCTCGGCGTAATGGAGTTGGTACGCAACGCCTACGACGCGGACGCAACCACCTGCACGATCCGCCTACTGGAAGCTGACCGGGCTGGCGGTACCCTCATCGTAGAAGATGACGGCACGGGCATGAACGAGGACAGCATCTATGACAGCTTCCTCCTCCTGGGTCGCTCCGCCAAAACTTCATCTCCGATCACTCCCGGCGGGCGACAAAAAGTAGGCGAGAAGGGCCTCGGCCGACTAGCAGCGCTACGCCTCGGAGCACATGTCGAATTAGAAACGCGACCGGCCAACACTCCCGGCCGGGCACACGTACTAATAATCGACTGGACTAAGTACGACTCTGTGCACGCCGTTGAAGACGTTCCACTCACCGTCGTCAACAAACCGACTTTAGAACCCCCAGGGACCCGTGTCACCATCAGCCAACTTCGCGAACCATTCGCTGAAGCGGACGTAAAACGGATGGCTCGGTCAGTTCTACTACTTACAGGACCATTTCCCGAAAATTCTCCGTTCCGGGCTATTTTTGTTTCGGATGAGTTCGACAAGCTACTCGCCGACACATCTCGCGCGTACTTGGATCAAGCAGACTTTCGCTTATTCGCCGAAATCGATCCAGAAGGGTACGCCAAAGCAACACTGTATGACTGGCGCGGCGAGATTCTTCACGAAGCCAGCCATGACATAGTGTCGCTGAATCGCAAGCGCGGCGGACGTGATGTTCATTTGCCCTTTGAGCTGGCGCCGCGAGCCAGCCTTGAACTCTGGATGTTCCTCAAAGGCGGAAAATCGCTCTCACCTTTGAAGAACTCTCCGGACAGGGAACGGGTTTGGCCATGGCTTGAGGTCGTAGGGGGCGTGCACCTAATTCATCGAGGGCTTAGGGTTACGCCCTACGGGGATCCAGGAAATGACTGGCTAGAGCTAAATGCCCGCCGCACTGGGAGTCCCGAGGAGCGCCCCTCGACCAGAACTGCAGTCGGACGAGTTGTCGTGGACGACGACACGCAAATTCTGCAGCCTAAAACCGACCGAACAGGCTTCGTTGAAACCCCCGCCTTCGTCGATCTAAAAGAATTTGCTATCAGAGCGACAGACTGGGCGGCGGCCGTCCGCCTGAAGGATGCTGAAGTCAGGCGTCGGCAGCAAGTACCTAAGACGCGCACACGGATGAAGACCGCCGAAGATGAACTCCGCAAGACCGTGCGCACCCTCCCTCCGCGATATAGAGAAATCGTAGAGCGCCAAGTAAACACATATCGTGGGGAAACCCAGCAACATGTTAAGGCTGTAGAGCGAGACCTGAGGCTCTATAGGACCCTGAGCACCCTCGGAACAAGTACAGCAGTATTTGCACACGAGGTTCTTGGACCTGCAAGTCGACTTACTCGAATGGTTAGAGCATTGGGTCAGCTAATTGGAAACAAAGTTGGCCAGGAAGCATACGACTCCGTCTTCGATGAACCCATGTCCCGCATTGGGCGATCATTGGACACGGTACAAGCCTTCGCCAACCTTTCCCTGGAGATGGTGAAAAAGAGGAAACGAGACTCCGCTGACGTAGATATCGACGCGGTCTGCAGGGAGGTGGTGAAACTATTCTCGCCGTACTTCAACGACCGAAACATTTCCGTACAAACTGAATTTGACAGTCAGTCAATGCGCGTTCGCAGCACCGTTGCAGAAATCGAAGCGATCTGGGCCAATCTATTGACGAACTCCGCGCATGCACTGCTACGTCAAGACATGCCCGATCGCGCCCGTGAAATCCTTATCCGAACCCAATACGGCGAAGACAGTGTCGTTCTTACCGTTGACGACTCGGGCCCCGGAATTCGGGACATGCCAATCGACGAAATCTGGTCACCTGGCAGGACCTCACGTACTGACGGCACGGGCCTAGGACTAACCATCGTGCGAGACGTAGTGGAAGAACTAAAAGGAAAGAACCTCGCCTTCGAGACAGGTGAGCTGGGCGGTGCTCGGATTATGGTCCGCTTGCCTGCACATCCCACTCGCACCGCCGATACTCCAGCTGGAGCCTCGTCGTGAATGTCGAACGGGGCGCGAGGCGGCCTCTGGACAGGCTCTTTCCGCGCACTCAGGTGCCGGCAGCAGGGTCTCGAGTAGCAGTAGTTGATGACGACCCTGAGGAGGCTTACGCCACAGGGATGGTGCTACGGCTAGCGGGATACGAGCCGGTTGAGGTTGCACCGCAAAGAGAAGCGGCCGAGCGCATGTTACAGCGCGTAACTGACAGTTGCGTGGCAGCTGTTTTCGACCACAGGCTAAATGGAAGGATTAATGTCCCGTTCGATGGCGCTGAACTCGCAAGCCTTGCTTCTCAGCGAGGTTTCCCGGCCGTCCTAAGCAGTACATACATCTCGCGGGACCAGGCGACCACCATCCGACTACGGAGGGCGGAAATTCCATGCCTCCTCGATAAGGATGAGCAGAGCGCAGAATCCATCCAGTCTGCATTCGAAGCAATTGTTGCAGAATTTCATGGCGATACTCCCAGGACAAGATTGGCCCTTCCAACGATCATTGAAATTGTTGGAGTGCACGTCAACGAGGAAATGCCGACTGCGGAGGTCTTGGTCCCTGCATGGCGCCCTTCGGTGGCCATTCAACTCCCTGCTGGCCTAATCACACAGGACACCGGACTGGGGCTTAACCAACTTCGAAATCGTTGGGTCGAAGCCGAGGTAAATTGCCACGCCGAGAGGGAGCGCGATCTGTTTTTCAGGAACTTCGCAATTAGTCCCGATCTTCCAGCAGACTGGATGCGACCGTGACCACATCTGCGGACCAAATCGTTGACACTCTGGAAGTAACTGTCCTCGATGTTGGACATGGAAACTGTGCCGTAATTCGCGACGGTACACGATGCGTGGTGGTTGATGCGCCGCCAGGTACGACCCTGTTCGACGAGTTAGAGCGCTGCGGAATCACGCACATTGACCATCTAGTCCTATCTCACAGCGACCTGGACCACATGGGCAGCGCCGTTAAGCTCCTCTGGGACACACGTTTCCTTGTCGGCATGATTTGGTATAACCCAGATGGCACCAAGCAGAGCAAAGCCTGGCAGAATCTAGCTAGGCAGGCGTACTTGCGGTACCGAGAGGGAGCACTACTCAACGGTCAGCGCAATCTCAATACAGCCTCCAGCGCAGACCTGGCATTTAGTCAGCGGGCGAATATTGAGGTTCTACATCCCGACCTCGAAATGGCCACACTCGGGCCCTCGGCGTCCGCCACCCCGATCGGGCGACTTACCGCAAACACGCTCTCTGCCGTTCTTCGGGTCTCTTTAAACGGCAGCCCCGCTGTACTTTTGCCTGCCGACATTGATGCGCTAGCTCTGGAGCGCATGATTTCCTTCGGCGTGGACTTAAAATCCCATGTACTTGTTTTTCCGCATCACGGAGGAAAGGCTAAAACATCCGACTCCCAAAAATTCGCCGCTACGTTATGTCAGGCAGTGGAGCCGGACCTCGTTCTTTTTTCGATGGCTCGCGGCGGCCGTTTTTCTAACCCTGACCCTGAAATGGTCTCAGGAGTGCGAAGCGCACGGCCCCATGCCCACATTGCCTGTACGCAGATCTCAACACATTGCCACCGGGGCACGCCGCCGCCAGCAGGAAATTCCCATCTCAGCTTGCATGCGGCAGCAGGTAGCTCAGCGGGTTCCTGTTGCGCAGGTACTGTGACTATTGGCTGGGGCAGCACTGGTCTTGAGACGACCCCATCGCCGCAACAGCACAAGGAATTTATACAGCTACTGGACCGCCCCCTTTGTCGTTCCGATTCCATTTCGCTTCCTGTACCACGTTCACGGGATGCCTCCGAAGACTAGTTTTCTGCGGATCTTTTGCTCTAATTCACCTAAAAGCGGTCCGCAGCAGGAAGGTCCCGTGCGATAGCGGCCGGCGGTGCGCCCTCGACCTATAGACCCGAGAAGAGATGGGCCTCACCATGGACCTCAGCACCATGGCTGGCCCTCAAGTGGGGTGTGTGGGGTCGGCTAACGGGTGGCTGACACGCCAGAGACCCGGCGGCCGGCCTTGGTCTTGAGGCGGTACAGCGGAGTTCCGGAGGCCAGGAGCTACGCAAACGGACAGCCCGATAGTGTCGGGCCCTCGGGGCACCTTGCATCAGTTGGGCGCCGGCCGGAGTCGGCATAGTGCATCGCAGTTTCAAGCCGTGGCCGGTCCCAGTCAGTTACGCGGCTCAACATCCGGACCGCCCGCAGAGGCAGGCGTCCCGGGGCCGGGTCCTTGCACTTTCGGTCTCCTCCTTATCCAGCCTCTGACGGCGGCTCGGTGGCCCCACTGAGGCGCTGGGCGCGGCGCCGGCGCCGGTCTCCCTCCTCGGCCTCGGCGATCGACTCCCACTCGTCCCGCTTGGCGGCCAACGATTCCCGGGCCTCCGTGAACGCGCGGTTCGGTTCCGGTAGTGCCTCCTCTCTCTGCCACGCCCCTACGCAGTCCACGGCATGGGCGACCACCCCGTGCAGCACCCACATGCGGGACCGACCATGGAAGGCGTACACCAGCCCGCTGTCCCACACCTCCAGCAAGTTCATGGCCTCTTTCAGGCGGTGGCGCACCTTCCTGTCCCGGATGGCGCCGATGGCCAGCCGGGTAGGCGCGATGTGGTCTTGCAGCTCCTCGTCCCACGTCTCCCGCGCCGCCGTGAACGCGGCGGCTGCCTCGGCGCTCATTCCCGGCTCCCAGTCGTCGGGAACGCCCCGGACGTGCTGGTGAAGGTCACCGAAAGCCTTCGCCAGTGTGGCCACGGCCTGGTCCTGCTTGGCCTCTAGTCGGGCCTGTCGGGCATCAGCCAGCGCCTTGTTCTGTGCCTGGCGGGTGCCGCCGTACGTGGCCGCCGCGCCAAACAGGGCGCCGACGAGTCCGGAAACGGGAGAGATCCAGTCCACGGCCTCAGCCCTTCTTGATCTGCTTGTAGAAGAAGAAGGCGGGTTGTTCGGCGGTCGGGAGCACCCATGACCGGCCCAGCAGGTCAGGCAACGGCTGGTCGGCCGGGAGAACGGTGAAGCCGTGCCGGGTGTAGAACTCGCGGAGCCGGGTGGTCTCCAGGTCCCGGGTGGCGTTGCCGAACCATATCCGTACGCCCCGCTCCCGCAGCCGTTCCTCCATCGCGCGGACGAGCGCTCCCCCGATACCTCGTCCCCGAAAGGTTTGAGCCACGGCCATCAGGTCCAGTTCGCTATGCCGGTCCATGACGGGCGCGTATTCCGGTCGCCTCATCATCGTCATGGAAATTGCTACCTGTGCCCGGCAGGTCAGGGCGGCGCCCGCGAGTCGGCCCGTCTCGGGGTCGTGGTAGCGCAGCACCAACGGCGCGTACAGGTAGTCGTGCTCCACCTTCGGGATGGCGTTTGGAGCGATGTCGTGGAACGTCCCATCGAACAGCGCCTGTACCTCGGCACGTTGGGCATCGGTCGTTGCCTCAGATATGGCCGTTTCAGTGCTCATGCGGCCAACCGTAGGACAAGCACGACACCCTGGCCCAGATCGCCGCCAGCTTCAGCATCTCAGTCGACACCGCCCCGGCTACACCACTTCGGTCAGCTACCTCCTCGCCGCCAGGACCCCGGCCTGCTCAGAGTGCTGCTCAATCACGACCCGACCTGCGGCTTGCGGAGCGCGTGCGGCGTACTTTCTGCGGCTCGATGACGGCCAGGACGTCCGCTCAGCTGCGCCCAAGCAGCAAGCCCCCACTCCCTTCATGCGTGAGCGATGCGTGAGCGGACGGTCCCACACAAGGCGTCACGAGCAGGATCAAGTACGACGCCGCGTGGCGCTGACCAGGCAGAACGGCACCACGCAGCAGACTCGGGCACTACCCGGCAAGGATTCGATCCCACTCCTAAAGCGGGTGTCGCAGGTTCGAATCCTGCCGGGGGCACCAGGCGAAAGGCCCCGGAACGATCATGGTCCGGGGCCTTTGGCGTCGGCCGCACGGCACTCCTCGCGGGCAGTCCCGGAGCCTGCCCGCCTTGCCGGCCGGGGCGCGGCCCCTGATCAGGCTCGGCCCGGGAGCGGGCAGGCCACCGGCCAGGGCCTTTTCAGTGGCCTCTATTCAGTACAAGCCCGCAGTGCCCGTTCCCAGTTCGGCCAACGCGGTGAAAGCCGCAGCCGTCTCGATCGCCCACCGTATTTTATTGAGGGCGCGTGCTGAAATTGGGGCGACCTGCCTATCGGAGTGCATAGCCAATGGCCTGGGCTGCGCCAATCCTGCCCATGCCCGCTGCTGCTTGTACGCCGCGTTAATCGGAAAAGAGATGGTGGAAATTTCCGCAATTAAGATTTCCCGGCGTACGCGCACGCGCACCGCATCGATGTCCCTGGTAGCACTTGCGATCGCGAGTGCTCCGCTGGCCTCTCAGGCCCAGGCCCTGGCCATGCCGCTGGGCGGCAACGCCCGCCAGGCACCCGGCGCTCCGGGGGTCCCGCAGGCCCCGGTCGCGGTGTTCGCCGAAGGCTTCGAGAACGCGGGTGAGACTCCGGTCTTCCTGGAGGACTACGTCGGTGCTCCACCGCTCGACGAGACGTACACCGCCGACTCCTCGTGGCTCGACCACGGGCAGTGCAACGGCATCATCCTCAATCAGACCGGCGCTATTCCGCCCGACTGTCCTGCAGTTCTGAAGGACATGGCCAATGCGCTGGGACAGGTGGGCGGAACCAATCCGCCGAGCAACCACGTGGTCGCGGCCTACACCAACTGGGTGGCGCCTGGCGCCGACCGGGTGGAGTTCCAGACCGAGCAGCCGATCCCGATCGCGAAGCCGAACCGCTACATCACCTTCGCGGTGGACGCAGCCGCCGTGAATTGCGACCAAGCGAATCCGCAGCTGAAGTTCTATCTGACCGGCAACGGTGCGGACATCCCCACCTTCACCACCCCCATCAATCCCTGCACCGACCCCAACGCGAAGTCCTATCCCGAAGGAAGCGGGTTGAGGGCTGGGACGTTCGCCGGCAACAGGGCCGTTCTGTTCAACGAAAGCCGGCTGGGCATCAAGATGCTCAATGGGCAGGGCGAATGGTTCGGCAATGACCACGCATTCGACAACATCCGGATCCTGGATGCGACTCCGCAGCTGGACAAGGCGTTCAGTCCTGCCACGATCGATCGGCGTGGCACCTCCACACTGACCATGACGGTGACCAACACCAGTGAACTGGCGGCGAAGGACGACTTCAGCTTCGTCGACCGTCTGCCCGCCGGGGTGAGGGTGGCTTCGCACCCGAACGCGTCGACGACCTGCGGCGACGGCACGGTCTCCGCGACGGCAAGAGGCACGCGCATCGCTCTGAACGGCGGCGACCTGGCCGCCGGCGAGAAGTCCTGCACCGTCACGGTGGACGTCACCGCCGCCAGGCCGGGCACCTACGTCAACCGCCCCGAAGCGATCACCGCGGTCGGCCTGGATCTCCCGGCCCCCGCGACCCTGACCGTCAACAGGAAGGCGGCAGCGGTGGGCACCGCGACGGGCTCGCCCGGTCTGCTCTCCGGCAATCTGGTGCAGGCCCCGGTGGAAATCCCGGTCAATGCCTGCGGCAACTCCGTGAACGTCGTCGGAGCGCTCAACCCGGCAGCGGGCAATGTCTGCGTCAACGAGTAGGTCGTGTCTCTTTGATGGGTGGTCAGCTGACCGGATGAGTATGTCCGGTCAGCTGACCAACGCTCAGTGGTCGGTTGTCGGTGGTGCGATCCGGTTCGTGGACGACCGTGGGCCGGACCTCGCTCCGCCTCTCTGTTGTCCTCATCCGGGCTCGTGGATGACCAAGGGTGCAAGAACAGCCGCGCCGGTTCGCTGAGCAGGGAAATCCGGTGGTCCCGGCTCGAAGGCGCCCATAGCATCCGCCCATGACCGAAGACACCGGGATCGCGGGCGGCGAGCACGACTCAGAGACTGAAAGGGAACTTTCCTGGCGTGCCAGGTCCGTCGGTCTCGCGGCAGTCGACATGGGCGACGCCGAGCTCTTGCACGGTTGGCGATCCGACCCGGTGATCGCCCACGAGATCGGCATCTGGCCGCGCTCCCTCACCGCGATGCGCGAGCGCATCGAGCGCGACAGTGACGATGACGATCGCGACGACTTCCTAGTCCTGCTCCCTGACGGCACCCCTGTCGGCCATATCGCGCTGAGCGGCCAGAACATCGTCAACGGCACGGCACAGGTCGAGCTGATGCTGGCTGCTCAATATCGCGGGCACGGCCACGGCACCAAGGCCCTCGATGCCCTGGTGGACCTGGCGTTCGGCGAACTCCCGATGCACCGCCTCACGGCAGAGGCTCACACCGACAACGCCCCCGCCCTCGCCGTCCTCGCCAGATCCGGCTTCGTGCACGAAGGCATCAGCCGCGCCGCCTGTCTTCATCGCGGCCGCCGCCACGACCGCGCCGTGTTCTCACTGCTCCGTCCCGAATGGGAAGAGCTGAACCGCCCTCGCGCCTGGGACGCCTGACCGGACCGAGAGAGTACTTGGCCATCTCCCGGCCCAGTACGGCGCGACACGCTCCGGCAGCCGCCCCGGGGCCTCTCGCACCCGCACGTGGAGCGGCTGCTCCGCCTCCTCGATCCGGCGCGCCATCCGGTCGTCGCCATGGGCGATGCCGTGTCACTGGCCGACTGAGCGGCCGCCGGGAGCGCCTGACCGCACACGCCGGTCGCCCACGGAGTCCGCGTAGTAGACCGACTCGGCCACGTGGAAAGCGAGCTGGCGGAAGGTCCACCCCGCCCCGGGCGACCGGTCGAGATCGTCGGGCGTCAGAGAGTCCAGGCGGGTTGCCCAGATCCTGGCCAGGCGGGTGAGCCGGCTGCGGGCCTCGTCGAGGTCGGCTCCGGTGAAGGGGGCGAGGTCGGCCGCGGTGGTGGTCGCCGAGGCGTGCCAGTGGTCGGGCTGTGTCTCCTCGCCGGCGAGCCGGGCCTCCATCTCGGCGAGGTGGTCGACCATGTGGTCGGCGACGCGGCGGATCGCCTTGTGCGGGGTGTAGAGCCGGTCGCCCGCGGGGACGGGGCGGCCGTCCCAGTCGGTCCAGGTCTCGGCGAGGGCCAGGACGTGGCCGACCATGGCCGTCAGGACCTGCGCGGGGTCACGGCCGTCCGTCGCCGGAGTCTCGTCAAGGGCGGTGTCGTGGGCGGTGTCGTGGGCGGTGGTGGGAGTGCTGGGGTCGCCGGGAGTGGCGAGTACGTGCTTCGTGTTCGTCATTGCTCGACGTTAGATCGGTGACCCTTCGGCACTCGCCGAACTGTTTCAGCGCAGTTCTTCCGGGCACGGCGTGCCGGGCGGCAGCTGGTAAGGGGCGGCCAGTCGGTACACACCCGGCCGCGGTGCGAGCAGTTCCGTCCACTCGTCGCCGTCCGCGTCCTCCTCGGCCTTGAACAGACAGCCGTTGGTGTTGACGAAGGTCCGCGGCGTGCTCTCGTCCGTGCGCTGCTTGGACTCCTCGGTCTCCTGCGGCCGCTCCACGCTCCGGCCCTCGCTGTCGACCACGGCGAGCCAGTGCGAGTACGGGATGCGGATCAGGATCCGGCCCGGCGTCTTCACATGGATGGTCAGCTCGTCCGCGCCGGCCTCGTCCACCGTGGCCGGCGGATCGGCCAGCGGCACCGGGCTGTCCACCTCGAAGAGCCGCCAGTTGGCGTCGGACCACACCGGCTTCAGATACGGCAGCCCCTTGTCGACCAGCTGCGCCTCCTGCACCGCGCCGCTGGCGTCCGGCCTTCCCTTGGGCAGCACCACGTAGTGCACCGCCCAGCGGTCGAGCCATTGGCGGTAGTTGGCGCTGTCCAGGGTGTCGTCGTAGAAGAGCGGGTTGCGCTTCATGTCCGCCTGCCGGTTCCAGCCCCGGGCAAGGTTGACGTACGGCGCGAGCGCGGACGCCTCCCGGTGGCTGCTCGCGGGCACGACCTCGACCCTGCCCCGCTCGGCGCCGACCTCCTGGAGCTCGTTGACCAGCGGCGCCAGCTCGCGCGCCCAGGAGGCGGTGGGGGCGGTGCGGACGATGTCGTCGACGCCCTTGAAGCCGATCCAGAAGTTCAGCCCGGCGAACGCGACGACCAGCGCGTACCAGCGCCGGGAGCGCGGCGTGGTGTACGGCAGCGCGGCGAGGAGCACCACTCCGGCGAACAGCATCGCCATCCGCGTGATGTTCGAGCCGATCTGTGAGTCGATCACATAGGTCAGCAGCGTCCCGACGCCGTACACGGCGGCCGCGGTGCGGACCGTCTTCCAGTCGCGCGGTACGAGGACGAAGACGAGGACCGAGAAGAGGAACGGCAGCGAGAGCGTGGCGATCGACATCGGCTGCGTACCGGAGAACGGGAACAGCCACGCGGACAGCGCCACCACCGCGACCGGCGCCAGGCCCAGCGCGTACGCTCCGGGGCGCCGCTTGTTCAGGAACAGCGCGGCGGCGACCACGCCCAGGAACAGCCCGGCCACGGGGCTGCTCGCCGTCGCGAGCGCGGCGAGCGGCGCGGCGACGGCCGCCTTCGCCCACCTCTTGTACCGCCAGCGGTAGGGCCAGCAGAACACCGCGGCCGTCGCACCCACCGCGAACATCATGCCGAGCCCGAACGTCACCCGGCCCGACAGCGCGTTGCACAGATACGCGAACGCCCCGGCGAGCGAGCAGGCCAGTGGGTTGCGGACGGCCCGGACCCGGACCAGGATCAGCGCGGTCAGCGCCGCCGACACGGTCCCGACGACCATCATCGTCGTACGGACGCCGAGCACCGACATCAGATACGGCGAGACGACGCTGTACGAGACGGGGTGCATGCCCCCGTACCAGGCCAGGTTGTACGCGGTCCCGGGGTGCCGGCCGACGAACTCGGCCCAGGCGTCCTGGGCCGCGATGTCGCCGCCGCTGTTCGCGAAGAAGAAGAACCAGAGCACGTGGGTGACGGCGGCGACGGCCGTCGTGATCGTCACCGGATGCCGCAGCAGCCGCTGGGTGCGGGCCCTGCGCGACGGGTCGGTGCGTGACGGGCCGGGCCCCGGTGGCCGGGCGGCGCCCGCGGCTTTTGTGTTCTCCCGGGCGGGCGCGGCAGTCCACCGCGTGCTCCCGCCCCCGACGTCGCTGCCCCTCGTGCCTGTGCTGTCGGCCGCCCCATGGCCGGGTCTCGGCTCCGCGGTGGTCACTACGGCTCTCCCCGTCTCCCCGAATCCGCCTGCCTCGTGCCCCGTGCACCGTGCACCGTGCACCGTGCACCCATGAGGACGCCGTCCCAGCGTCATCGAGTTGCCTCGGGACGCTAACACGTACGCAGTACAAAAGGGGGCGCCGGGATCGGCGCCCCCTTCCGTCGTCGGCCGTTGCGGCCTGCGGGCCGTTCCCCGTCGGCCGGTCAGCCGATCCGGGTCAGCTTGTCGCCGAAGGCCGGTTCGGCGAGGTCGCTCTGCAGCGCGACGGCCACCTTCACCTGGCTGGTTCCCTCACCCACGGTGAGCGTGCCCACGTGGGTGCCGGCCGCCGCCGAGGTCGGGATCGTCTTCCCGTCGTCGGTCAGCTCGATCCTGACCGTGAGGCCGGGCCAGCCGACCGCCGACACGTCCTTGGTCGCGACCACGGGGACACTGTTGCCGAAGCCGTCCGCGACGGTGCCGACGACGTCGCCCTTCTTCACGACCTTGGCGCCCTCCAGCAGGTCCTGCGTCGCGAGCATCACTTCCTTGCTCACCGCGTTCACGGTGTCGATGATGGCCGGCTTGTGCTGGCCCAGTACGGCGCCGACGATCAGCTGGTCGGTGTCGCCGACCATCTTGTGGGCGGCGAAGAGCAGGTTCCCGCCGGCCTTGCTGGTGGAACCGGTCTTGATGCCGAGCGCACCGTTGTAGGGCACGAGGGTGTTGTAGTTCCGCCAGTTCTTGCCCGACGGGTCGGTCCACGACGGCAGCTTGGTGATCTCCATCAGGGCCGGGATCTCCACCAGCTTCTGCCCCAGCTTCACCTGGTCCTCGGCCGAGCTCACCGTGGTCGCGTTGAGTCCGGACGGGTCGGTGTACGTGGTGTTCTTCATGCCGAGCGACTTGGCGGTCTCGTTCATCTTCTTGACGAACGCTTCCTCGGACCCCGCGTCCCAGCGCGCCAGCAGCCGCGCGATGTTGTTCGCGGACGGGATCATGATGGCCGAGAGGGCCTCCTGCTCGGTGAGCTTGTCACCGGCCGTCACGGTGTTCAGGGTCGACTCGCCCTCGGCGTCCAGCTTGCCGTCGGACTCCGCCTTGGCGTCGATCTCGATGGACGGGCCCTTCTCGCCCTTCTTCAGCGGGTGGTCCTTGAGCACGATGTACGCGGTCATCGCCTTGGCCACGCTGCCGATCGGCACGGCCTTCTGCTCTCCGAACGAATCCACCGGGCCCAGACCGGTCGCGGCCATGTAGCCCTGGCCCTCGTCGGGCCACGGCAGGGTCGGCTTGCTGCCCTTGAAGGTGTACGTGTCCTTCGCCGACATCTGGAGCGTGGGCTCCGGCAGCGGGCGCACCATCTGCACGATCGCAAAGGCGATCAGCAGGAGCAGCACCAGCGGGGTCCAGATCTTGACCCTGCGGACTGCGGTGCGGACCGGTGTCTCCGGCGGCGGAGGCGTGTTCGTCAGCTCGGCCAGCAGGTCGAGCGGCGGCTTCGGCGGCATCGGCTGCTGCGTGGTCCGCTCGGCGGTGGCCAGCGAGGCGGGAGCCGGTGCGGCGGAGGCGGCGGGCGTCTCCGGCTTACGGGGCGCGGGCGTCGCGGCCGGCGCAGGCCGTACGTCGTCCCCGCGCAGGGGCACGAACTTGCTGGTCCGCTCGGCGGCGGACTCGGGCTTCGGCTCGATCGGGGGGATCTTCAGCGCGGTCGTCGGCTGGTCGACGTGGGGTGCGGTGGGCGCCCTGAAGATGGCGGTCGGCTGATCGATTCCGCCCTTGTCGTCGGCGCCCTTTTCACCTTCGGCTTCGTCGGCCTCGGCCTCGGGGCCCTCGGCGCCGGCCTTCTTCTCCTCGGCGGAGGAAGCCTTGTCGTCCGCGTCGGGCGCCTCCTTCGCGTCCTCGGAGTCATCCGAGGGCTCGGCGGCGCTCGGCGCGGTCGCCGCGTCCGGAGTTACGCCCTCCGCATCCGCGTCGTCCGCGGCCCCGCCCTCCGAAGCCGCGGCCTTCGCTTCGCCGTCCTCCGCGCCCTCCGCACTCTCCGCGTCCTCGTCGCCGTCCTTCGACACCCAGGCGGCAACGGCCGCACGCAGCCGCGCATCGCCCGCCCCGGAGCCCTCGGCGGCCTTCGCCGCGTCGTCCCCGTCACCGACCTCGGCAGCGTCCTCGGCCGCATCCGGGCCCTCCGGCGCCTCAGCCACCTCGGCTTCGGCCGCGTCCGCGTCCTCGGGCGCCTCAGCCGCCTCAGGCTCCGCCTCCGGACCGTCTGCGTGCCTCCGGCTCCGTTCAGCCTCGTCGGCCTCCTCGGCGCTCACAGCGCCCGCAGCGCCCTCGGAGCCCGCGGCCCCGTCCGCATCCACCTTCGCGTCCGCGCTCTCCGACCGGGAACCGTCACCGGCCTCGGCATTCTCGCCGTCCCCGGCGCCGTCGCCATCCCCGGCCTTCTCGCCGACCCCGGCGACCGCGTCCGTACGAAAGACCGCCGTGGCCGTATCCGTCTCTCCGCTTCCGGCGGCCGCGTCCTCGGCGGACGATTCACGGAAGACGGCAAGCCGCGGATCGCTTTCGCTCCGAGCCGTACCCGACGACTTCTGCTGCTCCGACTTGTCGGGGGACTCGCCCGCCACCGATGCCTCCTCCATGCGGCACGGGGGACACCCCCGCGCTGTCCGAACCATCTACCAGTGTCCCGTGTGAACCACCGGCCCGGCTGCTAGACGAGAACGACATACCTACTGGTTCCCATACAAAGCACCCAGGCGCTCTCGACAGACCAATGTGAGAGGGGTCACCCTGTCATTCATCCACGCGGGGAGGCATGGATGGGCAGGAGCCGCAGAACAATTCCGGAGGAGCTTCTGCTGCTCGCTCTGGACCCGACCACGGGTACCACAGCGCAGCCGCAGTCGCTCGACCTCGGCCTTGCCGGGGCTCAGCTAGTGGAGCTGGCTCTGGCAGGACGGATAGCCCCTGACGGGGATCGTATCGCCGTGGTGATGCCACGGCCGACAGGAGATCCGACTCTGGACTCCGCACTGGAACTGCTGCGGCGACGCGGCAGCCCGGTTCGGGCGGTCCACTGGATTGGCGGGCCCCGGCTGGGGCTGCGTCAGATCTACCTCGCTCACCTGGAGCGGTGCGGCATGGTGCATGCCGTGGCGGGCCAGATGTGCGGAGTGCTGCCGACGACTCGCTACCAGGCGACGGACACGGCAATCAGCCGGGACATCAGAGCCAGGCTGGACAGTGCGATCCGCACCGGTGTACCGCCGGACCCGCGGACCGCGGCGCTCGCCGCGCTGGCCCACGCGGTCGGACTCGGCAAGCACCTGTATCCCGGGAACGAGGGGCGTTCATCGCGCTCCAGGCTCCGGGACCTGATCAGGCACGACCCCATGGGCGGACTCGTGGCGCATGCCGTGATGGACGTCCAGAACGGGGCGGTCGCACAGCCCCGCCGCAATCAGGCGGCCGGAGTTCCGTTGCAACCGCAAGTGCAGTCGCAGTCACGCCGCGGCAGCATGGCGCACACCGCGGTCCACTAGGCGCACCCCGCCCCGGGCCGCACCCTGCGCCGCGCGACCGCACCGCCGCGCGACCGCACTGCCGCAGGGCAAGCACAGCCGTGCGGCAAGCACCGTCGTGCGGCAAGCACGTCAGCACGGCGAGCACCAACCGAATACCGCCGCACCGTCGTCCCCAAGACCCGGTTCGGGAGCCGCACCAAGCGCGGGGCAGCCGGAATGTCGGCTGCCCCGCGCGCTTGCGTGTGGCCATTTCCCAGCGCGGCCGGGGCCGGGGGTGGCAATCTGCTGAGCAGTAGATACGCACAGCTACATAGCCGGAGGTGCCGTTTCCGTGCCGTCCAACGTCAATCCCACCGTCAGGCGACGCCGGTTGGGCCAGGAATTGCGCCGCCTGCGCGAACTCAAAGGCATGACGGCCGAGGAGGTGGCGGAGCGGCTGCTGGTCTCGCAGTCGAAGATCAGCCGCCTGGAGAACGGCCGCCGTTCCATCAGCCAGCGCGATGTCCGCGACCTCTGCGGGGTGTACGAGGTCGAGGATCTCCGGATCGTCGACTCGCTCATGCAGATGGCCAAGGATTCGCGCCAGCAGGGCTGGTGGCACGCGTTCGGGGACATCCCGTACAGCGTCTACATCGGTCTGGAGACGGATGCCGAATCCCTGCGGGTGTACGAACCCCAGGTGATCCCGGGCCTGTTGCAGACTCGGAGCTACGCCGAGGCGCTGATCAACGGAGCGCTGCCGGAGGCTCCGCCGTCCGACATCGACAAGCGCGTCAGCGTCCGGGCCCGCCGCCAGGACCGGATCACCGACCGCGAGCATCCGCTGCGGCTGTGGGCGGTCATCGACGAGTCCGCGCTGCGTCGGCTGGTCGGCAGCAAGCAGGTGATGATCGAGCAGTTGGAGCAGCTGGTCGAGCTGTCCCATCTGCCGCATGTCACCGTGCAGGTACTGCCGTTCGAGATGGGCGCGCACCCCGGAATCAACGGGCAGTACGCCATTCTGGAATTCCCGGACGCCGCCGATTCCAGCGTCGTCTACATCGAAGGCGTCACCAGCGATCTCTATCTGGAGAAGGCCAACGACGTGCAGCGGTACAGCGTCATGTACGAACACCTGCGGGCGCAGGCGCTGAATGTGGAGCAGACCCGGCACTTCATCACCGGGATCGTGAAGGACTACACCGGCCACAGCATCGGCTGAACGCCGGGAACCGGACGCCGGACGGTGGACGTCGCGCGCTGGACGCAGGACGCCCCGCAAAGTCCGGAATGAGGAAATTGAAGTGCTGCCACGGGAAGGGCGGCGGCAAGGTACACCGCCGCCCGCCCCGGGCGGAAGATCTACCTGGTATATACCACTCGGTCGAGTGAACGCGCCCTTCGCTCCAGGCCCTTGGCGAGTAGCGTCGATCACGCCAACCGGAACACTGTTGGTGTCATTCACGCGACTCTTTGAACCGGAGTGAACATGGCCATTCGTCAGGGTGCTACGGACAAGTGGACGAAGTCCTCGTATTCCGGGGGCAACGGCGCCTGCGTCGAAGTCAAGTCCCCTCTCACGCGGGCAATTGCCGTGCGCGACTCGAAGGCCCCCGAAGGCCCTTCGATCACGTTCGTCCCCGCCGCGTGGAACGCATTCGTGCGTGATGTCGGCAAGGGTGCGGTCGACGCCTGACCGATGATTTCCTGTTCGCATCGCGGCGCCGGGCCGGTGCTGCTGTCAGCCCTCTCGACTGGTCCGCCGTCCCGGCCGAGGGGGCTCGATGCTTTCCGACGGGAAACACCGGTGAAGCCGTTCAGCGCAACCGGTCCACGTACAGGTCGGTCCCCGGCACCGTCGGGACGAACGGTGCCACCAGCTCCACCCGCCCCAGGCCGGATTCCGCGACTGCCGCGTCGAGCCCGGTGAAGTGCCCGGCCCAGCATTCCCGCGGGTCCTCCTGGAGGAACCACAGCAGGGTCAGCCGGGTGTCGACGCCCTCGACCTGCTTCACATAGCTCATCCGGTCACCGGGCAGCGGCGTGGGCCGGAAGACGGTCACCATCGCCGCGGGCGAGCCGGCCAGCCGCTTCGGCAGATGCCGCGAACGCAGCCACTCCAGCAACTCGCCTCGCGCCTCGGCCGCTTCGGCGTCGATCACTTCGAGGACGAGCCCCCGGTAGGGGTGGTCCAGGGCGTGGAAGTCCCGTGGTCCCGCCGCACCGTCCCGGTAGACCGTCGCCTCGTGGTCCTGGAACGCGGTGAACACATGGGTCCGGGCCTGGTGGACCCTGCCGTCCCGGTTGAGCCTCTTGTTGATGCCGACGGTCCACTTCATATGGTCGTCGTAGCGCCCGTCCGTCACCCAGTACGTCGACAGGTAGCAGCCGGCCGTGACGGGCTGCGCGACCGCGGACGCCTCCGGGTAGCGCAGTTCCTGGAGCTCCCGGGTGGCCACCCAGCGCCGCCCGGCGAACATCCAGGGCATCGCCATCGCGCCCGCGTAGTAGTGATCGTCCTCGTACCAGCGGTTGTACGCGTACTCATGGCCCGGGTGCGGTTCCACCATGGTGATCAGCGCGTGACCGGGATGGACGCCGTACGGCCCCAGCGCGGCCAGTTCGGCGTAGGTGTCGCTCCGCGTCTCGTCGCTCATGCCGTTCCCCTTCCGTACTCCGCAGCGGCGTCCTACTCTGACGCCCCGTCAGGAGAACTGCCAGAGCCGGGAGGCCGCCGATGTTGCTCGCGGGGAAGACCGTCATCGTGTCCGGGGTGGGCACCGGGCTCGGGCACCGGGTCGCGGCGGCGGTCGTACGGGACGGCGGCGACGCGGTGCTCGGGGCGCGTACCGCCGCGAATCTCGCCAAGTCGGCCGCGGAGATCGACCCGGACGGCCGGCACACCGCCCAGCTGGCCACCGACATCACCGACGAGGCGCAGTGCGAGGCGCTTGCCGCACTGGCCCTGGAACGGTTCGGGCGGATCGACGCGGTGGTCCATGTCGCCGCCTGGGACAGCTATTTCGGCGGGATCGAGGATGCCGACTTCGCCACCTGGCAGTCGGTGATCGATGTCAATCTGCTCGGCACGCTGCGGATGACCCGCGCCTGCCTGCCCGCCCTCAAGGAGCGCGGCGGCTCGGTGGTGATCATCGGTACGCAGTCCTCGGTGGCCGCACCGACACAGGTCCAGCAGGCTGCGTACGCGGCCTCGAAGGGGGCGCTCACCTCGGCCATGTACTCCATGGCGCAGGAGCTGGGCCCGCACCGGATCAGGGTGAACACGGTGCTGCCGGGCTGGATGTGGGGGCCGCCGGTGCAGGCGTACGTGCAGTTCACGGCGCACAGCGAGGGGGTGCCCGAGGCCGAGGTGCTGGGCAGGCTCACCGAACGCATGGCGCTTCCGGAGCCGGCCACCGACGGAGATGTCGCCGAGGCTGTCACGTTCCTGGCCTCGGACCGGGCGCGGGCGATCACCGGACAGTCGCTCCTGGTCAACGCGGGCGAGCTGATGCGTTAGGCCTGATCCGGTAGGCCTGATGCGATGACCCTCCCCTTCTGCGCCGCACGGGACCCGCATCCCGTGCGGCGTTCCTCGTTTTCCTCTACACAGTCTGACGAAGTGCCCGCTCATCGTGTGGCCGCCGTCACGTCGGCGACAACGACCGTGTAAGTCAAGAGCAGGAAAAAACGTTCGAATCGCTGATCTGCGTTCACATCCCTGACCTTCGCAACCTTGACCGGGACACCGGGCAGACGGTTCAATCCCCGATGTCCCCGCTCCCGCACGGGGCCCCGCTGAACGGCCGTACTGGCGAAGTGCGCACCCCGTTCACAAGGCGGACCCCAGGAGGGGGCACATGAACAGTCTCGACTGGGTCGTGCTCATCGGCTACTTCGGCGTGATGGTCGCGATCGGGCTCTGGTCCCACAAGCGCGTGGACAACGTCAGTGACTTCTTCACCGCGGGCGGCAAGATGCCGTGGTGGTTGTCCGGCATCTCTCACCACATGTCCGGCTACAGCGCGGTGATGTTCACCGGTTACGCGGGCATCGCGTACCAGTACGGCGTCACGTCCTTCGTCACCTGGTCGCTGCCGATCGCCATCGGCATCGGCATCGGCGCCCAGCTCTTCGCTCCCCGGCTCAACCGGCTGCGCTCGCGGCTGCATGTCGCGTCGCCGCTCGAATACCTGAAGAACCGCTACAACATCCAGACGCAGCAGGCACTCGCCTGGTCCGGGCTGCTACTGAAGATCGTGGACGTCGGCGCGAAGTGGGCCGCCATCGCCACCCTGCTCTCCGTCTTCACCGGCATCTCCATCACCCAGGGCATCTTCATAACCGGCTGCATCACCGCCGTCTACTGCACGGTCGGCGGTCTGTGGGCGGACGCGCTCACCGAGCTGGGCCAGTTCGTCATCCAGCTCCTCGCCGGCGTCGCGATGCTCGTCACCGCCATGAGCGAGCTCGACGGCGTCAGCACCCTGTGGACGGTCTGGGACAAGCTGCCCGAGGGCCATACGGACCCGACGGCCGGCCCGTACACCGTGACCTTCCTGCTGGCGTATCTGTTCATCAAGACCTTCGAGTACAACGGTGGCATGTGGAACCAGGCGCAGCGCTACATGGCCACGGAGTCCGCGGCGGCAGCGAAGCGTTCGGCCCGGCTCTCCGCCGCGCTGTGGCTGATCTGGCCCACGGTGCTGTTCTTCCCGATGTGGTGCGCCCCGCTGCTGGTGCACGCGCAGAAGCCGGACGCCTCAGACAGCTACGCCCTGATGACCGAACAGCTCCTGCCACACGGTCTGTTGGGGCTGGTCGTCGTCGGCTTCTTCTCACACACGATGGCCATGTGCTCCTCGGACGCCAACGCCATCTCGGCGGTCTTCACCAGGGACATCGCCCCGGTCCTGGCCAAGTCCGCACGCGACTGGGGAACCCGGGCGGGCCTGCTGGCGGCCCGGCTGTCCACGCTCGGCTTCCTCGCCCTGTCGATGGCGCTCGCCACCCAGATCAACTCGCCGACGTTCAAGGACATCATCTCGGTCGTCATCAAGTGGGTCGCCGGTCTGATGGGTCCGATCGCGATTCCGTTCATGCTCGGCCTGCTGCGCGGCTTCCGCAGGTCCGGCCCGACGGCGGCGCTGACCAGCTGGGCGGCGGGGCTGCTGGCGTTCTACTTCACCAACTACGACTTCGACGGTTCGGTGAAGACGGATGTCGCGCTCCAGTACCAGGTGGCCCTGCCGCTGGCCATTTCGCTGGTCCTCTACACCGTCATCGGCTTCGTCAAGCCGGAGGACACCCCCGAGCGCGACGCGATCATCGAGCAGATCAACTCGGACGGTGACGGCGTGGCGGCCGGGGCGACGGTGCCGGATCAGGCCGGTCCGGGGGACGCGGTGGTCACGGAGGGCGTGAAGGACTGACGCTCGCCGCTCCGAGGGGTGGGGTCGGAGAAGAACGTGACAGATGGCCGGTTCAGTGTCACGTTGCTCTCCGACCCCTGCCCTCACCCGTGCTCCGGGGGCCGGCCGCACCCGCAGCGCGTGTCAGCCGCGCGGGTAGCGGGCCAGCCAGCCCGGTGCGGCGGCCGACGGGCTGTGCAGGGCCGGGCCCTGTGTCATCTCCATGGCGAAGTCGTCCGCGAGCTCCAACACCGTCGGCCTGCCCTCCAGTTCGGTGAGCCAGGCAGGCGGCAGCGCGGTCTCCCCGTGCAGCGCGCCGAGCAGCGCCCCGCACAGGGCCCCGGTGGCGGCGGAAGGCCCGCCGTGGTTGACGGCCAGCCGCAGCCCGTGGCGTATGTCCTCGCCGACCAGCGCGCAGTACACGGCAACGGAGAGAACCTCCTCCGCCGCGTCCGTGACGCCCAGCGACTCGATCAGGGCGGGCCCCGGAATGCCCTGGCGCACGGTGCCGAGGGCCTGTTTCAGCGCCTCGGTGACCGGTTCGTGCCCCGGGCGCTCCGCGAGCAGGGCCAGCGCGTGCTGGACGGAGCCGTCCAGGGTCTCGCCCCGGACCAGGCCGTGCACCATGACGGCGAGGGCGCCCGCGGAGAGCAGTGCGGTGGGGTGGCCGTGGGTCTGGGCGGCGCACTCGACGGCGAGTTGCAGGACGAGCTGGGGCTCCCAGCCGACGAGCAGCCCGAACGGTACGGACCGGGTGAGGGCGGCCGAGTCCCGTGCCTGGGGGTTCTTGGGCTGGTCGAGGGTGCCCATGGTTGTGTCGCCGAGCCCCGTCAGGCATTCCCGGGTCGGGCCGCGACGGGCGTACAGCCACTCCTGCAGGGCCAGCCAGCCGTTGTCCTCGCGGCGCTCGTCGGGCCCCCAGTCGTGCTGGGTGGCCGCCCACCGCAGATGGGCCCGGTGCACATCGGTGGGCGGGTGCCAGGCCCCGGTGTCGCGGCGGACCTGGGCGCGGATCAGACCGTCGACGGTGAAGAGGGTGAGCTGGGTAGCGGCGGTGACGGTGCCGCGTCCGCCGAACGCGGGTACGAGGTCGGTGACCGCGTCGGTACCGTGCGCCGCCCGGATCTCTTCGAGCGTGAGCCCGTCGACCCCTGCCCCGAGCGCGTCACCGATGGCCCCGCCCAGCAGCGCGCCGCGCACCCGGCTCCGGAAGTCCTGCTGCTCGACACGGCCCCACACAGCCGTGGTCCCTGTGCTCACCGTGGCCCTCCCCCGTCGGTCGGCACACCGGCCGACCTGCGACTGCGCAGCACTGTAATGGAACGGGAACGGCCGGTAGAGAGAGCGGAACCGAGTACGCGTGGGTATGGGGGCGGACGTCCCGCAGGTCGTTTTTGACCGTCACTTCGGCGTGCCGTCACTTCGACATGATGTAGTCCAGTGCGTAGCCGGAAGCAGTTGTCCAGTAGGTGACGAGCTGGCCGTCGTCCGCGTACAGCGTGTCCACGGGCATGGGACGTCGACCGGCTTCCCGGCACCGCTGCCGGACTTGCCGCCCTGGAGGCCTAGGGTGATGCTCTTCGCCTCGTACTCGTCCCTGGCGCCGCCGCTGACGAGCAGAGCGGCGTACGCCTCCTCCCTCGGAGCGATGGTGACCGGCCGCCCCGCGGCCGGGTCGCTGTCCTTGATCACCGGGACCGTGGTGCGGGCATCGGCACCGAGCCGTACGAGGGGGTACCGGTAGAGGTCGCACTTCTTGTCGCCGGAGTTCTGGACGGTGAGCAGGAGGTGCCTGGCCTCCTTGCTGTCGGCGGGCTCCTTCACTGGTCGACTTGCCGCCACTGTCACCCTTCCCCCCGGATTCGCCCGAGGTGCCTTCAGGTTTCGGTGCCCTTGTCTCCCCTGGCTTCACCGAGCCCGCCCGGCTCGCACGCGGTGGTCGCGAGCAGTACGGCGACCACCGCGCCCCCGAGGGCGTAGGGGGTCCATCCCCTCGGGTGCAGGCAGTCCTTGCGGCACTTGCGGGCATGCGTACGCAGATTCATGGTGCCCCCGGCTCCGTGACCGACTTCGGTACGTCGGGGACCGGCGACCCTGCCTGTGATCTGGTGATCGCATGAGGGATGGTCTCGGGCGACAGCCGGGAGGCGTTCCGGCAGGCGGTCGGCCAGGACGACGGCACCGGGGCGCGGGGAACGGACGTCATGAGGGTCGTTCTGGACCGGCCCGACGGGTCATCGGGACACCGTCGCCGACCGCGCACCGGCCCTCACCGCTTCGATATGTGTGTTGGGGGCGGCCCGGTCGCGAAGGATGAAAGCGGCACCGGGTTCAGCGCATCGCGCCGTACGTGTTCCGGACGCGGAATCTAGCCGCTGGTCATGCTGCGTGCCGAGGAGTACACGTCGAGGACGGCCAGGCAGAGGGGGACGAGCGCGAGAAGGAGAACCACCTCGGCCAGGTCGGAGAGGCGGCCCCAGAAAGGTGACAGTCCCCTCTTCGGAATGATCAGAGCGACGCCGATCAGCAGGGCGGCACCGGCCGTGACGGCCGTGGCGAGCCACAGGGTACGGATGTCGAGCGGCCCTCGGTCCTGTTCCGTGAGGAGCTTGATGACAGCGCCGGTGGGCGGATTGAGCGACAACCCCAGCACCAGCAGGCCCAGGGCGGCGAGGCCCGCGCCCAGAACGGCGGCGACTTGGGCGGTGTAACGGAAGAGCCGTGCTCGCAACAGCATGGCCAGCCCTGCGACCAGCGCGAGGGTCTGGCCCCAGACGTCAGTGGAGAAGCCCAGGACAGCGGCGCCCGCGACCACCACCACGCAGCAGCCGCCGACCAGGCCCAGCAGCAGCTCGTGCCCGCGCCGGGCCTGCGTCGCGATGCGTTCGGCGTCGACGGGGTCGGGCTCGCCGATGCCCGGCTCGGTGTCGAGGTCGGCCTCCGTCGTGGGGCGGGGGGCGGCGTAGCCGATCGGCAGGTGGGCCACCCGCGCGGAGAGCCCGGGCAGGAAGGCGACGGCGCCGATCGCGACGACCACGCAGACAGCGGCGGTCTCGCTGGGACGGGCGTCGGTGAGGATCGCGCAGAACGTCGCGAGGGTACCGACCGCCGAGGCGAAGACCAGGGCGACGAAGGGTGCGTCGCCGGTCGGCATCGCGGCGACGAGCCCGGCCGAGACGCAGAGCACCGTGGCACAGCCCAGCATGAACTGGAGACGTCCGATACCGGCGCCCGGGTCGAGCGCGAGAAGGCCGGACCCGGCGATCATCAGGTGCGGCAGGGCGGCGAGGCCGAGCGCGATTGCGGAGGCCCGGTCGCCGTAGCTCCGCGCCCTGACTCCGGCGAGCGTGACGAGCAGCGCACCGACGGCGGCGGCAACGATGCCCGGCAGTCCGTGCATGTCATGCCGGACCGGGTCGGCGAACCAGAGCACAAAGCCCATGAGTACGAGAAGAAGCGCGCCGCCGAAGCGACCGGCGACGCCCAACAGCTGGTCGCTCCACAGTGCGCGGTCGCGGCTGACGGCGGACGCGACCGCGTCGGCGACATCATCGAAGACGGCCGGGGGAAGTGATTCGGCGAAGGGCCGAAGCCGCAGGACGTCACCGTCCAGGACCCGCTGGACGGCCAGCGGGTGGGTGGCGTCCAGGAGGGTGCCGTCGCGGCGGGCCAGGTGGTAGCCGGGAGGTGCCCCCGGTGGTGTGGCCTGGCCGGTCAGCCGAAGGATCTCCGGAAGGAGATCGGAGACAGCGACATCGTCCGGGAGGGCGACATCGATGCGGCTGTCCGGTGCCACGACCGTTACTCGGCAAAAACCGGTTGTCAGGGTCGAACTCACCTGATGGATCCCCTCGTTCGCTCTACACCACGCTCCAGGCCAAGGGCGCCACCCTATCGGGGTCCCTCCCATGGCCTACACGTAGGATTATTGGCGCGCGGAGGTAGGTCGCTGCCACGGGGGTGCCGGCCCGCAACTCTCCGGGCCGCACTGAGGGATTGATTCGCCGGTGACCCAGATCGTCGTCAAGCGCCCGCCCCGAGCCATGCCACCTGAGACACCCTCGGTGGAGGTGCGACTCGAGTCGCCTCCTGAACTGCCGCGTGGGCAGCAGGAGGGCATGGCCATGCAGTTGCTGCCGATGCTCGGCATGGGCTCATCGGTGGTGTTCTTCTTCATGCCCGGCTCACAGCCGTTCATGAAGATCATGGGCGTCATGATGCTGCTGTCGACCGCGGCCATGGCTATAGCGCAGGTGATGCGGTACCGCAAGGGAACCCAGGGCGAAGCCTCGGAGGGCCGCCGGGAGTACCTGAAGTACCTCGCGCAGACCCGGCGCAAGGTGCGCCGCACCGCGCGGGCCCAGCGGGACGCGCAGTTCTATCTGCATCCGGATCCGGACCAGTTGTGGTCGCTGGTCGCCGAGGGCGACCGGCTCTGGGAGCGGCGGATCGGCGACAAGGACTTCGGACAGGTCCGCATCGGTCTGGGACCGCAGCAGTTGTGGACACCGCTGGTGGCTCCGAGCACCGCGCCGCTGGATGAACTGGAACCGCTGTCGGCCGGTGCCATGCACCAGTTCCTGGCCACGCACGGTTCGCTCGACCGGCTTCCCATGGCGGTGTCCCTGCGCGCCTTCTACCACGTCGTGATTTCGGGCGAGCCGGGTTCGGTACGCGCCTCCGCCCGCGCGCTGGTGGCCGGCCTGGTCGCGCTTCACTCACCTGACGACCTCGTGGTCGCGGTGGTGGCATCTCCGGATGTGACGGACCAGTGGGACTGGACGAAGTGGCTGCCGCACGCCCAGGTTCCCGGCTCTTCCGACGGGGCCGGCACGAAGCGGCTGTTCGGCGACAACCTGATGGAAGTCGAGGCACTGCTCGAGAACACCCTGACCGGCCGGTCGAGGTTCAACCGCGAGGGACCCCCGCTCCTCGACCAGCCGCACGTGATCATCGTGCTGGACGGCACTTTCGTGTCGGCCGAGTCACTGCTCGCCTCTCCGGAGGGGCTGCAGGGCGTGACCGTCGTGGAGATCGTTCCGGAAGAGCTGGACGAGCCCCGCGGCGGACTGCACATCGCCGTGCGGCCGGGCCGGCTGCGGCTGGATTCGGCGGCGGCCGTCTATCACGGCATGCCCGACCTCCTGCCGGTCGAGACCGCGGAGGCCCTGGGCCGTCAGCTCGCCCCGCTGCGGATGGGCATCGGCGCGGAGGACGACGAGCCTCTGCTCGCCAACCTGGACTTCACGGACCTGCTGGGAATCGGCGATCCGGCCGCGGTCGACACCGCCACTGTCTGGCGGCCGCGTTCGACGGCCGACCGGCTGCGCGTACCGATCGGCATCGGCGAGGACGGCTCGCCCGTCATGCTCGACCTCAAGGAGGCCGCGCAGGAGGGCATGGGCCCGCACGGGCTGTGCGTGGGAGCGACCGGTTCCGGCAAGTCCGAGCTGCTGCGGACGCTGGTGCTGGGTCTGGCCGTCACCCACTCGTCCGAGACGCTCAACTTCGTCCTGGCCGACTTCAAGGGTGGCGCGACGTTCGCCGGGATGTCCGAGCTCCCGCACGTCGCCGCGGTCATCACCAACCTGTCGGACGACCTCACCCTGGTCGACCGTATGCGGGACTCCATCACGGGTGAGCTGCAGCGCCGCCAGGAGCTCCTGCGGGCGTCGGGCAACTACGCGAACCTCACCGACTACGAGAAGGCGCGCGCCGCAGGCGCCCCGCTGGAGCCCCTGGCGTCCCTGGTCCTGGTGATCGACGAGTTCAGCGAGCTCCTCACCGCGAAGCCCGACTTCATCGACATGTTCATCCAGATCGGCCGCATCGGGCGGTCCCTGGGCGTGCACCTGCTGCTGGCCTCGCAGCGCCTGGAGGAGGGCCGCCTGCGCGGACTGGACACCTACCTGTCCTACCGGATCGGCCTGCGTACGTTCTCCGCCGCCGAGTCCCGTACCGCCCTGGGCGTGCCCGACGCCTACCACCTGCCCTCGGTCCCCGGTTCCGGGTTCCTGAAGTTCGGCACGGAGGGGATGACCCGCTTCAAGGCCGCCTACGTGTCGGGTACCTACCGGCCGGGCGTCGCCCCGACCACCGGTACCGGGGAACTCCCCATCGACCGGCGCCCCGTGCTGTTCACCGCGACCCCGGTGGCGGTCCACTACCCCGAGCCCGATCCGGACGTCTCCCTGGCGCCCGGCCAGCAGACCGCCGACGCGCTGGCGGACACCGTCCTCGATGTCATCGCCCGCCGCCTGGAGGGACAGGGGCCGCTCGCCCACCAGGTATGGCTGCCGCCGCTCACCGACGCGCCGTCCCTCGACCAGATGCTGCCGCCGCTGGCGGTGACGCCCGAGCGCGGAGTCCACGCCCCGCAGTACGGGCAGAACGGCGCCCTGGTCGTTCCGTTCGGTCTGGTGGACAAGCCCTTCGAGCAGCGGCGCGACCCTCTGGTGCGGGACTTCTCCGGTGCCGCCGGTCACATGCTGATCGTCGGCGGCCCCCGCTCCGGCAAGTCCACCCTGCTTCGTGCCCTCATCGGCTCCTTCGCCCTCACGCACACACCGCACGAGGTGCAGTTCTACGGAATGGACTTCGGTGGCGGCGGCATGATCGCCGTCGAGGGCCTGCCTCACGTCGGCGGGGTGGCTTCCCGGCTCGACCCGGAGAAGATCCGCCGCACAGTCGCCGAGGTCTCCGGGATCCTCAACCGGCGCGAGGAGTTCTTCCGGGACAACAACATCGACTCGATCACCACGTACCGCCGGCTCCGCGCCGCCGGCCGGCTGCCGGGCGAGCCGTGGGGCGACGTCTTCCTGGTCATCGACGGCTGGCAGTCCTTCAAGACGGACTACGAGTTCCTGGAGCCGGTCGTCGCGGACATCGCCGCACGGGGTCTCGGACTGGGCGTGCACCTGATCGCCACCGTCGCCCGGTACATGGAGATGCGAGCGGCGCTCAAGGACCAGCTGCTCAACCGGCTGGAGCTGCGCCTCGGTGACCCGACCGACTCCGAAATGGACCGCAAGATCGCGGTGAACGTCCCGGTCGGCGCACCTGGCCGAGGCCTGACGGCGGAGAAGCTCCACTTCATGGGCGCGCTGCCGCGCATCGACGACACCGCGGGCGCCGGCGACAACCTGTCCGAGGCCACCAGCGCCTTCGTCCGGGCCTTGTCCGACAACTGGCCCGGCCCGCACGCCCCGCAGGTCCGCATGCTGCCCAGGAAGCTGTCCGCGCGCGAGCTGCCGAGCGGCCCCGACCGGTCGCCCGGTGGTGTCGCGATCGGCATCGACGAGATGAACCTCGCACCGGTCGTCGTCGACTTCGACACCGACCCGCTGTTCGCGGTCTTCGGTGAGTCGGAGTCCGGGAAGACCGCCCTGCTGCGGCTGCTCATCAAGCAGATCACCGAGCGGTACACCCCGGAGGAGGCGTTGATCTGCGTCGGTGACTACCGGCGCAGCCTGCTGGAGTGCGTGCCCGAGCCGTACCTGGTCGGATACGCGACGACTCACAACGCGTTCGAGAAGTACCTCACCGACATGAACACCCTCATCAGCAGCCGCATCCCCGGACCGGATGTGACCCCGCAGCAGCTGCGCACGCGCAGCTGGTGGCGGGGGCCCCGGGCGTTCATCATCGTCGACGACTACGACCTGGTCGCCACGTCCTCCAACAACCCCATGGCGATGCTGGTCGACAATCTGCCGTACGCCCGCGACGCCGGGGTGAACTTCATCATCGCCCGCAGCAGCGCGGGGGCGGGCCGCTCCTCGTACGAGCCCTTCGTCCAGCGCTTCAAGGAGCTGGGCGCCCAGGGCGTCGTCCTGTCCGGTCACCCCGGCGAGGGCGAGCTCCTCGGCGACGTGAAGGCCCGCCCGCTGCCGCCTGGCCGCGGCCTGTTCGTCTCCCGCCGCGGCGCGCCTTCCCTGATCCAGACGGCCTGGCTGCCGACGGACCTGGACTGAGCGGGTCACCGCACAACGGAGGAGGGGGTCGGCCCGCGACCGGGCCGGCCCCCTCCGCGTTCCTGGCGCGGAGGCCCCGGTGATGCCGGTGTCGCACGACGACAATGACAGCTGTTCCACCACTGCCCGGCGGGCAAGGACGAACTGCTGGTCGCTGTCGCCCAGTTCGGGGCCGACCAGGTCCTGGAGGACCGGCAGCCCTATCTGGGCCGCCTCGACTCGCGGGGGTCCTGGGAACAGTGGCGGGACGCGGTGATCAGGCGCTACGAAGCGCAGGGTGACCAGTGTCCGCTCGGCTCGCTGTTCCTTCAGATCGGGCGCTCGACCCCCGGGGCGCGGGCAATCGTGGTCGAGCCGCTGCGCCGCCGGCAGGAGAGCCTCGCGGCGGGCGTCCGGGCACTGCAGGCCACCGGTGCGCTTCGCGCCGAGCTCGATGCCGATGTGAGGGCCGCGGCGCTGCTGGCCGGAATTCAAGGAGGCGTGTTGATCCTGCTGTCGACGGGCCGGTCCACGCACTTGCGCCGCTCTGGACCGGGGAGTCGCCGCGCGGGCGGCGGCACAGCGTGACCTGAGCGGCGGCTGATTCGCGGGTCGGAGCGGCTTCACCGGACGCCCCGCGGGCGCTCCCCGGGGCCGCCAGTGCCATGCGTGTCAGCCGGGCGATGACGGCGACCACCGCGCCGCGCTCGGCGGCGAAGGCCTCCGCGACCGCACGCCCGAGGTTGCTGGTCGCTCCGGTGACAAGGGCGGTCTTGCCCGCAAGCCGCATAGACGTGGTTCTCTCCATTGTTTGGTTCGCCGCTGCGAAACCGAACGGCCGGACCGCTGGCAGCGCCCGACCGGACGGAGCGCCCCATGACGGTCAGGGCGCACAGCCACCGTGCGACGACAAAAATGGACCCGCAAGTCCAAAAATGGAGACTCCGGACCGCGCATATCCCGACTACGCCGGGGCGCCCGTACCTTTCGCGCCACCCTTGCGCGGGTACAGGGGCTCGACGGTGTACTTGCCCGGGGCGAAGCGCTCGACCGCGTCAATGATCAAGTCGGGATGAGTCGGCCTCCGGCGGTTCCAGACGGAGTGCCCGAGCGAGTGCAACAGAACCACTGGCGCCCCGCCGGGGTCGTTCGGCTTCCCCGGGCGCACGCCCGGTTTCAGCACCAGCAGCAGGTAGCTCCGCCTGCTGTTGAACCGAACATTGTCGATATCAGCCCACCGCACGGCCTGTGTGCGGGCGGGCCACACCTTGCTGACGCCCGCTGCATCGATGCGCAGACCGGGATGCAGCCGCACAATCGCGAACAGCGACAGCAGGGTCACCACTGCCCCGAACGCCGGCAGTCCCACATATCCGCCGACGCCCAGCACGCCCATGGACTCCATGCCATAACCCGCGATCAGCACATTGAACACAAATACCGTAAGTCCTTCGAGGATCACCAGGCCGAGCATGCCCGCGAGAACCGCAGCGAGGTAGACCCCGCCTCGACGCGCCCGCTCAGCGGGAAGAAATAGCCCTTCGTCGGAACTGGGGGTGTGGACATAATGTTTCCTTCATTGAGCATCAGGCGGCGAGTGCACGTCTCACGACTCTCCGCGGCCAAGCCGATCGGCACCCAGAGCACCGCACAGCGCCGAACCTAGACGGCCGTGGTGAGCGGGTACAGCGCTCACAGCGATTGGATTTCGTGGATGCCGCCTTCCCCGGCACCAACACGAACTCAGGGAGGGCACGCCGCCTCGCAGCGCACCCTCCCGGATCCGGACCCGTCTGTGGCACGCGGGCTCACAATGCCTTGACCAGGGTTACTGCCACGTCCAACGGAAGCCGGGGAAGCTGGCGCTTGACCTCCCGTACCGCGTTGGCAGGCCCCTTCTCATCACGGATGCGACGCAAACCCTGCTCGTCAACGGCCTGCCGCAGGGCGTCGATCGAGCCGAAGTTCTGGGCGTACCAGTCGCGTTGCTCCGCTTGGCGCGCTTTCTGTTTCCGGTGTGCCTCCTGGCCCTCGGCCACCAATGGGCAGGCCAGGGACAGGACTACGGAGACCATCAGGACCGCCACGGGGAGATCCGATCTCATCAAGAAGAAAGAACACCCCAAGGCCACCAGGCCGATGGCCCAGAGAGCGACCCGCAATCCGTACATGAAGTCCGCCCTGCCTGTTGATCCGAGAATTCCGCGCGCCTGGTCATGCACTGGGCGAAAGTCGGGCGTCGGACGGTGCCCAGGAGAAGGCAACGGCACCCGGCGCCGCGATCGCGCCGCTCAGGGTCACGACGTACTCAGCCGGGATGACGCCCGGCGTGACGTAGAACGCGCCCCGACAGCGCCACGCAGCGCCGGGCCCATGACGGCCTTATCCGTGCTTGTTCCGTGCTTGTTCCGACCTTGACGACCGCGGTGAGCGAGTGGAGCGGTCACAGCGACTGGATCATCTTCATGGCTTCATTCAAGGGACACCGAGGAAACTGACGCCTGAATCGGCGGGCAGCCACCAGCAACCCTTTTTCGTCACGAATCCGCCGGAGCTCCGCCTCGTCCGTCACCAGCAACCGCAGTTCGTCGATGGACGCAAACTGTGCGTACCAGTCTCTCCGGCGCCGCCACTGCAAGTAACTCTCACCCCAGCCCGGGAGGAGAATGCCCACGACACAAAGGAGCATCACCAACGGGGACTTCACAAGAAGATGGGGGGTGAAGAACATCACGTAAAAACTGGCCGGCGCGGCACACCAAAGCGGTACTCGAATCCAGCACATGCGAAACCATCACCCGTCATTCAAAAGTTCCTGCCTTCCCGGCGTCATCGAGCACTGCCGAGCCAGCAGAATCAATTCGGCAGCGCCGCACCCGCATCAAACAGTCGCGGACGGCCACTTACCTCAACCGCGCATCTTCCGCCGTCTCTCAAGCACCTCTGCGATCACTGGGCAAAAAAACGCCAGCGCACAAAGGATGCCGATCATGCTCTTAGGGGCAAGGTCGTCCATGTCACCAGTGAGCAGCGGTAGCGCGAGCCATCCGAATGATGCCAGTGCAACAACCCAGAGAGCCACGCGAGTTTTATTCATATCTACATCCTCTACAGCTCAAGAGAAGCGCAGCGCCAATCGCCATCTCGGAAATGATGAAGTCGACGGCTGAGCGAGGACGTCAGACCGTTCCGACCGGCCAGTGCCCCCCGTGCGGGAAGGCGCTCTTGTCGGTTTTCTCGCCCGAGAGTTCACCCAGCACCGTGAGCTCAGTGCCGATCACGGACAGCACGGCGAGCGCAGCGCCCCCGATGACGGCGGGTCCGAGAGCTGCTTCCGCCGTGACAGCAGCTGCGGCAGGAGGAAAACCCGCCACAGTAGGAGCCGCAACAGCCGAGGCAGCCAGGACAGGGATCAGCTGAGCCATATAGACTGCTACTGCGGTGTAGAACGCGAATCCCGCCACTCCACAGGCTGTGAGGCAGCCCGCTACTGTGCTCGCGCTGGAGGCGACTTGAGCGGCAGCGCCGGACTGAGGGAAGATGGCATTGGTGTATGCGGTTGCCCCTGCGCCTTCCCAGTACTTGGGAGCCGTGAGGTTGAACTTCTGCGTAGAGGACGAGACGCCGGACGCCTTCCCTCGAATCTCTTCCCCCTGCCACTGTATGGCGTTGTAGAACATGATGACAGGAGCAAACGCCCCTTGCAGGATGTCTACAATCTTTTTAATAATCCAATTGACGCCTTCGATGAGCTTGTTCGCTATCCAGATACATCCCCGCGCGACGGCGTCCGGAACATACCAGTGGTTCACCGCCGACTCTACCTTTGGGCCTATTTCAGTCACATATTTCGATATAGTTGTAAGGCCAGAGTTCAACTTATCGATAATCGCCTGGAATTGCTCGGGATTGAATGCCATGAGGAGCCCCGTTCTTTTCGAATCTCCGTCTAGTAAGCGCCTTCAACGGATTTCGTGGTATCTACTTCTTGATCGTCGTAAGCCTTCGCGTTCCTGACCAACTCGTCGGCGATTTTCGACATTTCAACGTTCCCTTCGCCGCATCGACTTGAGAGATGAGCGATGACACCGGTATAGGTGACGAAAAGCGGAGCAAAGATTCCAAGTTCGGTCGGATTTGGCTGCATCCCCTGAATGGAAGCGGCTACCTCGCCTATTGACTTGGCCTGCTCGTCCCACGTGCGCACATCAGTACGTATCGCATCGGTAATGACTTTGAGGTCTTTTCCCAAAGCTCTCAACCCCTTCAGGATTTCCCTAGATGAAGTGCCGCGGGTTTTTCATGATGGCCAGAGCCTCATCCAGCAGGCCGCCCAGGTTCAGGTCTGCAACGGCGTCCGGGCCGCTGCTTTCAGCACTGCTGGACTTGGCGCGTGCGTCGGCCAATGCATCATCAAGCGCTTGATTCAGTCGCACAACTGACTGCCGGGCTGCCCATTCCGGGTCCACCTCGCACGAGGCGAGACCCTGCGAACCGAGGGTAATTACGACCCGGCGCGCGGCAGAGTCCCCCTTCATCTCGGGCTGCACGGATGACTCCGGGTTCTGCCGCTCGACCACGTCGAAGGCTGTCAGCACATCTTCGGCCACTTCCTCGAGTGGCCGCGGAACGACGTACCTCACGTCCCGCTCGAATGTCTCCGGAGGCGCTGAGGCCGTCCCTGCCGATGCAGGTTGGCCAAGGGTGCCGTCGAACTGGTGAGCTCGGGCTTCCCAGTCCGCCTGTGCGAGGCCACCCGACCAGCGCTCCATCCACTCGCTCAGGGCGGACCCGTACGCCTCGACAACAGCTGCACCAAGATTCTCGGGAGGCTGCCTACGCTGCCAGTCAGATGCGGCCTTGATCGATTCCGGGATACCGCCGGCTATCACCCGGACTCTGACGGCTCCCTGCGCGTCCTCGCCCTCGGCGTGCTGAGGCATCTGGTCGCGCATCTCAGACATCAGTTGCTGCATCTTGTTCGCATACTCTTGGAATTGCTGCAGTTCTTGGAATATGTCACCACTCACGCTTGTCCCTTCTAATTGTTCCCAGATTTGCACGGTTGTGCCCATCTGTCCCTATGGTGCTGTGAGTTGATCGCGCATTCGCACACTAACACGGTGGCTTGATAAGTTTGCCGATTTCTAGTACAGCCACCGCATTGCATCACCATTGTGAAGAAACCGAGTTGGGTGCGGCTCCTTCCAGGGTGAGCTTGCTCCGCTTTGACGGACACGATCGTTGTGGTGGTCAGGCTGCGAGTGTGCGCTCGTATGCGTGGGCCCTTTTTGAGACGTCGGTAGCAGATGAGGCTGCAGGCGATTGAGACAAAGGTGTCGTGAAGTTCGGTGCAGTGTTTCCAGCGGATGGCGAGGCGTTCCAATCCTCTGGCGCCGCGTTGCGCGTATCTCTCGAAGCAGCGCGGGAGGAGAATGCCCAGCAGCAGAAGAGCACCACCAACGGGGTGCTGTCAGGCCGGTGAAAGAACGCCACGTAAAAGCAGGCCAGGGCGGCACACCAAAGCGGTACTCGAATCCAGTACATACGAAACCATCGCCTGCGATTTCGAAAATCTTGCCTTCCCGGCGTCATCAAGCAGTGCAGGGCGAGCACGTCCCCCGAGCAGCACACCCTCCCTGGTCCGGAGGGACTGACTGGGCGGCGACGGACGCGGACTGAGCGGGACGGAGGAGGGGGCAGTCCAGCGGCGGGCTGCCCACCCTCAGCGCATTCAATTCCCGCGGTACGTCGCGTCGCTTATGGCACGCGGGCTCACAATGCCTTGACCAGGGTTGCTGCCACGTCCAACGGAAGCCGGGGAAGCTGGCGCTTGACCTCCCGTACCGCGTTGACAGACCCCTTCTCGTCGCGGATGCGACGCAGACCCTGCTCGTCAACGGCCTGCCGCAGGGCGTCGATCGAGCCGAAGTTCTGGGCGTACCAGTCGCGTTGCTCCACCTGGCTCGCGCCCTGCCTCCGCCAGGCCGCATGGGACTCGGCCGCCACCGGGCAGGCGACGGCCACGACCATGCACAGAACCAGGACCGCCTTGGGGAGATCCGATCTCATCAGGAAGAAGGAACACACCAGGGCCACCAGGCCGATGAACCAGAGGACTACCCGCAATCCATACATGAAGTGCACCTGCCTGTTGATCCGATGAATCCACGCGCCCGGTACCGTGCCGACCGATGGTCCGGCGTCGGACGAACGCCGGACTTCACGGTGCTGCGACGGGCCAGTGGCCATTGGGGTAGGCGGTCATGTCACGCGCTTCGCCCTCGATGGCGGACATCTGCTGGGCCTGTGCGCCCAGCAGAGCGAGGAGCGCGGTGACGGCCGTGATGATGTAGCCGATGCTCACCGTGGTGTCTCCGACGATGAGGGCCGCACCCGCCCAGGAGAAGACAACGGAACCCAGCGCTGCGATCGCGCCGATCATGGTCACGATGTACTGAGCCAGGATGACAGCCAGCGAGACGTAGAACGCCAGTCCGGCAGTGGCGCACAGCGCCAGACCCGTGGCGACCTTGTCAGCGGTCGTTCCGATCTTGGCGGCCGCGATCGGCTGGGCCTTGACTGCCGTCGTGTAGGAAGTGGCGGCCTCGCCGGTCCAGTTCTTGAGGGACTGGAGCTGGTCGGCCGTGGTGCTGCCGGCGACGCCCGAGGATTTCCCGCGGATTTCCGACTGCCAGTCCCAGGTGTGCATCGCCAGGTAGACGGGCGCCGCTATCCCTTGCAGGAGCTCCTTGATCTTGTTGAGGACCCAGGAGGCGGCCTCGATGACCTTGTTCGCGGCCCAGATCAGGGCCTTCGCGATCACATCGGGTACGTACCAGTGGTTCGCGGTGGATTCCGCCTTCGGACCGACCTGGTTCAGCTTCGTCGAGAGCGTCTGGATTCCGGAGGTCAGTTTCTGAGAGGTTGCTTCGTATTGTGCCGCGTTGAAAGCCATTCGATTCCCCGTCTAGTAGGCGTGATCTACGTGCTTCTTCGTGTCGACCTCGTGGTCGTCGTATGCTTTCGCATTCTTGTACAAGGCCGTGGCGACTGCCGCCATCTGTACCGCACCCTCGGCACTGCGCTCAGAAACCTGATCGACAACGGCTCCGTAGGCCGACACCAGGAGTTGGAACACTCCAGCCTGAAGGTGGTTCATGCGCGTTCCCTCGACCGCGGTGTGGACCGCCTTCATCGCGTTGCTCTGTTCGTCCCACATGGCCGCGTCGGTACGCAGTCCGTCGGTAATGACTTTGAGATTGGGGTCAGCCAATTTCTTCAATCCCTTCAGAAGTTATTCGGCAAGGCGCCGAGGGTCACTCAGAATGGCCAGTGCCTCGTTCAGCAGGCTGCCGAGCTGCAGGTTGGCCACCCCGTCCCCGGCGGTGGCCTCAAGAGCGCTGAGCTTGTCGCGGGCATCGGCCAGAGCCTCCTCGAATGCCTGGTTGAGCCCGATGGACGACTGCTTCATCGCCCACTGAGGATCCACCTCGCAGGAGACGAGGCCACCCTTCGCCACGGTGAGCACGACGCGGTGGGCCGTCGACTTACCGGTGGCGTGCACCGGCTCGGGGACCTCCATCGCGAGCTGCTCCACCGCGTCGAACGCCGAGAGCATGTCCTCGGTCACCTCGTCGAGGCTCCGCGGGACGACGTAACGCAGATCCGGTTCGGGGATACCCGCTGCCGCTGAGGACGTCTCCGCCGGACCCGAAGGGCCTGGTGCGGCGAGGGAATCGTCCATTCGGTCGGCCTTGGCCTGCCAGTCCGTCTCGTCGAAGGAACGCGACAGGCCCTCCATCTGTGCGCTCATCGCCGCCCCGTACGCCTCGACAACGACGGCCCCGATGGCCTCGGGTGACTGCCTGCGCTGCCAGTCCGAGGCGGCTTTGATGAACTCCGGGAGCCCGTCCGATGCCAATCGGATGGTCACGGCACCCTGTGCATCCGTTCCTTCGGCGCCCTGGGGCATCTGGTTCTGCAGGCTTGTCATCATGTTCTGCAGGTTCAGTGCCTGCTGCTGGAAATGCTGCAGGCCCTGTATGAATTCTTCGTTCACGATGCTTCCCTCATGGCCTGTGCACACAGGTGAGTTCGATTGGAGGTGGGTGAGTGATGAAGCGAGCTCAACGCCGGAGACCGGCAGCTCTCCGGCGCAGCAGGAGCACCGCGCCGACAACGACGACCACGCCGACTCCGACAGCGATCCAGGCGATCGCGCCGACGCCCTTGTCGTCATCGGCCTGAGCCGAGGCAGCGGGTGAGGCCGACGGCTTCGAGGCATTCGAGGGGCTGCCGGATCCGCTTGGGGCGGACGGCGACGGGGACTTCTCCGGGGACCGGGCGGCCACCAGAGGGTTCACGTCGGCGGGGCCCGGGTCTCCGGGGTCGCCGAGGACGGCCACGCGGGGGCGGACCGTGCCGTAGCCGATGTAGCGGCTGGGGATCGCGCCCTCGGTTGGTTTACCGGCGGTGTTCATCAGGACGCGGAGGACCTGGTTACCGGTCCAGGAGGGGTGCTTGGACCAGATGAGGGCGGCTGAGGCGGAGGCGATGGCCGTGGCCTGACTAGTGCCGTTGCTTTTGCAGTATCCGGGCACGCCGTCGACGCAGCGGATCGGGATTTCGTCACCTGGGGCGGCGAGCGCCACCTGGGGGCCTGACACAGAGAACTTAGTTACCGAGGATGTCTTGTCGACGGCCCCAATGCCCGCCACCCCGGGGGTAGCCGCCGGGTAGCCGACATCGTTCCCTTTGTCGCCCCTGTTGCCGGTTCCCGCCAACAGCAGCTTCCCGCGCTGCACGGCGTAATCCACTGCCTTTTGGATCTGGGCCCTCTCGCCCTCATCAACCAAGAAGTACTCGTAGGCCAAAGACATGTTGATGATCCTGGCTTCGCTGTCGGCGGCATACCGGATGGCCGCGACCAGAGCCGGAACGCTATTGGTGCCCGATTCCTTGGAGGAACCGAAGACGGTCAAGGGAAGAATGTGCGCGTCCGGCGCAAGCCCCTTCACCCCCTGACCGTTCACCCCGTTACCCGCGATGAGCATCGCCATGGCGGTGCCATGCCCGTCCTTGTCCTTGTGCGCACCCAGCTGAGGCTCGACAAAGTTCTTCCCCGGGAGCACTTTCCCCGTCAGTTCAGGGACAGAGGGGATCACACCGGTATCCAGAACAGCAACAGTGATCCCTTTACCAGTGCTGACCTTCCACATCTCAGGGGCCTGCATCCGGTCCAGGTACCACTCGCGGTCGCGCATGGTGTCCGCGGCCGCGGCCGGGGCGATGGCGCCGCCGATGACGAGCAGGGAACCCAGTGCTGCCACCACCGCCGACGCACGCCTGCGTTGACGCCTGACCGTTGACCTCATGCCACCCACTCGTTCTCTGTCCGCCATCCGGCGTCGCTGCTCCGGAACCGGCTCTAGTCGATCACGGGAGGAACAACACCGTCGTCCCCCGTGGCCCACGTCTCTTCGTCATCGGCGAGGTATCCCGGGTGCGCGCCGTCACGTCGCCGTGTGCCCTGGGACACGCCGCCCATCGCACCGCCCATCGGACCCATTGCACCGCCCGTTCGCGGCGATTCGCGGACGAGTCCGGATCCACCCGGGGTGAACTCCCGTCCAGCCCCCGGCTGCGTTCCGCGTGGTGTCCGCACGGTGCCACCGGGCTCGGTGACGAGCCGTTGCGAACCGCCGCCCATCATTCCGTGACCGGTCGACTGTCTCTCGCCGCCGATCACCGTGCCACGCAACGAGCCCCGGACCGGGCCGCCCGCGGTCCGGCCCTGGGCCGGCGTACCGCCGTGGATACCGGTATCGGTCCGGGTCGTCATCGGAGGCCGGACGCCTTCGACGCCACCCCGGCCGGGAGTGCCCATGGGAGGCCGGACGCTTTCAACGCCGCCCCTGTCGGGGTTGATCGTCGGAGGCCGGACGTGTCCGATGTCGCCCTTGCCGCCCGGACCGTTGGGGGGAATACGCCCGGGGCCGCCTCCGGGACCGAACGGACCTGGAGGCGAGGGCATCACCACGGGCGGAAGAGGCGTCTGGTGCCCGCCACCACTCGGGCCCTGCGGCGGAATCCCAACGGTGGGCGGAACCGTGGTAGGCGTCGGGGCCTGCGGCATCGTCACCGTGTCGATGTTCGTCCCCGTGGTGTCCGGGACCCCGGGCACCGCGGTGACGTGCTGCGGCGTGTGGATCACGGGTGTGCCGTCCACAGAGGATGGGGTGACGCCGTCGGGACGCACGGTGGTGTAGTGGTGATCGACCGTCGATGTGCTGCCGTTCTGCGCACCTGTCACTGAGTTCGTACTACCGGAATCGCTTCGCGGAGCGCCGTAGCGCGTCTGCGAGTTGTCGACCGGCCTGGCCGGAACGACTTCCTCCGGCAGCGGCCTGAAGTTCGGCTCCTCCTGCGAGGAGATCGACTGCTGTGCCATCAGGTAGTACGAGGCGAGCTTGTTCATCTGCGGAATGGCTTCGTTCCGCGCCGTCTCGACGGCCTTGATCCGGGCCTTTTCCTTCTCCGCGTCCGCGAAGCACATCTGCACGGCGTCAGGGTGGCCCTGAATCACCTTGGCCACCTCGCTGAGGGCCTGGCCGGCCGTCTGCAGCGAGGTGCCCGCGGTGCCGGCGTAGTCGGCCAGCTTCAGGGTCTCCTTGGCGAAGTCGTTGCCCCACTCGCGGAAGGCCTCACCGCCCGCGCCCTTCCAGCCCGTGGTACGACCGACGTGCTCCTTGAGCTCGGTGCCGATCTTCTCGATCTCGGTCTGCGCGTCGACGAGAGCGGTGCCACGGCTAATGATCGCCGTGGCGTTGACGCCACTGACCATGTTGAGCATGTCGTAGTAGGACGCATGCTCGAAGTCGCTGGTGTTGTAGCAGGCGTTGAGTGGTGGCAGCTTCTTTGAGTCACCCATGGTTACCCCTGTCCCCCGTTCACTTCAGGTGTTACAAGCCGTCTGATCCGCTGGACGAACCCCCACCGGTCTCGTCCTTGCGCTCTGCGGGCGCTCCCGGATCCTTGTCGGCTTCCGGCTTCTTGTAGTAGATCTCGGTGCGCTGCTGGATGGCGTGCAGGCGCTCGGAGTGTTCCTGGTCGACGTTCTCGTAGCCGCGGTCGGCCATGTCGACCGCGATGCCCATCGCCTCCAGCTGATCACCGAGCGTCTTGGACAGCAGCTCCAGGCGCGCGTGCACCATGTCGTAGGCACTCGACAGCCCTATGGCCTCCGGGAAGCCGGTGCCGTACGCGGCGGGTGTGACCTTCTGTTCAGTGATGCGGGTGTGCGCGGCCGGTGACCCGTCGAGCTTGATCAGCAGATTGTCCACACGGGTCTTGAATTTCTGCAGGGACTCGGTGGGCGCCGCCAGATCCGGCGCGCTCGGCCCCTTGCCCGGAAGGAACGGGCCGTACATCGGCGGCTTCGGTCCATCGTCCGGAAGTTGAGAACCCATG
The DNA here is from genome assembly GCF_044765565.1 of Streptomyces sp. NPDC102437. Lineage (NCBI taxonomy): Bacteria > Bacillati > Actinomycetota > Actinomycetes > Kitasatosporales > Streptomycetaceae > Streptomyces > Streptomyces sp. NPDC102437. The sequence continues at coordinate 23,351 of NZ_JBIWKI010000012.1, read as the reverse complement.
GAAGCACCTCCCCTAAAGTGCCGCGGAACCGCCCGCACGGGTGTGGGACGCGGTCAGCGCATCCCACACCCACAGCGTGCCGGTTCCGTCGTGATTCATCTGAGCCTGGGTCAGCCGTGGAAGCGCCTGGCCTGGGCCAGGTCATTCGCGCGGTAGCCCTCGGTGGCTTCCATGAGCTTCCTCGAAATGGTCGTCAAGGTCTCGTGCATGTGGTTCACCTTGAGGTCCCAGCCACTGTGCCGGTCGTAGAACGCCTGCTGCGTCTCACCGTCCCAGGTGGCGACGACGGCCTTGACCTTGGCGTTCAGCTCGCCGAGCTGGGTCTTGATGGTGTCGGCGGTCGACTTGACCTGGTTAGAGGCTTCGACGACCCCGGAGTACGTGATCTCCATTGAAACGGTCTCCTGATGCGAGGCGGGATGAGGACGGGTTACGAAGAGACCTGGAAACGGTCCAGAACGCCGTTGCTGCCCAGGTTGCCGCCGTCGACACCCTTGAAGCTGTTGAGCCGCTCCACTTCCTCCGCGTCGAAGCCGTCACGGCTCATCTGAACGGCTTCCTTGGTGAAGGCGAGGAGCTCCTTCAAATTGCGCACGTCGAGGTTGACCTGTGTCTGGAGGCCGTTGTACGCGTTGGCCGCAATGCCCTTCCAGTGGCCTTCGACGGCGTCGATGACCGCGTTGAGGCTGGTGATCCTGCCTTCGAGCGTGTCATGCATATGGCCGAGTTCGCCGATGAGCTTGTCGATCTGATCGGCTGAAAGCTTGAGCTTGTCTCCCATAACGCACCTTCCCCCATGAATCGGATGTCGCGGATTGCCCGAATGTCGGGTGCCACGTTTGCATCGGACCAAAGTTGTCAATTATCACTTTAGCTGCGGCCGCTACTGATTCCAACCGCCATAGTTCTGCACCGAGTTGTTGGGCATTCACCTAATCCCGGCGGCGACGGTCCCTCAGCACGATAGCGGTGCCCGCGATCACTGCGACGAGTAGGCCCGTGGTGGCCATCGCGTAGACCGAGAACCGGGTGATCCGCTCCTGCCGGGTCTCCCCCAACTGGAGGGCGATCGGCTCCGGTCCGACGGGACCGTCCGACACCGCGCGGTCCGGGGTGGGTGCGCTCGGCGGGTGTTCGTCGTCGTTGAGGGCGCGCACCGGATCGACCACTCCCCACCCGATGAAGTCGTCCCGCCCCTTGACCGCGCGTTCGGCGGTCTGCTCGATCTGGGCGACCACCTGGGACTGCGTCCAGCGCGGGTGCTTGGCCCGTAGGAGGGCGGCTACTCCGGCGACGTAGGGGGCCGAGAAGCTGGTGCCGTTGTCGACACACTGACCGCCCTTCGGGACGGTGGACACCATGTCGACGCCCGGCGCCGCAACCCCCACGAAGGCTCCGATCTGGGAGAACGGCGCCCGCTCGTCGTTGCGGTCCGACGCGGCCACCGCCAGGACGCCCGGATAGGCCGCCGGGTACGTCGCCTTGACCTGGCCCGCGAGACCGTCGTTACCCGCGGACGCGACCACGACGATGTCGTTGCTCAGGGCCTCGCGCACGGCAAGCGCCAGGTCGGAGTCGGCTCGCAGGGGCTTGGCGGTGTCCTGGGAGATGTTGATGACGCGGGCGCCCTTCGCGATGGCGTGGCGGATGGCCGCGGCCATCGTCGCGGCGGTGCCGGCGCCCTTGTCGTCGTTCTGCCGGATGGGGATGATCGTCGCTTCCGGAGCGAGACCGACGAACCCCGTGCCCGGACGTGGGCGGGCCGCGATGATGCCGGCGACCTTGGTGCCGTGGCCGACGAGATCGGATGTGCCATCACCACCACCTCCCTTGCCCTTGGATGCCGAGCCATCCGCGGCCGGGTCCTGAGACCCGTCCTTCGACGGCGGAAGCAGATCGGTCCCGGACGCCCGGTCGACAGCGGACTTCAGCTGCGGATTGGTGTCGTCGACACCGGTGTCGATCACCGCGACCCGGACCCCCTTTCCCTTGGTGTCCTGCCAGAGCTGGTCGAAGACCAGTCGCTGGAGCGCCCAGGGACGGCCCTGGATCTGCTTCTTCATCGGAAAGGTGCACTCACCGCTGCCCTCGGAACCCGTCTGCGGGTCGGAGTCCAGGGCTGCCGCGGGAGACTGCGCGAACCCAGGCAGGCCGACGCCCGCCGCGCACATCAGGAGCAGCACGACGGCCGAAGAACGGAATCCGTTGCGTGTGATCATCACGCGCTTCCTCCTCTCCGTTCTCAGGAACTCTGGGGCTGTTTGGCACTGTTGGTGTCGAGCCGGGGTCCCTTGGGCAGAAGGCCGGACCAGTTGTCCGGCACCGGCAGCGGCTTGACGTCCTTGTAGCCGAGCCTGGTCTGGGCCTGGTTGATCTCGGCGGCCTGCTCCTCCGGCGTCATGGGCTTCTCGGTGGTCCCGATCTTCGAGGGGTCCGCGCTGCTGTCGTTGTTCGTCTGCACGGCGTAGCGCAGCCCGGTATCCGTCACCAGAAAGAGCGAACCGGTGGTGGTGGAAGTTCCGTTGAACTGCCGGTACAGCACACCGCTGCCCGGCGTGACGTAGGCGCTGGTGGCCCCGTCCTGGAAGCGGACCGGATACCCGGGACCGGCCCAGGTGGTCAGTTTCGGCACGCCCGCCGAGGTGACGCCGTGCAGCACGTTGCAGACGGTTCCGGTCCGGGCCGACGTGTCGTTGGCCTGTGTCGGGACGTTCTTCGGCCAGCCGTACTTCGCGTAGAACTCGTCCGGGGAAGAGGTGAAGGACTGCGGTCCGACTTCGGTGGCCTGTGCCTTCTGGCCCAGCACCGCCGCCTCCGGGCTCGTCAGGAGCAGCCTGGCGACGAGGTCGGACACAGGCGCGACCGCCCGCGGCAGGACGACGTAATGCTGCATGCCGGTACCGGCCACGGCTTTGAGTACCGTGCCCACCTTGTCCAGGCGGGGGTCCAGGCCGCTGACGCCGGCCGGGTCACCGACCTTGCCGGGCAACCTCGGGAAGTCGATGGGCTTGCCGGCATGCAGGGTGGCGAGCCAGTCCTTGGTGACCTTCTGGGGCTGTGCGCCCTCGCTGAACAGTGAGCGGCGCAGCACCTCGTCGCGGGCCGAGGGCTTGTCGCCTCCGGTGGTCCCGATGGCGTGCTGCGTGCCGTCCGCATCCACCAGGTAGCGCGTGCCGCCCCCGCCGTCCGCCTCGACGTAGAGGGCCTGGCCGCCGTGGAGCTGCTGCTTGCCGCCCACCTTGTCCGCTTCTCGGTCGGCGAGCAGGAAGACCGCCTTCTGCACGGTGTCACCGGCACCGGCGCCCGGCTGCTCGCAGACCGCCCAGAGCTTGTTCCGGCCCGCCTCGTCCGCGCTGGGCAGCCGGTCGGGTGCGTACGGGATGCCGAGCATCGGACCGCGCTGCAGCTTTCCGCTGTCCAGCTCGGACTCCGCCACCTGGATCACCGAGGACTTGTCCGGGTCCAGGAGCAGTTTCGCGGAGGAGAAGTTCAGCACCGGGTGCAGGCGCTTGACGCCTTCGGTCTCCAGGACGACGTATCGGGTTGTCGATTCACTGCCGACGATGACGTGGGCACCGGGGTCGTCCCAGCCGTTGGGTACCTTGGGCTTGAAGATCCCCCAGGCTCCGAAGCCTGCCACCAGCAGGGCGCCCACCACCACTCCCGGCAGCACGGCCCGCAGCGGGCGCGGCGCCCCCTCGTCCGAATTGGCTGCGGACGGTTGCAGAAAGGCGGCGACCAGCCGCTTCTTCGCGAAGGTGTAGGCATTGAGTTCGTCCCGCCGTGATGCCATCTGCCCTATTTCTCCCCGTGGTTGTAGATGCCTCGCGAACCGCCCCCACTATGCCCGCCGCCGCTCGTCCACCGCCGTGCGGGTACATGCTTCAAGGAGTCGGCCGACACCCCGGCCCGACCGGGCGGGCCGTGAACCCCCCTTCGAACCCCTCATCGCCGGGCGTGGGACAGTGGGCGGTCGCGGGCCGGTGTGCCGATAGCGTCGGTCCGACTCGCACACGCCTTAGTGCCGTGACACGGAGGGACATACCGGGGGATGAGCAGCGCGACGACCGCAGTGATGAGTGTGCACCCGAAGCCGGGGCGGATCGGTGGAGTGCGGCTGCACCAGGTGGTGTTGATGGAGGTCGCCGGCGCGCTGATGCTTGTCGCGTGGGTGACGAACAGGATCCTGTTGGTGCCGATGGGCCTGGTCGCGGCGGCGCTGGTGCTGCTGGCGGTTCTGCGGCGGCGGGGGCGGCCGGTGATGGAGTGGTTCACCACCATCCTGGCTCTGCGCCGACGGCTGAGGGCCGCGCGGCAGCCGTGGTCCGCGGAAGGGGTGGACCCCGCGCTGGCGCCGGTCGTCGAATGCGAGGCGGCGCTGCGGACGTACGCCTACACCGACCGGCAGCGCGAGCGCACGATCGGGATGGTGGGTGACGGAACGTTCCTGACAGCCCTGCTGCTCGTGCAGCCACGGGACGAACCGCTGCGGATGGCCCGGGACGCGCGGCCGCTGGAACTCGGGTTGCTGCACGACGCCCTGGAGGTGGACGACATCCGGCTGGAGTCGGTGCAGGTCGTGCAGCACACACAGCCCGCGCCCGGACCGCATCTGCCTGAACAGGCCGCGGCGGCACGGTCGTACGCTCCGCTCCAGGCCCAGGCCGGTACCCCCGCGATCCGGCTGACGTGGATCGCGCTGAAACTCGACCCGGAGCTGTGTCCGGAGGCGGTGCGGGCACGCGGCGGCGGCATCGACGGAGCGCAGCGCGCGCTGTTGCGGGCCACGGATCAGCTGGCAAGCCGCCTGGTAGGGGCGGGGTTCGACGCTTCGGTACTGACCGAGGCGCAGGTGACGTCCGCCCTCGCGACCTCGGCCGGGGTGAATCCGCAGGCCAGCGCGCTGGCGGTGCGGACGGATGCGCCGCAGCGGCGCACCACGGAATCCACCCGCGCCTGGCGCTGCGACGACCGTTGGCACACGACCTACTGGGTCGGCCGCTGGCCGCACCTGGGCGCGGGTGCTGCGCCAGCGGCACAACTGGTGGCACTCCTGACGTCGATGCCGGCGCTGGCCAGCACATTCAGCCTGACGGTGTCGCGCGGGTCCGGTGGCACACCGGCCGTCAGCGGACACGTTCGCCTCACCGCCCGCGGGAGTGATGAACTGGTGTCGGTGCGACGGAAGTTGGAGCGCGCCGCGCGAGGAGTGAAGGTCGGCCTCGTACGGCTGGACCGCGAACAACTGCCCGGCGTGCTCGCCACCTTGCCCCTCGGAGGTACCCGTTGACCACCCACCCCAGGACGCCCTCCGCCACTGCCGCTCCGGCTGCTTCCGCCCCACCGGTGGCCGGACGGGGAAGGGCCGGGTTCGGACTGCTCGGCCCACGCCGCGACCGGCACGTACTGCCCGTGGAACAGCTCGCCGCGCTGTCGCTGCCGCTCGGTGACGACGGAGTCGTAGCGGGCGTCGACGCGAAGGGGAAGCCCGCGGTACTCGGCCTCTTCCGCCCCGCTCAGCTCGATGTCGTGGTCATCGGCAGTCTGTGGACGACGCAGGTACTGGCGCTGCGCACAGCCGGCACCGGTGCGCGCGTCGCCGTCGAGACGGCCAGGCCGGAGGCGTGGACGGGACTCGCGCAGGCCGCGGGCGGCGGGCAGCAATGCATGACGGTGCACGACGTCAAGCAGGTGGGACCGCAGGGCGCGTCGGTCACCAGCCCCGTCCTGGTCGTGAGGGACTGCGGCATGCGCCCGCCGCGCAGCCGGCTGGCGACCGGACCGTGGCAGTCCGTGCTGACGCTGCTGCCGTTCCTGGGCCCGACGGCGCCGAGGCTGCTCGGCAACGCGGGACTGGTCGGGATCCAGCGGGTCTCCCCGGAGGAGGCCGCGGTCCTCGCCCGGATTCTGCGGCTGCCCCAGGTACAGGCGGAGGCGCTGCCCGTACTCGGCGACGACATGGTGCTGTGGTGTACGACTCAGCACCGGAAGCTGGTCAAACTGCAACCGACTGACGTCGAGGCAGGGCTCCTCGGAACCCCGCGCCGCCTGGACTGACTTGATCCTCGACCTGTGCAGCGGGTCCGCGGGACCACGGGTCCGCAGGTCCGCGGGTCCGCGGGTCCGCGGGTCCGCTCGTCGGGGAGCACAGCTGGTGCCGGGGCGTCGCCCGCCCATGACGGCGAGGAAATCCGGCGCTGGACGGCCACGCCGGTGTGGACCGGAAGCGGGCCGCCCCCGAACCGCTCGTGCTCGACGCCGTGCCGGCCGATCACGAGCGGTTCGGCTGCCGCCCCCGCCTCCTGGACCGTCTCAGTCCGGCAGTACCGGCAGCAGCTCCGGAAGGTGCCCGTCGGACGCCGCCGCCGCCGACACCCGCTCCTCGGGAACCTCCCCGTACAGCGTCGTACGCGGCTTCGCGGGCCGGCCCGCGAGTTCCGCGATGGCGATCAGGTCCTGGATGGAGCGGTACGAGCCGTAGCTCGACCCGGCCATCCGGGAGATGGTCTCCTCCATCAGGGTGCCGCCCAGGTCGTTGGCGCCCGAGCGGAGCATCTCGGCCGCGCCCTCCGTGCCGAGCTTGACCCAGCTGGTCTGGATGTTGGTGATGTGCGGGTGGAGGAGCAGCCGGGCCATCGCGGTGACGGCCCGGTTGTCGCGGTCGGTCGGGCCGGGGCGGGCGATGCCAGCGAGGTAGACCGGCGCGTTGGTGTGGATGAACGGCAGCGTGACGAACTCCGTGAAGCCGCCGGTCTCCTGCTGGAGACGGGCCAGCGTCCGCAGGTGGCCGAGCCAGTGGCGCGGCTGGTCCACGTGCCCGTACATCATCGTGGAGGACGAGCGCAGGCCCACCTCGTGGGCGGTCCTGATGACTTCGAGCCAGGTCGCGGTCGGCAGCTTGCCCTTGGTGAGGACCCAGCGGACCTCGTCGTCCAGGATCTCGGCCGCCGTACCGGGGATCGAGCCGAGCCCGGCCTCCTTCGCGGCGATCAGCCAGTCGCGGATGGACATCCCGGTGCGGGTGGCGCCGTTGACGACCTCCATCGGAGAGAAGGCGTGCACATGCATGCCGGGCACTCGTTCCCGTACCGCCCGCGCGATGTCGAAGTACGCGGTGCCGGGCAGGTCCGGGTGGATGCCGCCCTGCATGCAGACCTCGACCGCCCCGACGTCCCACGCCTGCGCCGCCCGGTCCGCGACCTGGTCCAGGGAGAGGGTGTACGCGTCGGCGTCGGTGCGCCGCTGGGCGAAGGCGCAGAAGCGGCAGCCGGTGTAGCAGACGTTGGTGAAGTTGATGTTCCTGGTGACGATGTACGTGACGTCGTCGCCGACCACGTCGCGCCGCAGGGCGTCCGCGATCCGGCAGAGCTCGTCGAGCGCCGGGCCGTCCGCGTGGAGCAGGGCGAGCGCCTGCTCGTCGGTGAGCTTCGTCGGGTCGTCGGCCGCCTGGCTCAGCGCCTCGCGCACATCGCCGTCGATCCGGGACGGCACCATGCCGGGCGCGGCGGCCTCGCGCAGCGCCTCCCAGTCCCCGTACACCTCGTCGAAGTCCTCGCGGCGGTCGCCGGTGCGGCCCTCGGTGTCGATGGTGCGGTGCAGGTCGGTGCGGCCGGTGGCGCCGAACTCCTCGTCGGGCTCCTGCCAGGGCAGTCCGGCGGGGGTGGCGTCCTCGCGGGCGAGCCCCGTCTCCGGGTCGGCGAGGGCGCGGACGTGCGGGAGGAGGCGGGGGTCGAGCCACGGCTCGCCGCGCCGGATGAACTCCGGGTAGATGGTGAGCCGCTCCCGCAGCGCGAAGCCCGACTCGGCGGTCCTGGCGGCGAGTTCGTCGATGTGCGGCCAGGGGCGCTCGGGGTTCACATGGTCGGGGGTGAGCGGTGAGACGCCGCCCCAGTCGTCGATCCCGGCGCCGATGAGCAGCGCGTACTCCGCGTCGACGAGGTTGGGCGGGGCCTGGATGCGGGCGGACGGGCCGAGGATGTGCCGGGCCACGGCGATGGCGGCGGCCAGCTCCTCCAGCTCGGCGTCCGGCATGCCGCGCATCGCGGTGTCCGGCTTGGCGCGGAAGTTCTGGACGATGACTTCCTGGATGCCGTGGTAGGCGCGGGCGGTCTTGCGCAGCTCGAAGAGGGAGTCCGCGCGCTCCTCGTACGACTCCCCGATGCCGATGAGGATGCCGGTGGTGAACGGGACGTTGGACCGCCCCGCGTCCTCCAGCACCCTCAGCCGCACGGCCGGCTCCTTGTCCGGGGACCCGTGGTGCGGGCCGCCGGGCTCGGACCACAGGCGGGTGGCCGTCGTCTCCAGCATCATCCCCATGGACGGCGCGACGGGCTTGAGCCGCTGAAGGTCGGTCCAGCTCAGTACGCCCGGGTTGAGGTGCGGGAGCAGCCCGGTCTCTTCGAGCACCCGGATCGCCATGGCGCGGACGTACGCGAGGGTGTCGTCGTACCCCTCGGCCTCCAGCCACTCCCGCGCCTCGGGCCACCGGTCCTCGGGCCGGTCCCCGAGCGTGAACAGCGCTTCCTTGCACCCCATGGCCGCGCCCTCGCGGGCGATCTCCAGCACCTCGTCGGGCGAGAGGAACATCCCGTGGCCGGCGCGCCGCAGCTTGCCGGGCACGGTGACGAAGGTGCAGTAGTGGCACTTGTCGCGGCAGAGCCGGGTCAGCGGGATGAAGACCTTGCGCGAGTACGTGATCACCCTGGGCCGCCCCGCGGCTTCCAGCCCGGCGTCCCGTACCCGGGCCGCCGAGGCGGCGAGGTCGGTCAGGTCCTCCCCCCTGGCCTGGAGCAGAACGGCGGCCTCGGCCACATCGAGAGCGACACCGTCACGGGCCCGCTTGAGGGCACGCCGCATGGAATTGGTCGTCGGACGTCCGCGCTGAGGATCGGTCATGAACCGAGCATACGAGCGAGCCCCGCGCCCCGGACCAGGGCATCTGCCCCCGGAGCTCAAGCGGCTCCGGCGGGCTTGAGCCGTCTGAGTACCGGGGCTGAGCTGCGTCAGGCGGCCGAGGAGCGCCCGCCCGCTCCGATCCCACCCGGACCGCCGCCTTCGTGCGCGGTGAAGGAGAACGCCGAGGTGTCGCCGTCCAGATCAATGGTGAGCGAGGCGTCCAGAGCCTTGGCCAGGCGCGTCAGAAGAGCCAGGGTCGGAATGGAGTCGCCGCCCTCGATATTGGAGATCTGCGGCTGCGTCATCCCTGCGCGACGGGCAAGCTCGGCCTGCGACAGCCCGAGTTCGGTCCGTCGGTCATAGACAGCCTGCCCCAGCGCGAAGGCGTACCCGGCCTCGACATAGGCGGACGACTCCTCGACTACCTCCCCCAGAAGCTTTCTGGTCTGCCGTGTCTTCCACTGGGAGTGATCCATGACTATGCCTCCTCGCTCCGGTCGTATGTGTGCGCGGCCGCACCATGATCCGCCTCGCACACCTTTTGGGCCAGCTGAGCGCGCTCGACCTCGGCAGTCTCACGTTGTTTGGTCTTCCGGAACACCGTTTATATAGACGGGATTCGATCCGATTCCTCGCCACGTCGGCCGATGCTCACGGCACCGCGTCCGATTCAGCCCACGCTGCCTCGCCGACCACCCTGGCCGGTCGTGACTGCCGTGGGGCGGCCCAGCCGGGCTGGGTGGCCCGCGCGGATCAGCGCGCGGCGGGCCGGCGTCGGCCGACACCACACACGGCTTGACCCTCACGTTGCGTGAGGCCGGAGGGTGGGGTGCATGAGCGACTACTACAACGCGTTCGAGATGAGTCCCGTGCCCACCCCCGGCCCGGATGCGGTTCCGCCGGAGCTGTTCCGTGGCATTTATGGAATGCCCGCGTTCGCGACGATCCCCACGACCGATCTGGCGGTTTCGGTGGACTTCTGGACTCGTGGGCTCGGTTTCTTCGAGCTGTTCAGCATCCCCGGCACCCTCGTACATCTGCGCCGGTGGGCGTTCCAGGACGTACTCCTTCTGCGGGCGGAGAGCGTTCCGGAGCAGGCGCCGGCGATGAGCGTCAGTTTCTCGTGCGTGCTCAGCCAGGTCGCTTCCCTTGTCGAGGCCTGTCGTGCGCTGCGCCCGGAATCGGTGGACGGTCCACGGGACACTCCCTGGAACACCCGCGACGTGGAGGTGATCACCCCCGAGAACGCACGGATCGTTCTCACCGCGGCGAAACCCTTCGATCCGGCCGGTCAGGAGGCGCGGAACCTTGAGGCCATCGGGATCACCCCGCCTGACACCGGTCGCGGCGACAATCAGGAGCATGCCTGATTCCACTGACGCCGACGGTCTGCCCGTCGGTCAGGTCGCGACGCGCCTGGGCGTGACGGTCCGCGCGCTGCACCACTGGGACGAGATCGGTCTCGCGCGGCCGTCGCTGCGCACGGCTGCCGGATACCGGCTCTACACCGCTGGTGACCTGGAACGCCTGCACCGCATCGTCGTCTACCGCGAGATCGGTCTCGGCCTGGACAGGATTCGGGCCGTCCTGGACGACTCGACCGCAGACGTACCCGGCGCACTGCGCGCGCAGCGCACCCAGGTCACGGAACGGATCGAACGCCTCCAGCAGCTCGGCGCCGGACTGGACCGGATGATCGACGCCCACGAGCGCGGCCTGCTGCTGACCGCGGAGCAGCAGGCCGAGATCTTCGGCCCCCGGTGGGACCCGGACGGGCCCGCCCTGGCCCGTCAGCGCTGGGGGGACACGACGCAATGGCGGCAGTACGCCGAACGCTCCGCATCCCGTGGCCCGGAGGAATGGCAGGCCATCGCCGATGCCGTCGCCGCCCTCGACCGCGCCCTCGCCGATGCGATGGACGCCGGCGTCACACCTGGCAGCCCGGAGGCGAATCACCTCGTCGAGCGGCACCGCGAAGTCTTCGCCTCGTACTTTCCCCTCACCAGGCAGATGCAGGTCTGTCTCGGCCGCATGTATGAGGCAGATCCGGCGTTCGCCGCCCACTACGACGGCATCCGCACCGGCCTTGCCACGTGGTTCCGTCACATCGTCGACGCCGACGCGCGCGCCCACGGCATCGACCCCGACACCGCGACCTGGGAGTAGAGCGCGCGGGGCCGGAGGCGTCGGTCAACGGGCTGCGGAACGCCGTGAGTTCAGGTCAGCTCGTCAGCGAGCAGATCCATCAGCAGACCGTCCTGCCAGGCGCCCGTCCGGTGGTTCCGCCAGTACGCCCGCATGATTCCCACGGGTTTGAACCCGACCTTGCCGTAGCAGCGGATCGCCGCCGAGTTGGCCGCGGCTGGATCGATGGTCAGCCGGTGATGGCCGCGTTCCCGCACCAGCCAACGGGCCAGCGTGCGCACCGTGTCGGTACCGAGGCCCTTCCCGTGGTGCCTCGCCGTCAGGAAGATGTCGATGCCGGCGTGGCGGAACTCGGGATCGTTCTCCTCATTGAACTGGACGGCGCCGATGACCTCGCCCTCGAAAACGACAGCCAGCATGCGCTCGTAGCCGTCCGGGGGCGACCACCACTCCGCGACTTCCGGTTCCCTCACGACCCCTTCGAGGATCGCACCATCACCATCGGCCACCGGCCGCAGCACGACCTTGTCCCCACGCAGCTCCATGCGCTCATTCTTCCCGAGAGGTACGGAGAACGCCGAGGCAATTCCGTCCAGCTCCCGGCCACGGAACGCGGCCGGGCCCGCCGGAAGACGCCGGCGACCCCGCTGGCCGTCTTCCCGCCCGTCTCCGCCTGGGTCAGCGGCACAGCGCCGTGTCGACGGCGGCCTCCACCCGCTGTGAGGCTGCACCCGTCGGGGCGGTGGTCACCGCGATGCCGGCGGCGCGTCCGTCCTCTGTGACGCCTCCTCGTGTCCGGTATCCCGGGGCGGTTCCGCCGTGACCCCAGTAGACGCCGCCACATGACAGCGGCGTGCTGGTCAGGCCCAGTCCGTAGCGGACGCCGGGGCCACGTGCCTCTGCGGGGACGGTGGTGCGCATCTGGGCGAGCTGGGCCGGGGGCAGGAGTTCGCCGTCGAGGAGAGCGCTGTAGAAGCGGTTGAGGTCGCTGTTGGTGGATACCAGAGCACCCGCCGCCCACGCCATGGACATGTCCATGTTGGTGTAGTCGGTCAGAGGTCCGTCGGCCGCTTCCCGTTCGTAGCCCTTGGGGTGGGGCTCGTGGATGGTCGTCTCTCCGGGGGCGGGGAAGTAGGTGTGGCGCAGTCCGATGCGGTCGATGATGCGCCGGTCGATCTCCTCGCCCATGGGGCGGCCGGTGACCTTCTGGATGATCAGGCCCGCGACCAGGTAGTTCGTGTTGCTGTACTCCCACTTCGCGCCTGGGGAGAAGTGGGCCTTCTGCGCGAGGGCGCCGTCAATAAGGTCGCGTGGCTCGAAGTACCGGTACCGGACGGCGGGGAAGTCCGCGAAGACGGGGGACTCCATGTATTCGGGCAGGCCGCTGGTGTGCTGGAGGAGCTGGCGGACGGTGATGTGGCGTCCGTCGATCCCCTCACCGCGCAGCAGGCCGGGCAGGTAGGTGTCGACGGGGGCGTCCAGGGCGATCTTCTTCTCGGCGACCAGCTGCAGCACGACCACGGCCGTGAACGCCTTGGTGTTGCTGCCCGCCCGCACCTGCCCGTCCTTGGGTACCTTCGCCCCGGTCCTGAGGTCGCCGACACCCGCGGTGTAGTGACGCATCCGGCCCTCGCGGTCCTCGACGCTTGCCAGCGCGGCGGGTATCTTGTCGTCGGTCACCAGGGCGTTCAGGCTTTTCTGAACGGGGTCCGGCCTGGCGGCGGAGGCCGCGGACGGCAACAGCGCACCGGTGGTCATGACAGCCCCGGTGAGCACGGTCACGGCCAGCAAGGCCTTACGCCTGCCACCTCGCGAGAGCGCGGGACGAAACCTCGGCGATACACGTGCGTGCATGGAACAACTCCTGTCGTGACAGTGAAGAGCGATCGAAGAGCGAGTCGGTGCGCGCCCCAGTGACGGTGGCGGATTCCGACTCCGGGACCGGATACGGGCTCTTGCAGGATGTGGGGCAATGTCGGACGGGCCGTCGCTCCGGTGACCTGGCAACGCTCGTGAGCACGGGCCCGCCGGGGTACCGGTCGCCGTTCCCGCGAGCGGGAGCGGCGACCGATACCGTCAAGCGCCGATACCGTCAAGCGCCGATGGCGGCAGGGCCCGCCCACCGGCCTGACCCGCCCTCATCGGGCGCCTGCGGCCCGCGGTGCGGGAGCGGCGGCTTTCCGGTTGGGGCAGTGAGGCTTTCAGCGGCACAGGGTCGTTTCGACGGCGGTCTGCGAGTGCTGTGCGGCGGCGGCGTCGGTCGGGATGGCGGTCAGTGCGATGTTGACTGCACGGCCGTCCTCTGTGACACCTCCCAAGGTGTCGTATCCCGGAATGGTGCCGCCATGGCCCCAGTACAGGCCGCCGCACGGCAACGGCCTGCTGGTCAGGCCCAGTCCATAACGGACACCCGGGCCGGCCGCTTCTGCGGGAACGGTGGTGCGCATCTGGGCGAGCTGGGCCGGGGGCAGGAGTTTGCCGTCGAGGAGGGCGCTGTAGAAGCGGTTGAGGTCGCTGTTGGTGGAGATCACCGCACCCGCGGCCCAACCCCAGGACGGGTCGAGTTCGGTGACCTCGCGCCAGGGCGAGTCGGCTGTGTCCCGGTGGTAGCCCTTGGGGTGGGGCTCTTGGATGGTCATGTCTCCGGGTGTGGGGAAGTAGGTGTGGCGCAGTCCGATGCGGTCGGCGATGCGCCGGTTGATCTCCTCGCCCAGCGGGCGGCCGGTGACCTTCTGGATGATCAGGCCCGCGACCAGGTAGTTCGTGTTGTTGTACTCCCACTTCGCGCCCGGGGAGAAGTGGGCCTTCTGTGCGAGTGCGCTGTCGAGGAGCTCGCGCGGCTCGTAGTACCTCTGCCGATCCTTGAGGATCGCGCGCGTGTCCACGTATTCGGGCAGGCCGCTGGTGTGCTGGAGGAGTTGGCGGACGGTGATGTGGCGTCCGTCGATCCCCTCACCGCGCAGCAGGCCGGGCAGGTAGGTGTCGACGGGGGCGTCCAGGGCGATCTTCTTCTCGGCGACCAGCTGCAGCACGACCACGGCCGTGAACGCCTTGGTGTTGCTGCCCGCCCGCACCTGCCCGTCCTTGGGTACCTTCGCCCCGGTCCTGAGGTCGCCGACACCCGCGGTGTAGTTACGCGTCCGGCCCTCGCGGTCCTCGACGCTTGCCAGCACGGCGGGCATCTTGTCGTCGGTCACCAGGGCGTTCAGGCTTTTTTGAACGGGGTCCGGCTTGGCGGCGGAGGCCGCGGACGGGAACAGCGCGCCGGTGGTCATGACGGCCCCGGTGAGCACGGTCACGGCGAGCAAGGCCTTACGCCGGCCACCTCGCGAAAGAGTGGGACGGAACCTCGGCGATACATGTGCGCGCATGGAACAACTCCTGTCGGTAGGGGAACAACTTCAGTGGGTCAGGGAGAGGTGGTCGTGGTGCGCCCGGCCTGCCGGTGGCGGCCTGGTCCTGTGATGGTGGCGGCGCATGGAGGAACGGCCCTTCTTTGTGCCCCCGCCCGAGGACGGGGAGCATGGGAGAGGCGGGACCTGGTTCCGCTACGTGATTCGAGGAGACCCTCGGCGGCGCAGCAGCCGGCGGGCGGGCAGCATGACAGCTGCCGTGCCTGACAGGAACACAGTGCCGAGTACGGCCGCGCAGACCGAGGGGGACACCGACAGCGCGGACAGACCGGTCACCGCGCCGCCGAAGGTCAGCAGCGTCACCGCTGCGACCAGGGAGCCGACGGCGGCCCCCGTACCGAGTACGAGGCAGGTCTCCAGCCGCAGCATTGCCAGAACCTGGCCGCGGGTTGCGCCGATGAGCCGGAGCAGAGCCAGTTCACGACGGCGGGACGCGGTGGCGACGGCCAGTGTGGTCACTACGCCGATCAGGGTGAACAGGGAGATCGCCGCGACTGCGAGCAGTCCGGGCAGGCCCTGCTGGCGGGCTTTCTCGGTGAGAGCCGCACCGTACTGCCCGGCGGACGTGGCATGGGTCCCGGGGAAGCGGTCGAGCACCGGTCGCAGGTCGGCTTCTCCCTTGACCAGGAGGTAGTCGTCGTGGCCCGCGTCGGTGACGTGGGCGGCGACCACATCGTGAGGCAGCAGGACATCCCCGAAGCCTTGGCCCCGGTCGTAGACGGCTGCCACCTTGGGGTGGATCAGGGTGCCGTCGCCGAGCCGGAGAGACACGGTCGAACCGACGTCGGCCGCGCTGCCGACGTTCGAACTGAGCGCGACCGTGTTCTTGCCGCGCAGGCTCTTCAGCGAGCCCGCCTTCACGCCTGGGTCCAGGTTCGACAGTGCGCCCTTCACCCCTTGGGCGGGCAGGGACTGGAGCTGGTCCGCGAGCGACATCACCACGGTGGTGCGTTTCACTGCGGTTACGGTGCCCGGCCCGGCCGTCTTTTTCACTGCCTGGTACATGGCCCGGGGCACGCCTGGCCCGTTCGAGACGAGGACGTGGTCCGCGCGCAAACCCGCAGCTGCCTGCGTCCGGGTGGCGTTGACCGCGGTGGTCTGCACGAACAGCTGGCTGGCGCCGAAGGAGAGCGCGAGCGCGATCGGTGTGATGACCGAGGCGAGTCGCACGGCCGCAGCGGTGGCCGTGTCGGTGGCAAGCCGCCCTGGGACCGGGAACAGCAGACGCATGATCGGGCCGAGGACAGCGATGCCCGTTCGGGCTATCCAGGGGCCCAGCAGAGCTGCGGCCCAGATGAGGGAGAGTACGAGTCCGCCCATGGCCGCGGTCGCCACCTGCCCGCCGAACGCGAACGCGGTGGCGGCCGCACTGAGACCGACGACCAGGAACACCAGGCCGGTGACCATGCGCCAGCGCGGTAGCCGGGTCGGTTCGGTGGAGGTCTCGCTCACGGCCTTGGCCGGCTGGATCCCGGAGATGCGTCGTGCCGCGAGCCAGGCGGAACCGACTGCGATGAGGACCGTGAGCGCCAGGGCACCGACAACAGGAAACGGTCCCAGAGCGAGCCCCAGCCCCGGGGGCAGGACGCCCTGCTCGACCATGAAGCGGTGCAGCAGGGTGCCGAGCCCGAGCGACAGCAGACCGCCCACGAGCGACGCCGGTACCGCGACCTTGAGTGTCTCGCGGACGATCACCCGGCGGACCTGCCGGGGGGTGGCACCGATGGCGCGCAGGACAGCGAGCTCGCGGGTCCGGTCTCGTACGGACGTGTCCAGGAGACCGGTCACGATCAGCAGCACCACCAGGAGGGCGACACCGCCGATCGACGCACACACGCCGATCAGGTCGGGTCGTGCCGCCGCCACCTCCGGGTTCTCGACGTCGCCGCGGCCCGCGCCGGTCGCGACGACGAGACCGGGGGCGGCTGCCTGCAGCGACTGGGCGGACGTCCCCTTCGTGCCGAGAACGACCAGTGCGTCCGCGCGCTCGGGGCGGCCGCTGAGAGCCTGTGCCGTGCGCTGGCTGAACCAGACATCGTGGCCTGCGGCGGACCGGCCGGCCACCAGACCGCTGACTCGGTAGGGCTCCGGCGCCCTGCCGCCGGCCTGGAGACGGATGGTGTCGCCGACGGCCCTGCCGCTGCCGGAGTCCACCGCGACTTCGTGTTCCGCCCGCGGAGCCCGGCCGTCGCGCAATTCGACAGCGGTGAGCGCGGTCGCGTCCCAGCCGCGGCCGGTCCGCACGGCCCCGTCGGCGGTGACGACCGGCAAAGAGACGTCCGCGACCACCTTGGTGACTCCCGGTACTGTGCGTACCCGGTCCGCCACCGATACCGGTACCCGGGCCCGTTCCACCAGTGGCCTGGCATCGGTCTGGCCGTCCCGGACGGTCTCGACGCGCTGGCTCGCGGCGACGACGGCCACGGCGTGCTCATAGCGGTCGGCCGATCCGTGCGCCCGTAGCGCGGACTCCAGCAGGACCCCGAACGCGCCCGTCAACGCAGCCGCGCACAACAGTGCTGCCGCCACTCCGGCGGCGATCCCGCGCCTCACAGCGTGCCCCAACGGGCCAGGACGGTTGCGGCGGACGGAGTCGTGAGCTCGTCGACGATTCTGCCCCCGCTCAGGAAGACGACGCTGTCGGCCCAGGACGCGGCCACCGGGTCGTGGGTGACCAGCACGACCGTCTGTCCCATCTCGTCGACCGCGTCACGCAGCAGTTTCAGGACGTGCTCGGCCGACCTCGGATCGAGCGCGGCCGTCGGCTCGTCGGCGAAGATGATCTCCGGGCGGGTGACAAGCGCTCGGGCGACCGCCACGCGCTGCTGCTGGCCGCCGGACAGACGTGCTGGAAGCCGGTCCAGGTGGTCGGCCACCCCCACCCGGTGGACGACTTCGTCCAGCCAGCGCCTGTCCGCCTGGCGGCCGCCGAGGGACAACGGGAGGGTGATGTTGCGCTCGACGTCCATCGATGGCATGAGGTTGTAGCCCTGGAAGACGAACCCGATCCGTTCGCGGCGCAGCCGGGTCAGCTCCGTCTCGCGGAGCCCGCCCATGTCCAGATCACCGAGCCGTACCGTTCCGCTGCTGGGCCGGTCGAGACCGGAGGCGCAGTGCAGGAAGGTGCTCTTGCCCGATCCGGACGGACCCATGATCGCGGTGAGACTGCCCTTGCGGAACCCCCAGCTGACCCCGTCCAGCGCGGTCACCTCGCCGTAGGACTGGGAGACCTTCTCCAGGGACACGGCGAACGGCGTGGCCTGGGTCGTCGTCATCGGTTGCATGATGGGTCCTTCGGTTCCCTCGATCGGTCAGAACGAGTACCGAAAGTAATCGCGCAAGCCAAGCAGACGGCAGCGGTCTCTCTCCCGAACCGGGGGTGTAGCGGGCTCCACCTGCCAGGTGTAGCGCGCACTTATGACAAGGGAACACCCGTGAAGTACCGTCTTGACCCATGGACCTGAAGGCAAGGGCACTCCACAGCCTACGATCCGCGAGGTATCTGCTGGGTGGGCTCACCACCGCTCTACCTTCGCTGGCCGGTTACGTTCTGTTGCCGCTCGTCTGCTTCTCGCTGATCTTCGCGCCGATCCTTCCGTGGGCGGTGCAGCCGCTGCGCGCCTTGGCCGATGTCGAACGCCGACGCGCCGAACGCGTTCTCGGCCGCCCCGTACGCCGGCCCTACCCGACGCCCGAAGGCAACGCCTACCAGCGGACGCTCCAACTGCTGCGGTCCCCGGGCACCCGCAAGGACGTGGCATGGATGCTGGTCCACGGCGTCGTAGGGCTCGTCCTTCCCGTCCTCGTCCTGGGAGTGCTGCTCAGTCTGCTGCTGACGCTCTCCATCCCGCTGTGGTGGTGGACCCTGCCCGGCGGAACCCTCACCCTCCTCACGGCCCCCATCACCACCTGGATGCAGGCGATCGTCCTGTCCGCGGTGTGTGCCTGGATCTTCGCCGCCCTCTTCTTGTGGCTGGCCCCCGCCATGGTGAAGCTGGAGACACGGGTCGCGGAGACCATGCTCGGTACGTGGACCGGCGCCGGCCGGCGGATCGAGGAACTGACCACCTCGCGCGCGGGAGCCCTCCAGGCCCACGAGGCGGAACTCCGACGGATCGAACGCGACCTCCACGACGGCACCCAGGCGCAGCTCGTGGCGGTGGCCATGCGACTGGCCCTGGCCGACCGTCGGTTCGACAAGGACCCCCAGAGTTCCAGGAAAATGGTGCTTGAGGCCAGGACCACCATTGACGAAGCACTTGTCCAACTGCGCACCGTCATCCGCGGTATCCACCCGCCGATCCTCTCCGACCGGGGACTGAACGGAGCCATCCGCTCCCTGGCCGCAGGCCGGCCGATCCCCACCACGCTGGATCTGCCCGAGACCGACCGCCGTCCCCCGGCCGCCGTCGAGGCGGCCGCCTACTTCGTCGTCGCCGAGGCGCTGACCAACATCGCCCGGCACAGCGACGCGAGCCGTGCTCAGGTGTCGCTCCGGTACGACGGCCCCACGCTGCGCGTCGTCGTGCGGGACGACGGGTGCGGCGGGGCCGCACCCGGCTCCGCCTCGGGCAGCGGACTTGCCGGGATACGTCGACGGGTCGCCGCCCTGGACGGTACGACGAGGATCGACAGCCCTGTCGGTTCCGGAACGACGATTGAGGTGGTGCTGCCGTGCGGATCGTGATCGCGGAGGACAACGTCCTGCTCCGCGAGGGCCTGATTCTGCTCCTGGAGGACGTCGGGCACGAGATCGTGGCCGTCGTGGGAAGCGGGCCCGAGATTGTCCCCGCCCTGCTGGAACACCGGCCGGACGTCGCCGTCCTGGACGTCCGGCTGCCGCCCGGATTCCGCGACGAGGGGCTGCGTGCCGCCATCGAGGCCCGGAAACTCGTTCCCGGCCTGCCGCTCCTGGTGCTCTCCCAGTACGTCGAGGAGAGCTACGCCGCTGAACTGCTCGGACAGGGCGCCTCGGGGATCGGCTACCTGCTCAAGGACCGTGTGGGGCACATCGAGGAATTCCAGGACGCGCTGGAGCGCGTCGCTGCGGGTGGAACGGCGCTGGACCCCGAGGTCGTCTCCCAGCTGATGAGCCGCCGGGACCCGCTCGACGCGCTGTCCCCCCGCGAACGGGAGGTCCTCGGGCTGATGGCGCAGGGCCTGGACAATCCCACGATCGCCACGACCCTGTTCATCACCGAACGTTCCGTCAGCAAGCACATCGGCAGCATCCTCGCCAAGCTGAACCTGCCGCCGAGCGACAGCGGTCACCGCCGGGTCCTCGCGGTGCTTGCCTACCTGAACGCCTGACCCGCGTCCCGTACGGCCGTCCCGTACGGCGACGTGTCCGTCACCGCGTGGGTGTAGCGGGCTACACCTCAGGTTCGGGGGGACGGTCCGATGTGCCGACCGGGGGCGCGGGGAGAAGGTGAACGGCGTAAGAGATCCCACCCCTGCCGCCCCTCGGGCCGCCGGGGGGCGCACAACAGGAGGAACCCCTGATGAAGCCCGTGCTCTGGCTGCTGCTCTCCGTCTCCACGGTGGCGGCGGTCTACGTCAGCACCTTCGCCCACTACACCGGTACCACGAGGGTCCTGGCCGGGGTCGGCACCGGCGTCGTCTTCGTCGGATCGGCGCTGGGACTGTGGCTGACCAGCGGCAAGAAGTGACCCGTAGCGGCGAGAGCGCCTGAGGAGGGGGTGTCCGGCAGTGAGCCGGACACCCCCTCCTCACGCGTGACGCGGAAAACGGACACCACCTCGGGAGGTGTAGTCCGACCACTCCCGACCGGGGAGTCATCCCTGCCGTTCACTGATCAACCCCCAGGAGCTGGCCGAGCTGGAGGATGCACTGGCTCTTGCCCAGTACCAGGCGCGCCAGGCCACCGGCGCCGTGGAGACGGTCCCGCATGACCAGGTCCGCGCACGACTTGGCCTGGAGCAGCGTTGACGTAGTCGAAGAGGCCCAGGTCACCGTCATCGTGATCCACGTCGGCCGCCTCGGCTGACTTCACCGGGTCGTGGCGAGCTCGGCCCAGACCGTCTTGCCGACGACCCGGTCCTTCACGCCCCACGCGGTCGCCAGTGCCCCGACCAGGTGCAGGCCGAACCCCGATTCCGCGCTGGGACCGGAGGGCCTGGCCTCCGGCCCGCGTTCCCCTTTCGCGTCCGACACCTCGATACGGAGCGTGTCCGCGAGAGCAACGAGCCTCAGCTCGAAGTCCCGTCCTGGTACGAGCCCGTGCAGCACCGCGTTGGCCGCCAGCTCGGACACGATCACCGCGACGTCCCCGGAGAGCTCGCTCCCGTACGGGACACCCCACACGTCGAGTTGGTGCACAGCAAGCCGACGGGCGAGCCGGGCGCCCCGTCGGGTGGCGCTGAAGCGTTGGACGAACTCGGCGCCCACAAGGGTGATTTCGGCGTTCATGTGACTCAGCGTGTCCGGTTGCTCGTACGCTGACCAGCAGTGACACCACGACGCCGAATAGCTGTACGGGCACGCCCGGTCGGCTGTACGGGGCGTCGGCCGTGACCGGGCGAGCAGAGAGCGGTGCGGGGCAGATGGAGAAGGAAGTGCGGCCCGAGCGGCCGGCCGAATCGGATGGAACGGCGCACCTCTTCAAAGCGCTGGGCAAACAGATCAAGGTGCTGCGCGAACGCTCGGGCCTGAGCCAGAAGGACTTGGGCCTCGCGGCCCACTGCGGGGAAGACCTGATCTCGGCGATGGAGCGGGGCGTGCGTACGCCTCAGCCGGAGTTCCTGATCCGCGTGGACCCGCTCCTCGATGCGGGTGGGGTGCTGTGCGCCGCCGTCGACGAGGTGCGGGAGGCGCTGGCGCGGGCGCGGACCCGTCACCCGGACTGGTTCCGGGGCTTCGCGCGGGTCGAGGCCGATTCTGTGGCACTCCACGAGCACGCAAACCAGGCAATTCCTGGCCTGCTCCAGACAGAGGAGTATGCACGGGCGGTGTTCGCGAAGCGTCGACCTTTGCTGGACGAGCAAACCGTGGAGAAGCGCGTCTCGGACCGACTCGCCCGACAGCAGATCTTCGAGCACTGGCCCCAGCCGACGTTTAGCTTCGTGATCGAGGAAGCAGTCATCCAACGCCCGCTCGGTGGACGAGCTGTCCACGCTGGCCAACTCCTCCGGATGAGCAAGATCAGCCGGATGCGAACAGTGGAGCTTCAGGTGATGCCCACCGATCGAGACGAACACCCTTCCATGGACGGCCCGTTCACCCTCTTGACCCCCAAGGGCCGCAGTGAGGTTGCGTACACGGAGATCCAGGGGCATGCCCGGCTCATCACCGACCCGGACGAGGTCCGCCTGTTCAGCGAGCGCTATGGAATCATGCGAGCGCAGGCTCTCACCCCGAGGGAGTCCCTGACGCTGATTGAGAAGATGCTGGGAGAGCAATGAACACGGAGCAGCTCCGCTGGTTCAAGAGCAGCTACAGCGGCGGCGAGGGCGGAACCTGCGTCGAGGTCGCCTACGACTGGCACAAGAGCAGCTACAGCAGCGGTGGCGGCGGCGAGTGCGTCGAGGGCGCGACCTGCCCCACCACCATCCACGTCCGCGACTCCAAGAACACCCAGGGCCCCCACCTCGACGTCGCCCCCGGCGCCTGGTCCGCGTTCGTCACCTACGCGCAGCGGGGCTGAGGTCGGCCGGCTCGCGCCTAAGGGTTGTCCCGCAAATGATCGGTGCTTGGTTCTGGACGTGGTCGACGCCAGGTCCGGCCTCGGTTATCCGGCGAGATTGAGGTTGTGGAGCCGTGCGATGCCGAGCATGGCGTGGTGGACGCCGTCGCCTTTGAGGCGGCAGTCGCGGAGGATCTTCCAGGTCTTCATGCGGGCGAAGACGTGCTCGACGCGGGCGCGGACCTTCTTGTGGGACTTGTTGTGGGCCTGCTTCCAGCCAGGCAACTCCTCGCCCTTGCGGCGCCGGTGGGGCATCACGAGCCCGGTGCCCGGATAGCCGCCGTCGGCGATGGTCATGGTTGTGCCGACGGCGGCCTTCGCGCCGGACTCCGCCCATGCCTTGCAGTCGTTGCGGTTGCCGGGCAGGGGCCGGCCGACCACCACGACGAGGCGGGTGTCGGCGTCGATGACGACCTGGTGGTTGGTGGAGTACCGGTAGTTCTTGGACTGCTCGGCAACGGTGTGATCGCGGGTGGGCACCAGGGTGCCGCCCACGATCAGCACTGTGTCTTTCGCGAACCGCTCGCGGGGCTGGAGCGCGAGCGACGGGCCGAGGTGATCGATGATGCGGTCGGCCGCGGACTTGGGGATACCGAAGAGCGGAGCCAGTTGTCGCATGGTCAGGTTCGTGCGCCAGTAGGCCGCCACGAGCAGCACTCGGTCCTCCAGTGGAAGGGACCACGGTCGGTCCTTGCGGACCGGATCCGCCCCTTCTCGGCGCAGAGCGGTCACCAGCTTGCCGAAGGAGCGCGGGCTCAGCCCGGTGAACGGGGCTATCCAAGACGGCTCCGACGCCGCGATCACACCAGCCACACCAAGATCATCTCAGCCGCGACCAGGGGCGGCTCACATACGAACGCTTAGCCGCAGGTTAAGCAGGTGGCGTAGACGAGCAGAGGCACCACGAAGGGTTCCGAGCCTCCTCACCTCGTCCACCTCAAGTTCCAGCCGGTCGGCGAGAGCGAGTACGGCAGCGTAGGGCCGCTCGCCTTCCTCAAGCTTCGCTGCAAGGGCATCGAGGACTGCTCGAAGAACGACGGGGTCTGCGCCGGGATGCTCTGCCAACAGGCGAAGCAGCCTGTTGTCGTTCCAGACGCTGTCTGAACCGCCCCGGGTTCGGTAGAGATCTCAGATTGTGGTTGTGACCTGGGGTTTCGTGGATTCCATGTAGTGATTGGCCTCGTACTCGACGGGCG
>NZ_JBIWKI010000011.1:0-258926 GCF_044765565.1 Streptomyces sp. NPDC102437 | reverse complement strand
CGGGTGGTCCGTCCGGGCCGGTCGCGGTGGACTGCGACGGGAACCATGGTTAGCGGCGGCCGGGACGAGGGTCAATGATGTGACGTACTACCCCATTACGGAGCAATGTCCGAAATGAAATACTCTGGACCGTTTTCGCGCTGCTTGGGGCGGTACTGTTTCTACTATCCGGCCTAGGATGTGACGTGGCCCCTATGGGTGGCATCACATCCACAGAGCCATTTCGAGGGTTCAGGCGCGGGCGTCCTGTGTATGCCGACCCGTCCACAGGCGTCGGTGCACTTCTCTTGCCGGTGCTAGCGCACGCGCGCTAGCGTGTTGCTGTGCCCAAGACTCAGCTGAACGTGAGAGTGGACGAGGCCACCGCCGAGGCCGCGCGACAGCGCGCGCTGCAGAGGGGGATGAGCGTGAACCGCTACATAGAGGAACTCGTGCGGCAGGACGCGGGCGAGGTCGGCCACACCTTCGTCGAAGCCGCCGCCGACTTCATGAAGCAGTACGAGTCGGTGTTCGCCGAAGAGTTCGGCCCGGAGCGCAAAGGCACGCGTTGAACCTCCGGATCGACCTTTCCTGGCTGCTCATGGTGGCCGAGCACAAGACGCCCGGTGACCCGCAGGTGGTCGACTGGGGTGCCCTCGTGGCCGCCGTGGCCCGTCATGAGGCCGAGATCTTCGGCAGCCCCGTCTACAGCGACCCGCATTCCCGGGCCGCCGCGCTCCTGCAGTTGCTGCTCCATGTCCCCGCGCTCGAACACTCCAACGCGATGTTCTCCTCGGCCGTCGCGTACGGCTATCTCGTCGCCTCCGGACTCAAGGTCGTCACCTCGCCCGAGCAGGTGCGTGACCTGGCCCGGCTGGTGAAGGAGGGCAAGGCCGACGTCCGGGCCATCGCCGACGAACTCCGCCAGTGGAGCCTGTGACCGTCCCGGCAGTGGAGCCCGCGACAGCCCCGCGCAGGTGGAGCCGGGGACAACCCCGGCAGTGGCGCCCGTGACCGTCCCGGCAGTGGAGCGGAGACCGTGGCCCTCCCGGCGGCACGGCGGTGGACCGATCCGCGTACGAGGGCGGACCAGCGCGTCAGGCCGCCATGTCCGGGCGGCGCGCCACACCCAGCACACACGTCGACGTGGGCAGCCGGATTCCCCACTCCGGCATCCTGACCCTGCGGTACGTCTCCACCACGAATCCGGCCCTCTCGATTGCGCCCAGGGTGTCGCGCCCCGTATGGCAACCGCCCGTCATCAGCGGCCAGACCGTACGGTCCAGCGCTTGCTGCGTCACCGCCATGGCCCGGTCGTCGGCCCGCACATGCTCGAAGAAGCGCAGCTCACCGCCGGGCCGCAGCACCCGCACGATCTCTGCGAGCGAACGCTCCACATTGCGTACGCTGCACAGCACCAGCGAGGCGACCGCCCCGTCGAACGCCTCGCTCTTCACCGGCAGCGCCTCCGCCGCGCCCGGCACCACATCCACCGGGAGCCCGGCACGCAGCGCCGACCGCACCGCCAGCCGCCGCAGACTGCGCTCCGGTTCGATGGCCACCACCTCCGACACCGCGGGCGGGTAGTGCGCGAAGTTCAGGCCATTGCCCGCACCTATCTCGATGACCCGGCCGGACATGCCGGCCAACAGCTCCGAGCGCACCGCGGCCAGCCCCGCCTTGGTCTCCGCGACCACGCTCATCCGGGCGTAGAACCGGGCGAAGACGGGGTGGTGCACCGCGTCCTGTGGGATTCGCGTGCTGCGCAGACGCATGACGGACCTCCTCGACCGGGCGCTCCTGCAGAAAGTGCGGCTATTTAGATTCTCCCCCGTCCCGCGCCGCTCATCCGCTCATCCGGCAGGCCGATTCCCGCCCAGCTCCGCCGCGAGCCAACTCCCGGCCCGCGCACGGAAGTCGGCGGGCTCCAGCGCTCCCGCACTGGCTGGGACCGCACCCAGCAGCGGGGCGCCCGCCACCACGGGGAGATCCGCCAGATTGCAGCGCGAAGCGAGATCCGGCTCGGCGGGCATGCTGCCCACCACCACGCCGAGGCACCCCAGTCCCCGGGCCCGCAGCGCCTCCGCGGTCAGCGCGGTGGTGTTGAGCGTGCCCAGACCGGCGGGTGTCACGACCAGTACCGGCGCGTCCAGCAGCCGGGCGGCGTCGGCAAGGGTCGAACCCTCGTCGTCGAACCGTACGAGCAGGCCCCCCGCACCCTCGATCAGCACCAGATCGTGTTCGGTCGCCAGCTTCTGCGCCGCGTCGGCGATCTCGTACGGCCGCACCGGCGGGAGACCAGCCCTGCGGGCGGCCGTGGCGGGCGCCAACGGCTCGGGAAACCGGGCCAGTTCGACCGCGGTGACATGACCCCCCGCCAACCGTGCCACCTCTGCGGCATCACCGGGCTCGCCGGGGGCCAGCCCCGTCTGCGCCGGCTTGAGCACCGCGACGCCACGGTCCGCGCACGCCGCCGCCACGGCCGCCGTCACGATTGTCTTGCCGATCTCCGTGCCAGTCCCCGTCACCACCAGAATCGTCATCTCAGCCCTCTCGCGCAGCCGCGCACACGGCGCGGCAGATCCGTGCCACATCCTCGTCAGCGGTCACATACGGCGGCATCGTGTAGACGAGGTCGCGGAACGGCCGCAGCCACACCCCTTCCCGTACCGCCGCCCGGGTCGCGGCCGCCATGTCCACGTCGTGATCGAGCTGTACGACGCCGATCGCGCCCAGCACCCGCACGTCCCGTACCCCGGGCAGTTCCGACGCCGGGGCGAGACCCTCCCGCAGCCCCGTGCCGATCCGCTTCACCTCCCGCTCCCAGTCCTGGCCGAGCAGCAGATCGACGGAGGCGCACGCCACCGCGGCAGCGAGCGGATTGCCCATGAACGTCGGTCCGTGCGCGAGCACCGGCACCTCGCCGCTGGAGATGCCCTCCGCCACCCGGGAGGTGCACAGGGTCGCCGCCATCGTCAGATAGCCGCCGGTCAGTGCCTTGCCCACACACATGACGTCGGGGGAGACCCCCGCATGCCCGGCGGCGAACAGCTTCCCGGTGCGGCCGAAGCCCGTGGCGATCTCGTCGAACACCAGCAGCACCTCGTGCTCGTCGCACGCCTCGCGCAGCACCCGCAGATACGCGGGGGAGTGGAACCGCATCCCGCCCGCACCCTGCACCACCGGCTCCACGATCACCGCGGCCAGCCGGTCGGCGTGCTCGGCAATCAGCTCACGCAGATGCCGTACGTACGCTGCGTCCGGTTCCGTGTCGAAACCGGCCGGGGGCTCGTCCGCGAAGACCTGGCGGGGCAGCACCCCCGACCACAGCTCGTGCATGCCGCCCTCGGGGTCGCAGACCGACATCGGCTGCCAGGTGTCCCCGTGATAGCCGCCGCGCCAGGTGAGCAGCCGCTGCTTGGCGGGCCGCCCGGCCGAGCGCCAGTACTGCAGGCACATCTTGACCGCGACCTCGACGGAGACCGACCCCGAGTCGGAGAGGAAGACGTGCCGCAGCGGCTCCGGAGCGATCTCGACCAGCCGGGTGGCCAGCCGCACGGCGGGTTCATGGGTGAGTCCGCCGAACATCACATGGCTCATCCGGCCCAGTTGATCACGGGCAGCCTCGTTGAGCACCGGATGGTTGTAGCCGTGCACCGCCGACCACCAGGACGACATGCCGTCGACCAACTCGCTCTGCCCGTGGGCCGGTTCGGCCAGCCTCAGCCGCACCCCGGACGCGGACTCCACGACCAGCGGCTCCTGACGTCCCGGCATTGGGCCGTACGGATGCCAGACGTGGGCCCGGTCCAGGGTCCGCAGCTCTGCCGGGGAGAGGGCCTCAGGCATTGGGGGCGAGATCCGTTCCGGCGCCCCGACGGCGCACCGCCACCAGGTCCGTGCGCGCCGCCGGCACCTCCTGGGCATCGGGCGCGGTCTCCCCAGGCGCGTCACCGCACGGGGCGCAGCCGCCGTCGTGCGAACCGCAGCCGCGGCCGGACTCCGCACGGTGCGCGGGCAGCGTCGTCGTGCCCGCCCCCTCCACCTCGAAACCGGCGTCCGCGATCATGTCCAGGTCCGCCTGACCCGCCTGCCCCTCGCTGGTGAGGTAGTCGCCCAGGAAGATCGAGTTGACCAGATGCAGGGCCAGCGGCTGCATCGAGCGCAGATGGACCTCGCGCCCGCCCGCGAGCCGTACCTCCACGTCCGGGCAGACGAACCGGACCATCGCCAGAATCCGCAGACAGCGCTGCGGGGTGAGGTTCCACTCCTTGGCCAGCGGGGTTCCCTCGAACGGGATCAGGAAGTTCACCGGCACCGAGTCGGGGTCCAGTTCGCGCAGCGAGAAGACGACATCGACCAGGTCGGCGTCGCTCTCGCCCATCCCGGCGATCAGCCCGGAACACGCCGAGAGCCCGGCGGCCTGCGCCTGCTGGACGGTCTCCACCCGGTCCGCGTACGTGTGGGTGGTGGTGATGTCCCCGTACGTCCCCTCGGACGTGTTGAGGTTGTGGTTGTACGCGTCGGCACCCGACGAACGCAGCCGGTCGGCCTGCCCGTCGGAGAGCAGACCGAGGCAGGCGCACACCTCGACGCCCTCGTTCTGTTCCTTGATCGCCTCGATGGTCTCCGACACCCGGTCGACATCGCGGTCCGTCGGACCGCGGCCGCTCGCCACCAGACAGACCCGCTTGGCACCGCCCGCCACCCCGGCGGCGGCGGCCTTCGACGCCTCGTCCGGTTTCAGCCAGGTGTACTTGAGGATCCCGGCCTTGGAGCCGAGCCGCTGCGAGCAGTACGAGCAGTCCTCGGGGCAGAGACCGGACTTGAGGTTGACCAGATAGTTCAGCTTCACACGCCGCCCGAACCACTGACGGCGTACCTTTCCGGCCGCGGCCACCACTTCGAGCAGATCGTCGTCGGAGGTCGCCAGTACGGCGAGGGCTTCTTCGCGGGTCGGCAGCTCGCGCCGCAGCCCCTTGTCCACCAGCGTGTTCAGGAGGTCCATGGTCAAGATCCTGGCCTACGGCACGGCCCGCAGCCAAGGAGGAACCGGACAACAGAGCCGGCCGAGGGTGTGTGTATTGCCACACCATGACCTGTTGCAACCACGGTTAGGGTCTGTGAGCTGCCTACAAAAGGGACTGCTCATGCCCTTCGACCCGTTCGACTGGATCGACACCGAGGCGCGCCGCCGCGCGGACGCCGGACTCGTCCGGACCCTGCGCCCCCGGCCCCTCGCGTCCGGACTCCTGGACCTCGCCAGCAATGACTATCTGGGCCTCACGCGACACCCCGACGTCACCGCCGCCGCCGCCGAGGCCGCGCGCGCGTGGGGTGCGGGCGCGACAGGATCGCGACTGGTCACCGGCTCCACCGCACTGCACGCTGAACTCGAAAGCGAACTGGCCGAATTCTGCGGTTTCGAAGCGGCCCTGGTGCTGTCATCGGGTTACGCGGCCAACCTCGCGGCCGTCACGGCGCTCACCGGCCATGGCTCGCTCATCGTCTCCGACGCGGGCAACCACGCCTCGATCGTGGACGGTTGCCGACTCTCCCGCGCCGGAACCGCCGTCGTTCCGCATGCCGACCCCGAGGCCGTGCGCAAGGCCCTGCAGGCGCACGGAGGACGAGCACTGGCCGTCACCGACTCGGTCTTCTCGGTCGACGGCGACGCGGCACCGCTGCCCGAACTGGCCGGAGTGTGCCGGGCCGAGGGCGCCGCACTGCTCGTCGACGACGCACACGGCCTGGGCGTGCTGGGGGACGGCGGCCGAGGGGCGCTCGCCGCCGCCGGTCTCGCGGGCGGCGACGGAATCGTCACCACGCTCACCCTCTCCAAGTCCCTGGGCAGCCAGGGGGGAGCGGTCCTCGGTCCGGCCCGGGTCATCGAACACCTCGTCAACACGGCCCGGACCTTCATCTTCGACACCGGCCTCGCCCCGGCCGCGGTCGGGGCCGCCCTCGGAAGCCTGCGGCTGCTGCGCCGGGAACCGGAACGGGCCACCCGGGCCCGCGCGGTCGCCTCGGCGCTGTACGAGCAGCTCACCGCGGCCGGCCTGACCGCCGTGCGACCGGACGCCGCCGTGGTCTCGGTGCGCGCCCCCTCGGCGGACGCGGCGGTCCGGTGGGCGGCCGACTGCCGTGCCGCCGGAATCGCGGTGGGCTGTTTCCGGCCCCCGTCGGTGCCGGACGGGGTGTCCCGGCTGCGGCTGACGGCTCGGGCCGACCTGACCGAGGAGCAGATCGCCACCGCCGTTTCGGTCGTGCGGCGGACCTCTCCCGTCGGCTGAACCGGCGAGGTCCGGACCTCGCCTGTCAGCCGACCGGAGAGGTCCGGACCGCTTCCGTCAGCCTCTCGACCGCTCCCGTCAGCCGGCCTGCCCCAGGCCGACGACGAACGAGGTCCAGGCCGCTGCGGAGAACCGCAGGGGTGATCTGGACACGTCCTTGGAGTCCCGCACGGCCAGCCGCCCGTCACCGAACGGTGCGGCCTCCACACAGTTGTTCATACCCGTGCTGCGGCTGCTGCGCCGCCACCGTAAGCCGTGCTGTGCGAGGCAATCCGACATGACGCCCCCCTCGGGCGGTCCGGGGTCACTGACCGTCGCGGTCGATCGCGGCGATGAGGTCCAACGAGTGCTCCGGCGACAGCGCGTGAGCCTGCATCGTGCGGAAGGCCGAGCTGTACGCCTCAAGGTCTTCTTTCCGCTCCAGGTAGAGGCTACTCGTCAAATGGTCGAGAACAATCACATCCAGATCAGAAGTGCTCGGAAATGAGAAGATAACGAAAGGCCCGGTGAGGCCGGCGTAGGCACCCATCGAGAACGGCAGCAACTGAAGCTGCACATGGGGTAGTTGGGCCACCCGGGTCAGATGGCGCAGCTGCTCCCGCATAACCCGGCAGCCGCCGACCTCGCGCCGCAGCACCGCCTCGTCGAGCACCGCGCTCAGCCGCAGCGGCGGATCGGTCCGCAGCACCCCCTGCCTGGCGAGCCGCACCTCCACCAGGGAGTCCAGCTGGCCGGCCGGCAGCCCGTCCAGCGAGGCCCGGGTCACCGCACGTGCGTAGTCGGCCGTCTGCAGCAGCCCCGGCACCACCGAGGTCTCCAGCGTGCACGCGGTCCGCGCCTGGGACTCCAGACTGATGAAGTCGCGGTACTGGGGCGGGATCAGACCGCGATAGGCATGCCACCATCCGGTGCCGCCGCCACCCGCCGAACCCGCCAGCGCGGCAAGGAGATCCCGCAACTGGGGGTCGTCCACTCCGTAGGCGTCCAGCAGCCGGGTCACATCGGCCGGCTGCACCCCGCTCACCCCGGTCTCGATCCGGCTCACTTTCGACTGGTGCCAGCCGAGCATCCGCGCCGCGTCCCGACTGGTCAGTCCCGACGCGTGGCGCAGACTCCGGAGCTCCTCCCCGAGCTTGCGGCGTCGAACCGCAGGGCCGTGCTGCATGCGTGGCCTCCCTCCCTCTTCTGCCGAGCGGACAGTGTGCCGTCCGCATACGGTCTTGCGTGGCAGGGTTCACCGCTTCGAGCGACAGATATATGCATGTCTTGGTGGAACGCCGTCCCAGAGGGCAGCATCGATGGCAATCTGGCGCGAAGCGCAACCTGTACCGATCGCAGGTCGGTTCGGGTGGGAATGGGACGGCTCTCCATGGCAGACCATCAGGAAGCAAACGTCACTCTGCCGAGCGAGCCGGTCTCGGTCTCGGCAGTCCGCAGGTACATGGCCCGGGGGCTCACCGAATTGGGTCTGGCCGCCGAAACCGACTTCGCCGACAGTATCCAGCTCATCGTCTCGGAGCTCGCGACCAATGCTGTCCAGCACACCTTCGGGCAGTCGCCCACGTTCACCGTGGACCTCCGGCTGGAGCGGGAGGAGCAGTTGCACGTCGGGGTGACGGACAGTCACCCCCGCTGGCCCAGGCGGCTGCCCGCCGCCGTCCAGCAGGACAACGGCCGCGGCATGGTGATCATCCGCTGTCTGACCAAGGAATGCGGCGGCCGGCTCACCGTCACACCCACCGCCGAGGGCGGCAAGACGGTGTGGATCGCGCTTCCGTGGAGCATCCCCGTGCAGAGCTGACCGACGCGCTCACCCCGCTTCGCCGCCCGGCCGCGCCGAGCCCGCCCTCCCGAACCCGCTGCGCAACAGGGCCTGGAGCGTCGCCGCCGCGGCGCTCGCCCGGTCACCGCGGTGCACCACCGAGATCGTCCGCCGGAAGGAAGCGGGATCCAGCCGCCGCACGGACAGGGGCGTGGGCGACATCGCGGCGACCATCTCCGGGACGACCGCCATCCCGATGCCCGCACTGACCAGCGCGCACACCAGCGCATAGCCGGGCGACTCACAGACCACGGCGGGTGTCGCCCCGGCCTCGGCCAGGGCCTGCTCCACCCCGCGTCGCGGCGGATGCGTGGGCGCGCTGCTGATCAGCGGCCGGCCCGCCAGTTCGGTCACCGGCAGTCTCCCACTGCCCTCGGACAGCATCTGGCCGACCGCCGTGATCAGCACCAGCTCCTCGACCAGCAGTGGTTCGGCGAAGACCCCGGCGGGCCAGGGCGTCGCGGCGGCCGGCTCGTACACATGGGTCAGCGCCAGATCGACCTCGCCGGCGGCCACCGCCGCCACCCCCTGGGGCGGTTCGTACTCGGTGACCGCCAGCTCCACATCCGGGTGGGCACGCCGGAAGGCGCTCAGCACCGGCGGCAGCAGATGGATGCCCGCCGTGGTGAACGTGCCGACCCGCAGGCGTCCGCCGGACAGTCCGGAGAGGCGGGCCAGCTCATGGCGGGCCTGGTCCATCTCGTCGAGGACGCGCCGGGCGCGTCCGGCCAGCAGTTCGCCCGCGGCCGTGAGCCGGGCGCCTCGGTGGTGACGTACCAGCAGCGAGGCGCCCGCCTCCCGCTCCAGCTTGGCGAGCTGCTGGGAAAGGGCCGGCGCGGTGTAGCCCAGGCGTGCGGCGGCCCGGGTGATCGATCCGGCCTCCGCGACCGCCACCAGCGCCGCCAGCCGTGTCGGGTCATACATTAAGCGTTCCTTTTGGCAGACCCAGAAGATTGCAAGTACACGCTAATGGCTCAGTCGGGTCAGGGTGGACCCATGGACGCACAACTCATCGCCTTCGTCGGGGTCGCCGCAGGAATGGTCGCGCTGCCGGGCGCGGACTTCACCGTCGTCGTACGCAACGCGCTCGCCTCCCGGAGCGCGGGGGTGGCCAGCGCGCTGGGCGTGGCCGGCGGCCTGCTGGTGCACACCGCCCTGGCTGTCGCCGGGCTCGCCGCGGTGCTCGTGGCGGTGCCCGCCCTGTTGCGTACCGTCCAGCTGCTCGGCGGGGTCTACGTCCTGTACCTCGGCATCAGCGCCCTGCGCGCGGCCCGGCGCCGCGCCCCGGGCGGGGACGGTCCCGAGGACCGGCCCGCGGACCGGGGACGCGTGCGGGCGCTGCGGCAGGGCTTCCTGACCAATGCGCTCAATCCCAAGGCGCCGGTGCTCTTCCTGAGCCTGCTGCCGCAGTTCGTCCCCGACGGCCAGCCGCCGCTGCCCAGGACCCTGCTGCTTGCGGCGATCGTCGTCGCGATGGCGCTGGTCTGGTTCCCGGCCGTGGCGCTGCTCGTGGACCGGCTGGGGCGGTGGCTGCGCCGGCCGCGTACCGCGCGCGCCATCGAGGGCGGCAGCGGCGCGGCGCTCACCGCGCTGGGGCTGGTGCTGGTGACCGGCCCGCTGCCGCACTGAGCGCGGGAGCGGCCGGCGGCCCCGGCCCGCCGGACGGGCCCTTCCTCAGCGGACCCGGCCGTAGTAGACGCTCTTGGTCCAGATCTTCTCCAACCGCACCACGGAGCCGGTCCTCGGCGAGTGCCAGATCTTTCCCTTACCGGCGTAGATCCCCACGTGGTAGACGCTGCGGCCGTAGTGGAAGAAGACCAGATCGCCGCGTTTGCGGTGCGAGGCCGAGATGTGCCGCGTCCGGTTGTACTGCTGCTGGGCTGTGCGGGGGAGCTTCTTGCCCGCCTTCTTGAACGAGTAGAGCGTCAGCCCCGAGCAGTCGAAGCGGTTGGGTCCGGTGGCCCCCCAACCGTAGGGCGCCCCCCTCTTCGATGCCGCGATCTTGAGCGCCTTCATCGGCAGCGTCGCCGCCTGGGCTTGCGTCGCGGCGCCGGGGGCGAACATGGTGCCGCCGACGGCGGCGAGTGTGAGAACCGAGGCCGTACCGGCCCGGACGAGCAGAGACGGGACATGAACCTGCGCACTCATGCGCAACCCTTCGTCAGCCGCCTGTGAAGGATGACCTGTCGGGTTCGGGCTGGCGAAGTTGCCCGGCCGCGTTCGGCGGCTTCACCCCGAGGGTCGACCGGTGTTCAGGTCGACCCGTTGTGCTCGGGTCCTCCACTCCTGCCGATCCACTTCTGTCGACCAGGCATCCGGACGGCGGCAGGACTCGGCGTCCGCCCGGACCGCCCCGCCGTGGTGGCGGGGGCTTGTCGTCCCAGGGATCTTGACTCACCGGCTGCCGGATTTCCGAGCCGAAACGGGGATATGTGAGGCTCCTCACGACTGATCCGTTCGAGTGGCCCCGATGAACTTTGACGCTCCGTCGGTGATCCGGAAGGGGTTCGTACCAGGCACGGAAGGCTGGATTCCGCTCACTGTCCACGCGTGAAACGCAAGTTGAGTGGTCCCTCGGGAGGGGGACTTCCTACGCCGAACGAGCGAGGATTTTCGGTGAGGCCGTCGGGCGTGTCGAGTACGGGAGTTGGGTGAAGGGCCGCCGGACGGCGAGGCAGGGGGAGTTGGGCGGGCCCCGCCGGCGACAGGCAGGCGCGGGATTCGGTCAACTGCCCGGCGCAGGGGGTACGGTGACGCGTCCGGCCCGCCGTTCCCCGTCCAGCACGCGCAGCGCCCGAGCGAGTGTGGCGGCGTGGATGTGTGCCTCGCCGCGCTCGTGCATCAACGCGAGGGCGTCCCGCAGCGCCCGTGACCGCGCCACGAGTGCCTGTGCGGCGCGCAGTGCGCCGTAGGTGTCGCTGCCTCGGACCGGGTTGATCCGGCCTACCTGGTCGAGGACTTCGAGGTAGTGGTCGATGAACTCCCCCTCGGCGCGGGTCAGTGCGGGAAGGGGCGGGAACTCCGGTGGCCGCATTGGGCGTTCACCTCGCGCCGTGCGGCGGGAGCGAGGAATTCCGGTTCTCCAGGACGTGGTCCACCAGCCCGTACGCCATTGCGCCCGCCGCGTCGAGGATGAGGTCGCGTTCGGTGTCGGCGGTGATCTGCCCCTCGGTGCGGCCCGTGTGACGGACCAACAGAGCGGTGAGCATCGCGCGGACCCGCTCCAGTTCCCCCGCCTCGATCTCCAGGTCGGACGGCCGGCCCCGCACCGGCTCGGCGAGCTCGGGCTGCCGCACGATGACCCGCGCGCCGGGCAGTGCGTACCGCCGGCCGGGAGCGCCCGCGGCGAGCAGCGCGGAGGCGCAGGAACCGGCCTGGCCGAGACAGTAGGTCTCCACCTCGCAATCGAGGTACTGCATCGTGTCGTAGATCGCGGACATGGCCCCGAACGAGCCGCCGGGCGAGTTGATGTAGAGCGATACGGGCCGGTCCGGGGCGTCGTGCTCCAGATACATGAGCTGCGCGATCAGATCGCCGGCCGCGGTGTCGTCCACCGGGGTGCCGAGGAAGACGATCCGTTCGGAGAGCAGCTTGGAGTACGGGTCGAGGGTGCGGGTCCCGCTGGATGTGCGCTCGGTGAACTCGGGCAGCACGTGACGGGCGGTGGGACGGAACAGCATGGCGATGCCTTTCCTCCGGGGTCTGTCCAGGCGTTGCAGGGGGCCGCAGCGGCTTCCGTAGAAAATGTACAGGACGTACAGACGGCTAGGATGGGAGTGTGATCCTGGTGATCCACTAAAATCCCAGGTCAGAGGTTGTTTTGACTGTTCGCCGAGGGCGGATTCTTGGTAAGTGCCCACGCGGCAGTCATATTTGGCGTAGCTCGGCTGGCTCCCCGCCGTCGCGCACGGCGCGGACCTGTTGGGCGCCTTCGGGCTCCATCCGGAGGTCGAGCCGAAGGAGATGCTCGCGCTGGCGGCGGAGCGGCTCGTGGTTCCGACCGACGAGCTCTTCGCCCAACAGGAGGACGACCGGCTCGCCCAGGGCGTCGCCCGCACGCTCACCCGGCCGGAACTGTCCGAGGCGGAGGCCGTCGGCTGGCTGGACGCGATCGAGAGGGACTTCGCCGCCGGCCGGCGCGGCGCCCCCACCGTGGCCGCGCACACCTCCAACGCCATACGCACGCTGCGGACGCTGTACCTCCTCGCCGGCACCGGTGTCCGGATCGCCGGCTCCCCCACCCCGGGCGCCCGCGGAGGCGCTGAAGCGGCGTCTGACAGAGGTGCCGGCCCTGACCTTCCAGGGGGCGTGACGGGCGGGTGCCACCGCGTGGTGAGGCACGTATCCGGGAGACGCGTCTCATCGGCAGGCGCCCGACGGCCAACCAGAAAGGTCAACGAGTTACCGAACCCGCATCGGGCGGGCCGATCACACGAACGGCTGGTGAACCCGGATACCCCCGTAGGCTCAGCGGGCCAGGCGGCCCAGCAGCGAACCGGCGGCGACGATGCCGACCAGTGCCGCGAAAGCGAGGACCGCGAGGTCGAGGCCGAGGTGGGCCTGGGTGCCGATGAGCAGCCCGCGCAGGGCGTCGACCTCGTAGCTCAGCGGGTTCACCCGGCTGACGGCCTGGAGCCAGCCAGGCATGAGGGCGACCGGGTAGAGCGCGTTGGAGGCGAAGAAGAGCGGCATCGTGATGGCCTGGCCGATGCCCATCAGCCGGTCGCGGGTGAGGACGATCCCGGCGATCGACATCGACAGGCAGGAGAAGAACGCCGAGGCGAGCACGACGACCACGACGACGCCGAGCAGCCGCAACGGGTTCCATGTCATGCCGACACCGATCAGCGCGGCGATCACGATGACGACCGCGGCCTGGATCACTGCTTTCACCCCGGCGGCAAAGGCCTTGCCGGTCACCAGGGCGGTCCGCGGCGTCGGTGTGACCATGAGTTTGGTGAGGACGCCGGAGTCCCGTTCCCAGATGATCATGATTCCGTAGAAGATCGCGATGAACATAGCGGACTGGGCGATGATGCCGGGCGCGAGGAAGTCGAGATAGGGAACGCCGCCGGTGGGGATGGCGTGGATGCGTGAGAACGTCACGCCGAAGATCAGCAGCCAGAGCGCGGGCTGCACGGCGCGGGTGTAGATCTCGGTGCTGTCGTGGCGCAGCTTCTGCATTTCGACCACGCACATCGCGGTGACCCGCGCGGGTGTGACGCGCCAGCCGGTTCGGGGCGGTGGCGGGGTCAGCAGCAGCGCGAAGCGCTGATCCAGCGGGCCGGACTCAGCCGAGGCGGGATGCGGTGCGACGGGTACGGCGGACATCTCGGAACGCTCCTCTCCCCTCGTTCTCCGCGGCGGAACCGGGGCCGTTCAGAGCGCTTCCGGAGTGGTATCGGAAGACGTCCTCCAAGGACGGTGGCGGAAGCTCCGTCTCGCCCGATTCTCTTCGGTGGGAGACGAGTTCGCCCTTGAGCTGGGCAGGGGTGCCGAGCGCGCGGAGTCGGCCGAGGTGCATCAGCGCGAGCCGGTCGCAGCGCTGGTCGGCCTCGTCCATTGAGTGGGTGGTGACCAGCACCGTCATGCCGGTGCCGACCCGTATTTCGGTGATGCGGTCCCAGACGCTGTCGCGCGCGATCGGGTCCAGGCCGATGGTCGGCTCGTCCAAGATCATCAGCCGGGGCGCGCTGACCAGTGCCTGCGCGAGTTCGAGGCGGCGGACCATGCCGCCGGAGTACGTGGCGGTGAGCCGGTGCGCGACATCGCCGAGTCCGACCGCGTCCAGGGCCTGGGAGACCCGCGCGGCGCGCTCGCGGCGGGGTACGTCGAACACGCGGGCGAAGAGCTGGACGTTCTCCTGGCCGGTGAGGCTCGCGTCGGCCGACAGCTGCTGCGGTACGTAGCCGAGCAGGCGCCGCACCGCCATCTTGTGCCGAGCCGCGTCATGGCCGAACACCTCGATGACGCCGGGCGGCACGGGCAGGAGCGTGGTGATCGCGCGCATCGTGGTGGTCTTGCCCGCGCCGTTGGGCCCCAGGAGGCCGAACACCTCCCCCTCGTCGACCAGCAGGTCCAGGCCGTCGACGGCCTTCGTGTCACCGAAGCTGTAGCTCAGTCCGGTGCAGTTGAGGGCGGGGGCGGTTTCTGTGGTCACGCGGTCTCATCCCCGTGGCTTCGCAGTGAGGCGGCGAGTCTGTGCAGGGCCGGGAGTGCGGCGGTGAGTGCTGCCTGGTCGGCCGCGTCGAGTCCGGCCAGGTGTTCCCGGAACAGCGCCTCGCGACGGGCGTGCCAGTCGCTCAGCTTCCCGACCCCCGCCGGGGTCGGATACAGCAGCGCGGCCCTCCTGTCTCCGGGGTCCATCTCCCGTCGCAGCAGTCCTTCGGTGGCGAGGTGGTTCACGAGGGTGCTGACCGAGTTGGGCGCGAGACAGAGGCGATGCGCGGCTGTGCAGACGCGGATGCCGGGTTCCGCGGCCACCAACCGCAGGAGTTCGGCGTGCGCCCCGCGCAGCCGGGGCGCCGACTGGCCGCTCCACAGCCTTCGCCGGGCGAGCCTCTGGACACGGGGCAGAAGTCCGGCGAGCTCATCAGGTAGATCACCTGCCGCCATCTGGCCATTTTAGCTCTGTATGGGACCTAATGTGTGCTGTCCCCGGTGCAGGGCAGCGGGGCCGCCGTCCCCCGGTGAGCGGGAGGCGACGGCCCCGGTTCCGGGGAACGCGGGAGGCGACGGCCCCGGTTCCGGGGAACTCCGGCGTGCACCCTGCCTCAGCGCGTACGCCCGCCGCCTGCGACCTCGCCAAGGGAGCGGCTACCAGGGGCGATCAGGCGTCCGACGACGTGGCCAGGCGCGCGACTGCGGCATCGGCGGTGCCGTGCTCGGTTCGGACATTCTGATCGTCAAGTACGGGAGCCGTAAGGAATTCGGTTCCGTGGGGGACATCGATTACGTCGCTCTGCTGAAGGTGGCCCCGTTTCGACCAAGTCCTCGTCGGTCTCGGTGATCTGCTGGGAGGTTCCTGAACCGCCCTAGCAGCGACCGAGGATCGGTTCCCGCGTCTGGTCGGCCTGTACCTGCCCTGCTGTGCATACCTGGCCGCGTCCGGTGACGAATCCCGAGGGCCTTCGCCCGGAGCCTGGAGGCGGTGGTTTCTCCAGCCGGGACCGCAGCCCCCGGCCCGGTACGTTCGCCCTGCCGATGGCGGAGAAGGCGTTGATCCTGGAAGTGAGACGCCCACCTGCTATCCACGCCTCTTCGAATTGCGGGACGGGTCTCGCACGAAGTCCGTCCTTCTGCCAAGGAGGCCGTCGGGTGATCACAACAGTTCGGCTGTTGGGTCGGCATCTGTCACGCTCGGCCAGACCAGGCCCCCCGCGCGATGCGCCCAAGCCGTCGGCGCCTTCGCCGGGTTTTCCCTGGTCTCGCTGGCTGCTGCCCATCGCTACGTTGGTCCTGCTGATCGTGGTGCTGGTTCGAACTTCTCTACCCCAGGGAAGCGCTTCATTGCCGTACAGCGAGTTCGTGGGCAGGGTCAGCGTCGGTCAGGTCAAGACGGTCGACATTGACGGCAAGGGCGCCATCGAGGGAACTCTCAAGGACGGAAAGAAATTCACCACGCAAATACCCACCGCTTTGGACAACAGCCGTCTGGAGCAGCAGTTGCAGTCCAAGAACGTGGAGATCACCGCGTCCCAGAGCAGTAGCGGCAGCCCCTTCGGGACCCTGCTCGTGCTGCTCCTGCCGCTGCTGCTCATCGTCGCTCTGCTCATGTGGACCGGCCGCCAGGCAGCAAGGTCACTGGGCGGGGGGCTCAGTGCCATCGGGCGGGCCCGCGCCAAGATCATCGAGACCGAGCGGCCGACCACCCGCTTTGAGGACGTCGCGGGCTATGGGGGTGTCAAGCAAGAGATCAGCGAGATCGTCGACTTCTTGCGCAGCCCCGAGCGCTACGCGGTCGCAGGAGCCAAGGGTCCACGTGGTGTGATCATGGTGGGCCCGCCAGGCACCGGGAAGACGCTCATCGCCCGCGCGGTGGCGGGTGAGGCGGAGGTCCCGTTCCTGTCGGTGACAGGCTCCGCGTTCGTGGAGATGTTCGTTGGTGTCGGGGCCTCCCGGGTGCGCGATCTGTTCTCCGAGGCGCGCAAACGGGCCCCCTCGATCATCTTCATCGACGAGATCGACGCCGTCGGCAGCCGTCGTAGCGGGGCTGCCCGGCTGGGCGGCAACGACGAACGCGAGCAGACCCTCAACCAGCTCCTCGCAGAAATGGACGGCTTCGACCAGGCCAGCGGCATCGTCGTCCTGGCGGCGACCAACAGGCCCGAGGCCCTCGACCCGGCGCTGTTGCGCCCCGGCCGCTTCGACCGGCACGTGACCGTACCGCTGCCCAACCAGACTGAGCGGGCGGCCATCCTGGCTGTCCACGCCCGCGGCAAGACCCTGGCACCGGACGTCGACTGGGACACCATCGCCCGGGCCACGCCCGGCTTCTCCGGCGCTGACCTCGCCAATCTGGTCAACGAAGCCGCCATCAATGCCGTCCGGGCAGGGGGCGCCGTCATCGACGCCCAGGGTCTCGACGACGCCCGCGACCGGCTGCTGCTGGGGCGGCGGGAGTCCACCAACGCCCTGCTGCCGGAAGAACGGCAGTCGGTGGCCGTCCACGAATCCGGACACGCGCTCACGGCGGCCCTGTGCGACCACGCCGACCCGGTTGCCAAGGTCACCATCCTCCCCTCCGGGCCTTCGCTGGGTGCCACTGAGCAACTCCCGGAGGCCGAACGGCACCTGTACAGCGAGGGCTATCTGACCGACCTGCTGACTGTCCGGCTGGGCGGCCGCGCGGCCGAACTGGTCGTCTTCGGCGAGGGCTCGACGGGCGCCGCCGACGACCTGGCCGGTGCCACCCAGCTCGCCGTCCGCATGGTTCGGGAGTTCGGCCTGTCCCCGGCCCTCGGCCCCATCGGATACGGCCCCGGAGCCCCTCGCCACCTCGGTGGCGAGAGCACCGAAGACACACTGCACCGGCCCTATTCCGAGCAGACCCAACGCATCGTCGACGAGGAAACCGCCCGACTGCTGCGGCAAGCCGAAAAGCGCGCTGTGGCTCTGCTGCGCGACCATCGGGAGGCACTGGACACGCTTGCCGGTCTGCTCACCATCCGCGAGACCGTCGACGGATCTGTGGTCCTCGACGTGCTCCAGCAGCAACGGCGGCCGGACGGCCATCACGCTGCGGCGAAAGGGAAGCCGACGCCTTCCGGGTGACCTTCGAAGGTGATCGCAAACGAGAAGGAGCCGACCATGGAGGAGCGACAGCCAGGGGTGGTCCACGACGGGGTGGACATCTCGCTGATGGTGGGGGAGGGCGAGGTGAACCTGGTCGTGTCCGACAACGGTGTGGGCATGCCCGGTCACGGCGGTTCCCGGAGCGGGCTCGACAACCTCGCACGGCGCGCCGAGAGACTCGGTGGGGGGTGAGTGTGGGGGAGTCCACGCAGGGCGGCACCCGGCTGGGCTGGCGGGTGCCGCTGCGACTGTCCTGATGCCGCACCGGTGTTTCGACGAGCCGTACGGTCAGGTCGGATGGCGCTCGACATCGGGTAGGGAGGCTTCCGAGGCGTGCGCGGCGATCACGGCCGCCTGGATACGGCGCTCCACACCGAGCTTGGCCAGCAGACGGGAGATGTGGTTCTTGACCGTCTTCTCCGAGAGGTAGAGGCGCTTGCCGATCTGGCTGTTGGTCAGGCCTTCGCCGATCAGCGCGAGGACGTCCTTCTCCCTCGGGGACAGCGCCGCCAGCGCGTCGTCCTCCTCGGAGCCGGAACCGGGCTGCTCCTCGCGCAGGCTGTTCATCAGCCGTGCCGTCGTGGACGGATCGAGGGTCGAGCGCCCGGAAGCCAGTGTGCGGACGGCGGTGACGAGGTCCGAGCCCTTGATCTCCTTCAGTACGTAGCCGGCCGCGCCGGCCATGATGGCGTCGAGCAGTGCGTCGTCGTCGTCGAACGAGGTGAGCATCAGGCAGGCCAGTTCCGGCATCCGAGAGCGCAGCTCACGGCAGACCGTGATCCCGTCGCCGTCCGGCAGCCGCACATCGAGAATCGCGACGTCGGGGCGGAGAGCCGGACCGCGGGCCAGCGCGTGATCGGCTGTGCCGGCGTCGCCGACGACTTCGATGTCGGGTTCCGCGTCGAGCAGATCCTGGACGCCGCGCCTGACCACCTCGTGGTCGTCCAGCAGGAACACGCGGATCGGCCTCTGCGCCGAGAACCCCGTGTCGTCGCTCATGGTGGCCCTCCTCGGCTCCAGGGTTGCCCGGCCCCGTCTCGTCATCGTGAGTTCGTACAAGCGGAACACACCAGGGGTCGAACGGTCCCGTTCTCCGGTCCGTTCAGCCCTCGGGAGCGTCGGCCCGCAGCCGTACGGCCGCAGCAGCCGATTCCGTTCCATCGTGTGGTGCCGGGGCCGCCCGGCGCTTGGGCCGACCGGCCTGGTTCCCCGACCCGCCCAGCCCATGCTGCGGGCCGCACGAGGCGCACAGGATGGTGGCATCCGCTCCGGCCGGCGGGCTTCGCCACGCGCCGCGGGCAAGGGGCGGTGGAGCAGGGGAATGAGGCCGGATCATGACTGAACGCGTGCCCCCTGGGTCCGGAGCCGGCCGGGGACCCGGCGGGTCCGGAACCCCAGGGCTGCCGGTCCGCGCCTCGGACCGGATTCAGCGCTGGGGCAGGGTGATCCTTGTTCTGGTCTTCCTGCTGGCGGCACCCCTCGCATCGGCCGCCACGGGCCATGCGGTGCACGATGCGGAGACCCGTCGTGCCGCGGCCCTCTCCGACACGACGAGAGTCGAGGCCCGGCTCGTCTCCGACGCCGGCGGCCCCGCTGTGGATGCCAGAGCGCGGTCGCTGGTGCGCGCCGCAGTCAGGTGGACACAGCCCGACGGCCGGGGGCGGACGGCGGTGGTCAGCGTCTGGGCCGGCAGCCCGGCCGGGACCGAGGTCCCCATCTGGACCACCGCTCAAGGTGAGGCCACCAGCCGGGGACCCGCCACACCCGGAGAGGCCGTCGCGTCCGCATGGATGACGGCAGCGGTGACGTTCGCACTGGCGACGGGAGTGTTCGTCGCAGTGTGGACGGTCTTCACGAAGTTGGTGGACACCATCAGGTGCAGAGGGTGGGAGAAGGAATGGGACAAGGTGGAAGCCGAGCTTTCCGAGCAGTTCCGAGAACGCTAGCGGATCGGCACGCGTGACTCCGAGGAGGGACCATGGACAGCACGCGATCGAGCGTGACCACGCGGGGACCGGTCGGGGTCGGCACCGATGGCTCCGACCATGCGACGCGGGCGGTGCGGTGGGCCGCGGCGAGGCAGCTGCGCCTAGCCAGCCACTGCGGATCGTGTACGCGACCGCGAGGGGCCACGTGGGACCGGCCCGCGACGGCGAGACTCACGGAACCCAGGAGCATGCCGACGATCCGGCCGCGCCCACGCGAGCCGAGGGCGACCAGGGCCGCCTCATGGCTCTCGCGCACCAGCGCGTGCACCGGATCCTCGGGCTGTACGTCGGCAACTACCCGCCTCTCTGCGTGGAGGCGATGTACACGTTTCTGCGCGGACGCGACGAGATGCTCGGCGAGGACCTGCTCGGCCGGACGCCCGGTGTCGAAGGTGGGACGCATGCCTTCGTGCCGAAAACCGGGTCGCGCAGGACCCGGCGCAGATCCGGCCATTCGAGGGGCTGAGTCGCGAACGACGTGGACACATGATGGAGCGTGGCAGTGAGCAGAACCCGCTCCAGGGCCTGCCCGGCACGCAGCCAGTCCGCCGGGCGGTCGCCCGGAGCGCTCAGCAGAGCCGGCTGA
Source organism: Streptomyces sp. NPDC102437 (assembly GCF_044765565.1). Classification (NCBI taxonomy): domain Bacteria; kingdom Bacillati; phylum Actinomycetota; class Actinomycetes; order Kitasatosporales; family Streptomycetaceae; genus Streptomyces; species Streptomyces sp. NPDC102437. Next base: position 238,964 of record NZ_JBIWKI010000011.1, on the reverse strand, counting down.
GGCCGGGCTGCTGCTCCGCCTCCCGCGCCGGATCACCTCGGTCGTTCCCCTCGGCGCCGCGGATCAGCCCGAGTACGGTCTCCAGGTGGATCGGGGTCCGGTTCTGCCTCGGACATCGCCGACCTCTTCCTCGGTGGAGGCAGCGTCTTCACCATCACATGCCCCAGCCGGGGTGGCAGGGGCCGGAAAGGTCATGGTGGGGACCGACCGGCCCATGTGGAGCGGGCCCGCGCCAGGTCAGCCTGAGGGAGAACCTCACCGGGGCACAGCAAGAGGGGCGGCATCGTGAAGGCACTCGTTTTCCAGGGCCCGGGACAGATCGCGTGGCAGGACGTTCCGGACCCCGTGGTCAAGGACGCCGCCGACGCGGTGATCCGCGTCGATGTCGTCACCATCTGCGGGACCGACCTGCACATCATCAAGGGCGACGTGCCCGAGGTGGCCCCCGGCCGGGTGCTGGGGCACGAAGCCGTCGGCACAGTGGTCGAGGCAGGGACCGACGTCCGTACGGTCCGGCCCGGTGACCGGGTCCTGATCTCGTGCATATCCGCGTGCGGCCGGTGCCGCTTCTGCCGTGAGGGCCGCTACGGGCAGTGCCGCGGCGGGGGTGGCTGGGTGCTCGGCCACACGATCGACGGCACCCAGGCCGAATACGTACGGGTACCTTTTGCCGACTTGTCCGTGCACCCTTTGCAGGCCGCTGTCGACAGCCATGACGGTGTGCTGCTCGCCGACATCTTCCCGACCGCCTACGAGGTCGGGGTGCTGAACGGCGGAGTACGGCCCGGCGACACCGTCGTCGTGGTCGGTGCGGGCCCCATCGGGCTCGCCGCCATCGTCGGCGCCCGCCTCTACAGCCCCGGGCGAATCATCGCCGTCGACCTCGCCGGGTCCCGGCTGGCCGCCGCGCGCTTGCTGGGCGCGGATGCGACGGCGGGCGCGGCCGAGGAACCCGGGCAACTCGTCGACGACCTCACCGACGGTCTCGGCGCCGATGTCGTCATCGAAGCCGTCGGCGTGCCCGAAGCCTTCGAGATGTGCACCCGCATGGTCCGGCCGGGAGGCCGCGTCGCGAACATCGGCGTCCACGGGAGGCCGGCGACGCTCCACCTCGAAGATCTGTGGAGCAGGGACATCACCATCACCACGGGGCTGGTCGACACGTACTCCACGCCCATGCTGCTGGGTCTGCTGGCCGCCGGACGGCTGCCTTCGTCCTCGCTGATCACCCACCGTTTCGAGCTCGGGCAGATGGAGGAGGCATATGACGTGTTCTCCCGTGCCGCGGACACCGGTGCGCTCAAGGTGACACTGGGAGGACCGCAGTACAACGAGATCATCGCCCCGGCTCAGCCATGAGCACACTGGCCACCTGGGACTTCAACGGTTACGACCCCAAGACGGAGCGGACGGTCGAAGCCCTGTGCACGCTCGGCAACGGCAGATTCGCCACCAGGGGCTCCGCGCCCGAGTCGTGTGCCGACGCGGTCCACTATCCCGGCACCTACGCGGCCGGGTGCTACGACCGCCTCTTCTCGGAGATCGCGGGAGAACGGGTCGGCAACGAGGACATGGTCGACCTGCCCGACTGGACACGCCTGCGCTACCGCTGCCTGCCGGACGACGGGCCGGCGGGGGACTGGCTCACCACCGATGCCCCGAGCCTGCGGCGCCACAAGGTCTCGCTCGATCTGCGAGGCGGTGTCCTCACCCGCCATCTTTTCTTCCAGGACGGGCACGGTCGCCGACTCGGTGTCACCCACGCGAGACTCGTCCACATGGGGGACCCGTACCTCGCCGTCCAGAGAACCACCTTTCACGGGTACGGCTGGAGCGGGGCCGTCGAGGTCGAGTCCGTCATCGACGGTGACGTCACCAACTGCGGTGTCGAGCGGTACCGGGGGCTGGACGGACGCCATCTCACCGGTCACCGGGCCGGAGCCGGAGCGGACGGCGTGGCCTGGCTCTCCTGCCGGACCCGTTCGTCCCGGATCCGGATCGCCGTCGCCGTGCGTACGTCGTCGCGGCCCCTGGTGGCGGTGGCATCGAGCTGCACCGGGACCGGAACGGTCCACAGCTTCAGGCTGCCGGTCTCCCGCGGGCATTCCGCCGCCGTGGTGAAGTGCGCGGCGCTGTACACATCGCTGGACCGCCCTTCGGGCGACCCGCTGCAGCTCGCCGTCGAGCACGCGTCGCAGTCGGCGTCCTTCGAGGTGCTGCTGGCCTCCCACCGGGCGGCCTGGGAGCGCCTGTGGAGCCAGGGCGAGTTGACGGTGCCCGGCGAAGCGGGGCGCATCCTTCGGCTCCACCTCTTCCACGTCCTGCAGACGCTGTCCCCGCACACGGCCGAGCTGGACGTCGGAGTGCCTGCCAGGGGACTGCACGGCGAGGCGTACCGAGGGCATGTCTTCTGGGACGAGTTGTTCGTGCTGCCCTGCATCACCCTGCACTTCCCGGAAGTGGCGCGGGGCCTTCTCATGTACCGCCACCGTCGTCTGCCGGCGGCCCGCAGCGCGGCTCGCCGGGCGGGTCTGCGCGGGGCGATGTTCCCCTGGCAGAGCGGTGGTTCGGGCGCCGAAGAGACACAGACGCTGCACCTCAACCCCCGCTCGGGCCGCTGGCTGCCCGACCACTCGCACCTGCAGCACCACGTCGGATCGGCCATCGCCTGGAACGTGTGGCGGTACGGGCAGAGCACCGGCGACACCGGATTCGTCCAGGGACCGGGGGCGGAGCTGTTGCTCGACATCGCCGGCTACTGGGGCGCTTCGGCCACCTACGACCCCGGTCATGAGCGCTACCGCATCCGCGGTGTGGTGGGCCCGGACGAATACCACGACGCCTACCCCGGCGCCACTGCTCCCGGGATCGACGACAACGCGTACACCAACGTGAGCGCGGCCTGGGTGCTCGCACGCGCACTGGAGGTGTTCGGCGGGCTCCCCGAGGCCCGTCGACGGGAGCTGGCCGAGCGACTCGGTCTGGACGACGGGACGCTGAGCCGCTGGGAGGACATCTCCCGTCGGCTGTACGTGCCGTTCCACGGCGGTGTGATCAGCCAGTTCGAGGGCTATGGCGAGCTGGCCGAACTGGACTGGGACGCCTACCGCTCCCGCTACCGCGACATCCGTCGGCTCGACCGGATCCTGGAGTCCGAGGGGGACTCGGTCAATCGCTATCAGGCATCCAAGCAGGCCGACACACTCATGCTCGGCTATCTCTTCCGCCCTGCCGAGCTGCGGTCCCTGTTCGACCGTCTCGGGTACCGGCTCGACGACGAAGTGTGGCGCGCGACGATCGGCTACTACCTGGAGCGCACCAGCCATGGTTCGACCCTGAGCAGCCTGGTGCACGGCTGGGTGCTCGCGCGGGAGCAAGGCCCGGACGCCTGGCGGTACTGCGAGGAAGCCCTGCTCAGCGATGTGGCGGATGTCCAGGGCGGCACCACCGGCGAGGGCATCCACCTCGGTGCCATGGCCGGCACCCTCGATCTCGTCGAACGGGGCGTCGCAGGGCTGGAAGCCGGCCCGGACGGGCTCCGCGTCGACCCCATTCCGCTCAGGAAGGTCCCGCGCTGCATGTTCACGTTCTGTTACCGCGGACACCGGGGCATCCGGGTCCGGCTCCTGCCGGGTCGACTGGGGATCCGCGTGCCCCGCTCGCGACTGGCCTCCCCGCTGACCGTGTGCCTGCCCGGCGAGCGGCTGGTGACCGTGGCCGCAGGTGAGCAGCACTGGTTCCGCCTGCCCACGCCCTGACTCCTCGCCGGACCGGCGCGGTGGGCCGGAACGCGACCCTGAGGTCACGCAGAGCATTTGGCTGCTCGTACTGCGCGCCCATTCCGCCGATCGCTCGGTAGGCCTCTGCGGCCAGCGCCCCAGCGACGACCCCGCCTTCACCGAATTCCTGGTGAGGACCGGCATCGACTCGATCTCGGTGGCGCCGGACAGCTTTGCCTCGGTCAAACAGCATGGGGCGGCCCCGAACAGGACCCGCGAACCGATGGCCGGCCGGTACCGGCCGGGATCCGGCAGTACGACATCGTCATTCGTGAGCGATGACGGCGACGGGTGCGGTGGAGTGATGGAGGACCGCGTGGGCGATCGGGCCGATGTGCCTGCCGACCGGCGACCGGCGGATGCGACGGCCGACGACCATCAGACCCGCTCCGGAACCTGCTTCCAGGAGTTGCTCGGAGGCGGGGCCGAGCGTCGCCCGCGCGTCGAGGTCGACAGCCGGGTACATGTCCCGCCAGGGCCGCAGCATGTCGTCCAGGCCGGTTCGCTCGGTCTCGGCGATCCGGGTGTTGGCTTCACGGCTGTACGCGGCTCCGTACCCGGCCAGAGGGGGCAGCATCCAGGTGTGCAGCGCACGGAGCGTGCAGGCCCGGCGCGACGCCTCGTCGAACGCGAAGGAGAGCAGGGCGTCGCACGGCCGAGCGGTGTCGACGCCGACGACCACGTCGCGGTTCAGGTGCCGCCCCTGGGCGTGCGGCAGCGCGTCCTCGCTCGCGCGTACCAGGACGACGGGCTGCTCCACGCCGTGGATGACGGCCATGCCGATGGAACCGAGAACGAAACCCCTGAGCGTGCCCAGTCCTCGGGAGCCGAGCACCAGCATGCTCGCGCCCGCTGCGGCACGGGCCAGTGAGGCAGCCGGTTGTCCGTCGAACGATTCGGTACTGATGTCCAGCCGAGGGTGCGCCCCCGACAGTTCGTCGGAAGCTTCACGCAGGAGGGTCCAAGCCGCTCGGCGGCGTTCTTCGGAACCGGTCGACGGACCGACGTGGGGCGCAGACCACAGTTCGGCATGGACGAGATGGAGCGGCGCACCGCGAAGGAGGGCTTCCCGCGCGGCCCAGTGCGCCGCCGCGACACTCTCTGCGGAACCGTCGAGGCCGACGACGATACGCCGATTCATGATGTCCTCCTCAGGCAGGGCTTCTTCGGGCGGTGAGGAATTCGCGTACGCGTCGGCGGCTCGGGCCCCTCACGGCGGCTGCCGGGTGTCCATGCCTGGGTCGTCGGACAGGTCGTCCTGCTCGTAGTCGAGCCGGCCGACCACGTCCACGACTCCGTCGACGCTCCGGCACAGACGCAGGACGACGGCGACGAGGCTGTGCCGGGGCACGGTGCCGCTGAGGGTCACGACACCGTCGGCGACCTCGACGGTCAGGCAAGAGGGACTGAGCCGGAGCGTGTGCGTCAGGACGTCTTCGAGGATCTCCTCCTGAATGGCGTGGTCCCTGCGCAGGAAGAGTTGCAGGAGGTCGCTGCGGCTCAGGACCCCGATCAGCCGGCCTGCGCTGTCGATGACAGGGAGTCTCTTGATCTGGTGCTTCTCCATGACACGGGCGGCCCGGACAACGCTCCACCCGGGAGCCGCGGTGATCGCCGGATGACTCATGAGATCGGCGGCGGTGTTCCCGGTGTCGTGCCGTCGGAGCAGGTCGGCCTCGGAAACGACACCCACAGGACACCCGTTCTCGTCCAGGACGGGCACGGCGGTGATGCCGAACTCGTCGAGTATCCGGGCGATCTCCTTGAACGTGGTGCCGCGCTGGACGCTGACGGCCGTCGGTGTCATGAGATCGCCGACGCTGCGATGCCTCATCGTCGTCCTCCACTCACGCGGGAGCTTCGGACTCGAACCGCCGAGACGTCCACGACTCCCGGCACCGTGCGTGCGACACGTCCTTGAACGGCGCTCTGCGGCTGACCGTGACGACGGCGTGAGTCATCACGTCGTCGACGGTACGCAGATGTTCCATGGTTCCTCCAGGAATACGAAGCCCGGTACCTCCGAGTGTCGGCATCGTCGACGTACACCGGTAGGACCACCCGGGGTCCGCCGGGGGACTGCTCGTCCCCGCTGCCCCGGCGTGAACGCTCAGGTGCTGTCGGCTGCAGGCTCGGATTCGTGAGCCGGCCGCAGATCGTCCACGGCGTACGCGAGGGACTGGTCGACACTGACGACACCGTCGACGCAGAGGCACAGGAGCTCAAGAGCGGCAATGGCCGAGCGTTCCTCCACCGTGCCGCTCAGGGTGACGACTCCTTCCTGAACGGTGACCGTCACGCCGCCAGGAGTCAGCCGGAGCGTCCGGCCCAGTACCTCGTCGACGATCTCTTCGTGTATCGCGTCGTCGCGGCGGAGCATGGGGCGCAGCAGATCCGAGCGGCTGACGATGCCCACGAGCGTGCCGGTGTCATCGATCACCGGAAGACGTTTGACGCCCCGCTCGGTCAGAAAGCGCGCCGTCTCGACGATGCCCCACGAGGGCCGGGCCGTCAGAACGGGAGTGGACATGAGATCAGCGGCGGTGCGGGCGTCCATGGCGCGGTGGTCGACGGCCGCCGTGCCACGTAGCTGGTCACCGCCCTCCGCTTCCGGCAGACCTGCCTGCCTGCGGAGCAGATCGGCCTCCGAGACGATGCCGATGGGACGGTGGCGGGTGTCCACGACGGGCAGGGCCGAGACATCGTTGTAGGCAAGGCTCCAGGCGACCGTCTTGAGCGATGCCTCGGGGCTGGCCGTGGCGACGTCCCGGGTCATGACTTCTGCGACAGTGCGGTGCATCATGATCCGATTTCCCTTTCGTGCAGGAGCGTGCCGTGGGTGGCGATGGCAGCCGCGGCTTCACCGCTCGTCGGACGGACCATGTGCGCCCCCCTGGAGGGAAGCGGGTACGGGACCGTCCCCGGGGGCGGTCGTACGATTCACGACCGCGACCACCCCGTCGAGCTGTTCGACGAGGTGGACCAGGATCGCGAGCCGGCCACGGCTCTCCAGCCGGCCCTCCAGGGTGACGACACCGTCCACGACGTGGACGGTGACCGCGTCGGGGGCGAGACCCAAGGTGCTCTCCAGCACGTCGTGGATGACGCGTCGTCGTATCTCCGCGTCGGGCCGGAGGAACAGACGCAGCAGGTCCCGGCGGGTGACGATGCCGACGAGCCGGTCCTCGTCGTCCACGACCGGAAGCCTCTCCACGCCACTGCGTGTCATCAGCCGGGCGGCCTCCGGCGCGCTCTCCTGCGCGTGGACGGTCACCGCCGGCGTCGACATGACGTCGGCAGTGGTGAGTTCCGGTCCGGACAGGTCCGTGGCACCGGCATCAGAATGCCCAGCCGCCTGCCGGCCCAGCAGATCGCTCTCGGAGACGACACCGACCACCCGGTCCTCGTCGTCGAGCACGGGCAGTCCGCTGATGTCGTGCTGGGCGAGCAGCTTCGCGACCTCCTTGAAGGAGGTGAGAGAGACGACCGAGACGACATCGTCGGTCATCAGGTCCCCTACTCTGATGTGCTTCATGGCGGCACCCCCTGCCGTCTCGCAGAGATCCGCCCGGCCGCGATCCGGGCGGCTGTCCACTGACCACGATCCTTCGGGCCGCATGGGGAGCAGGAGGGCCGAACGGGGCGTGCCAGGGACCGGGCGGATCAGGTTCGGGTGTTCGGTCCTCTCGGGAGCCGGCGGCAGTGAGCCCTCGAAGGAGGCGTCCGTCCCGTCGTGGCCTCAGTCGAGTTCCACGCGTACGTCCACCACGCCTTCGACCGCGCGAATGGCACGGGCCAGAAGGGGTACCAGTGCACGGTCCCGCAGAGGCCCTCGAACGGTGACGACACCGTCCAGCACGGTGAGGTCCACCCGGTCCGGAGGGGACAGACCGGCGATCACGGCGGACCGGACCTCCTCGTCGATCTCCTCGTCCGGGCGCAGGAACACCTTCAGGAGGTCGCTGCGGCTCACGACGCCTTCCAGCATGCCGAGATCGTTCACGACGGGTAGTCGTTTCACGCGCTTGCGCGCCATGATGCGAGCGGCTTCGCCGAGCGTGGCGCCGGGGTGGACGGTGATGGCCGGAGCCGACATCAGCTCCTCGGCAAGTACGGCGTCGGCCTTCGAAGCCTCCTCCAACTGGCCGGGCAGCTTCGGTTCGTCCTGCCGGAACTCCTCCTTCGGCAGCAGGTCCGCCTCGGAGACGACCCCGACGACGCGGCCCTCGCCTTCGAGGACCGGCACGGCGCTGACCCGCCATTGATGCATCAGCTCGACGATCTCTTTGTACGAGGCCTCGCGGCCGATGGCCACGGCCGTGTGGGTCATGACGTCGCTCACGGTGTACGGGGATGCAGCCATGGGTTGCTCCTCCGGTGTGACTGACAGGCGGCGGCGCGACGGCGTGCTCATATGGACCGGCCGGTGCCACGAGGGGCGTAGAGATCGAGCAGACGGATCCGGGTGGCCTGCAAGCGGTCGGCGAGGACCTGTCCGACCCAGTGGCCGACGACCGAACCGAAGGCGGGATCCGCGTCCATCGCCATGAGTACGGTCTCCGCGTCGAATTCATGGGTACGCACGGGCGTCATCGCCTCCGCCCCGAGGCGCCAGATGTAGGGCTTGAACAGCCAGGACCAGCCGACCAGCTCGCCCGGTCCGAGACTTTCGATGACCACCGGGGCACTGCCGGGTACGCGGATGTCCAGCGTGACGGTGCCCGAGCGCAGGATCCAGAAGCGGTCCGCGTGGTTCCCTTCGTCGAAGAGGCGGGCGCCCTGGGCGAAATTGACCTCCCGCCCGATCGTCATCAACAGGGCACGGTACCGGGCGGGCAGGGCCGCGGTGATACGAGTCGGAGAACCGCTCATGGGTGGCCTCCTCCGTCGGTCCTCGCCCTCAGCATCGCAGGGCGGCCGGTTCACGGGCATGGGCCGTCCGGCCCCTGCCGCCGGCCCGCCCGGTCCCTCCACCGCCGCCTTGCGCACGTCGCGCGATGCCGCCCAGCCGGACCATGAGAGGGCCGAACGCTCCCCGTCCGGGCCGAATCGGCCCTCACTGTCGGCCTGCTCCGGTGCGACCGTGAGAACAGACGCTTTCTCGCCATCGGGTGAACGGAAGGCGGCGGGGATGATGAAGCTGCCCCTGGTCTCGGGTGTGGACGGATCGGAGAGCAGTCTGAGGGCGCTCGACTGGGCCGTCGACGAGGCGGCCCTGCGAGGGCTGCCCCTGCGGCTGGTGTACACGTCCGGGTGGGAGCAGTACGAGGGGGCCGCACTCGCACTCGCCCTGGGCCGCCCTCCGGAACAGGTACTCGCCGGCCGCATCCTCGAATTCGCTGCTGAGCGGGTCCGCTGCCGTCGCCCGGATGTGGATGTCGCGGCCGAGGTGACGCCCGAGGGCGCGGTGATCGCGCTGTTGCGGGAGGGGCGCGATGCCGAGGCGCTGATCACGGGAGAGCGAGGCCGTGGCGCGCTGACCGGACTTCTGCTCGGCTCGGTCAGCCTGGCCCTGGCCGCGCGGGCCCCGTGTCCCGTCATCGTCGTGCGCGGTGAGAGGGCCGGAATCGAAGGCGGGCACGGGCGGATCCTCCTGGGTGTCGGCGATCCGGAGCAGGGATCGGCGGCGGTCCGGTTCGCCTTCCGCGAGGCCGGGGCGAGGGACTGCGAACTGGATGCCGTATGTGCCTGGCGGTGTCCCGGGCACAACCGTGCCGACCCCCGGCGTACTGCCAGTGAGCACCTGTACCACAAGGAATGTGCGACGACCCTGATCGAGGAAGCGGTGGCGGAGACCGTACGCGAAGACCCGACCGTTCGGCTGCACCCGGCAGCGGTCGAGGGAACGGCCGCAAAGGTACTGGTGCGCCGCTCGGCCGCCGCGGACCTGGTGGTCGTCGGAGCACATCGCCGCCGGGGCCACCTCGGAGCCCGACTCGGCCGCGTCGCCCATGCCCTGCTCCACCACGCCGACTGCCCGGTGGCCGTCGTACCCCTCGCGGCCTGATCGCGTTGTGCTCCCGCCTCACTTCCCGAGCCGCGACGCGTGGTCGGGGACGTACGTCTGAAGGTCTCTCGGCGGTCGCTGGTATCCCGTGGACGGAGGCCGCGGGGGGAGTTCGATCACCGGCGGATCGACCGTCTCGTACGGCACGGTCGACAGGAGGTGGGAGATCATGTTCAGTCTGGCCCTGCGCTTGTCGTCGCTCTCGACGACGTACCACGGGGCCTCCGAGATGTCGGTGTGGACGAACATCTCGTCCTTCGCCCGCGAATAGGCCTCCCAGCGGGTGATCGACTCCAGATCCATCGGCGAGAGTTTCCACCGGCGGGTGGGGTCCTGCAGCCTGCGCCGGAACCGCTCCTCCTGTACCGCGTCGCTGACCGAGAACCAGTACTTGCGCAACAGGATGCCGTCCTCCACCAGCATCCGCTCGAACACCGGGCACTGCCTGAGGAACCGCTGGTGTTCCTCCATGGTGCAGAAACCCATGACGCGCTCGACGCCGGCGCGGTTGTACCAGCTCCGGTCGAGCAGGACCACTTCCCCCGGGGCCGGAAGGTGCTCGACGTAACGCTGGAAGTACCACTGGCCGCGCTCGCGCTCGGTGGGCCGCGGCAGCGCGACGATACGTGCCACCCGGGGGTTGAGATGCTCGGTGACGCGCTTGATCGTGCTGCCCTTGCCTGCCGCGTCACGACCCTCGAACACCACGACGAGCCGTGCGCCTTCGGCGCGCACCCACTCCTGGAGCTTCACCAGCTCGGTCTGGAGCCGGTACAGCTCACGCTCGTACAGCGAGCGCGGCAGCTTTCCGGGCGTGCTCGGCTTCTTCTCGTCCGACATGGGGCGACGTTACGGAGAGAACCATGCCCGAAGTCAAGTGTCAGCGCCGAACGGGCTCCGCCGCGTGGATCCCGGACGACGCGTTCAAGTGAGTCGGACCGGCCGATGAGCCCGTCCCATCCCCGTGGCTCAGCGTCTTGAGTGGATTTGGTCAGCGGCCGCCCGCGCACAGATCCGTACGGACCATCCGGTCCCTGACAGGGGCCATGTTTCCTCTCGTCATCAAGGCCATGCAACGCCACTCTGGAACTGTCCACGGTTCACCGTCCGAAAGAAGGCGATTGGTGTGATGTGGTACAACGGCGGCTGGAGTGGATGGTTCCTCATGACCATGATCATGGTTGTGTTCCTGGCGCTGCTGATCGTCGGGATTGTTGCCCTGGTCCACTACCTCACCAACACCCGCCGCGGTCACCAGCCCGGCCCGTCCTCCGGCGAGGCAGCGTGGGGAAACCGACGAGCCGAAGACCTGCTCGCAGAGCGGTTCGCCCGCGGGGAGATCGACGAGGACGAGTACAAACGGCGCCTCATGCTGCTGCGTGAACAGCGGTAATCCGGACCGCCGCGCACTGCTGCCGGACATTTGAGAACCAGCACACAGTGGCCATCGATGTGGCCGCAGTACTGAAGCCGCCCACATGGTTGCGCCTGCGGCCGCAGCCATTGCCCAGCGCTCGGGCCGGCGCCGCTGCCACCTGCGACCGGCCGCTGCCGCCGAATCCGGACGGCTTTCGGGGCGGGCCCCCGGGCACGGCCTCCCAGCTCCCGTCTGCCTTCGCTGCACCGACTGACCGCACTCGGGCCGCACATGCCCCTCCTCCCGCCTGAGCACCGCCTGTGACCTGGGCACGCGTTCAGTCTCAGCCCGCCGTATGAGAAACGGGGGTCATATGGTCGGCGAACCAGTCACGGGCCAGATCGGTGACGTTCTCCAGGGCACCGGGTTCCTCGAAGAGGTGGGTGGCGCCGGGGACGATCGCGAGGCGGTTCTCGCAGCGCAACCGCGTTTGAGCCTGGCGATTGAAGTCGAGCACCAGCTGGTCGTCACCCCCGACGATCAGCAGCGTCGGCGCCGTCACCGACGGCAGTCGTGGCCCCGCCAGGTCGGGCCTGCCGCCCCGCGAGACGACCGCGGCGATCCGCGCACGCGGCTCGGCGGCTGCCCACAACGCGGCTGCCGCGCCGGTGCTGGCGCCGAAATACCCGACAGCGAACCCTTCGGTCTCCGGCTGTCCTGTCAACCAGCCGGTGGTGTCCGCCAGCCGCCGGGCCAGCAGTCCGGTGTCGAACACGTTGGCCCGGTCGGTCTCTTCCTCCTCGGTGAGGAGGTCGAACAGCAGGGTGGCCAGCCCGGCCCGATTCAGTCCGGCGGCCACGAACCGATTGCGAGGGCTGTGCCGACTGCTGCCACTGCCGTGCGCGAACACCACGACCCCGCTCGCATCCTTGGGCACCGTCAACTGCCCGCGCAGCACCACCGCACCAGCCCGCACCTCCACCTCCAGATCCTCGCGCACGGCGTCACACGACCCGGTCCGGTGGTTGCTCACCAGGCGGGCGGCCGCCGCTTCCAGACAGGCGACAACCTCATCGTCGTCGGTCTGGGAGAAGTCGATTGTGTAGAACTGTCCGACCGCGAAGAAGTCCCGCGCGGTGTGCAGGCATATCAGCTCGTCGGCCTCCTTGCCGAGCCGTGCGGTCCAGTCGTGAGGTGCCACCGGAACGGCGAGCACGATCCGTGCAGCCCCGCGGGCGCGGGCGACCCGGCAGGCCGCGCGCGCCGTGGACCCCGTGGCCACCCCGTCATCGATCATCAGCACCGTACGGCCTTCCAGCCCGATCGGTTCCCGCCCGCCCCGGTACCGCCGGGCACGGCTCTCCAGCACCTCCCGTTCACGGGCCTCAACCCGAGCCAGCTCATCCGGGGTGATGTGCGCCGTGCGGACCACATCATCGTTGATCACGCGTATCCCGCCCTCACCGATCGCTCCCATTCCCAGCTCCGGCTGGAAGGGCACGCCCAGCTTTCGCACCAGGCAGACATCCAGCGGAGTGCCCAGTGCCTCGGCGACCTCCGCGGCGACCGGAACCCCTCCACGGGGCAGGCCGAGCACCAGCACCTCGGTCCCCTTGAGGTAAGCCAGCCGGGCGGCCAGTTGCCGGCCGGCATCACGACGATCCAGGAAGAACACGATCCGACCTCCTCATCCTGGAGAAGCACGTGGGTAACGCGTACGCCCCGTACCTCCATCCTCGCCCCTTCGCTGGTGCTTGTTACGCGGCCGGGTACGCGTGAGGCCGTCGCCGCGACGTTTGCGGGCCTGATGGTTATCCCATTGGCCTTCCTGGTTCAGTGCTCGACGGGACCTGACAGGGGCGATCACCTCGGCAGGCGTGGAGATCACCTCCAATGCGGCCTTCGGAGTCATGCTCGATGCCGGCGCCCCGGACGGCGCGTTCACCATCCGCGACCCCGATGGCGCCCTCTGCTGCCGGTCCGGCGCCTGATGACAGCCGCCCCAACCGCGACCCACATCCAGCACATGCTCGATGGCCTGCGCGTTCGCTGCTGCCGTCCCGGTCCGTACCGTCTGAGGCCTCGCGTCGCTTGACGCCGGGCAGTGCTTCCCCCTGGCCCCGGTGCTGCGGCTGTCACCCCCTTCGTGGGCCCTGCGGGCCTTGACGTGGGACCAGACCGAGGCTGTGCGCGCGGTATGCCGGTCTCGGTGGTCGCCTGCCGACGCCTTCGTCCTGGCCGTGAGCTCTCCCGGCCAGGACGTCTGGCTGCACCAGCCCGATCGCGTCATATGAGGCGTCGATCCCCGCTGAGACCCGCCAGGATTCAAGTGCGAGCAGAGAACTCTCCGTCTCACACATTTCTCCCAGACGAGAGCGTACGGGAGCGCGCGAGAGCCTCTGACCTGGACAATCGCTGCCGCTACGGACCACGGCGGACCAGGTGGACATTGAATAGGCTAGGGAGCATGGCCTACGAGATTCCGGTGACGCAAGCCCGGGCTGAACTCGCCGAACTGATCAACCGCGTCGTCTACGGCGGTGAGCGCGTGGTCGTGACGCGCCACGGCAAGCCGCTGGTGGCGCTTGTCTCGGCCGCTGACCTGGAGCGACTGGAGAAGGGCGGGGCAGCCGTCGAGGAGCAGGTGATCAGTTCGGTCTCCTCGCTCGACTCCGCGGTGTCCGCTCCCGGCGGACGGCGGCGGTTCGGTATCGCGGCGGAGCACCGGCAGCAGGGCGAGCCGGGCAGCTGAGCCCCGCCCGCGCGGTCCGCGCGGGCGAACGGCCTGCGCGGCCCGATGCCCATGGGGCCGCCGAAGACCGCTGACGCACGGGAATTTGCGCGCCGGAATCGATGTGCCGGCAATGTCGCGCCGGATTCAACGCGCAGGAAAACTCCGGTCCTGACGTGCGCCGTTTCGCGTGAGTCGGCGGTTCGCGGCCGACGCCTCGCCGCGCCCAGGGAGTACTGGGCACCGGACCGTGAGGTGGAGCCATGCGACTGACCCCGCACGAACAGGAACGCCTGCTCGTCCATGTCGCCGACGTGGCGCGGCAGCGCCGGGCGCGCGGACTGCGGCTCAACCACCCCGAGGCAATCGCGCTGATCACCGTCCACCTGCTGGAGGGCGCCCGCGACGGCCGTACGGTCTCCGAGCTCATGGTGTCGGGCCGTACGGTGCTGGGCCACGACGACGTCATGGACGGGGTGCCCGAGACGATCCTCGACGTCCGGGTCGAGGCCACCTTCCCGGACGCACCAAGCTCGGTCACCGCGCGGGCCGGCCGCTGATCGACCAGCAGACGGCCCACGGGCCGGGCGCACCCGGCGGCTGGGACGGCGCCGCGGTCCTGGGCGGCCACCGGGTCGTCGGTCAACTCCTCGTCGCGGACCCGGTGTTCGAGGAGCGGTGGCGGTGCCCCGATGCGCGAATGCCGGGGAACACCGCCGTCCGCTCCCCGCTCGCCGGCCCGGCCGTGCTGGTCACCGCCGTCGCCCCCGACGCGCGCCTGCTGCGCGGAGTCCTGGACGACGCGCTGAACGATCTGCTCGACGCCCTCGTGGGTGACCGCCGAGGCCCCGTCTCACCCCTTCCGGTCGTACGCCGACAGCCAGGCGTCCTCCGCCGTGTAGTCGAAGAGCTTCTTCCCGTACGTCCGCAGCATGGCCGGGAAGGCCTCCGTCCAGTCCTGGCCCGCCAGCCGTGCCGCGAGCCAATCCACCGTCTCCGGCAGCGACTCCACATAGCCGGTGACCGGCCGGTACCCCAGCTCACGTTCGGCGGCCGTCATGTCGTACACGATGGGATGGGCGCTGCTCCAGGGCGTCGCGCCGACAAGGTCCTCCCCGAACGGGCCGGCCATGAGCACGGTCTCGGCCCGGCGGCCGAGCACCGCGTCGACGGCCTCGCCGATCTCCGCGACCGTCGGAGCCTGCGGATCACCTGCGTTCAGCACCCGCGAACCGGGCCGTAGGGCGGCGAGCCGGATCAGCTCGGCCAGGTTGGAAGCGTGGACCGGGTGGAAGCGGGACTCCCCGCCGAAGGCGAGCACCCGCCGGTCGCGGCCGTCCAGGAGCCGCTTCACGAAATACAGCTCACGTGGCGATCGGCAGTGCGTCCCGTGGATCGCCCCGGCCCGCAGCAGCGTCACCGGCAACGCGTCCCCGGCCGCCAGCAGATCCTGCTCCAGCTGTATCTTCCGCGTCCCGTACGTCGTGTCGCCGGCCGGCACGGTGCGCTGCGACTCCGGGATCGGCACCGGATAACGCGGCGCCCCGTCGGGCTCTCCCTGCGTGTCGAAGCTGCGGCCCCGGTGGTCCTCGTACACCGCACCGCTGGAGACGACCACCGCCGAACCGATGCGGTCCGCGAGGCCGGTCAGCTGACGGGCGTGCCCCGCGTCGTACGCCACCATGTCGACCAGCACGTCGCAGCCGTCGCCCAGCGCCGCCGCGAGCGCTCCTTCGGTATTCCGGTCCAGGGCGATCGTGCGCACCGCCGCGTCCCACCGCGGATCCCGGCCGCCGCCGAGCGAGGCGGCCGTCACCTCCCAGCCGTCCTCGACGAGTGACCGCACCGCCACTCGTCCGATCTGCCCCGTCGCGCCCAGTACCCATGCGTGTCCCTTGCTCATGGGTGCCACGCTAGGGCCGGGCGGTCACCGATCCCGGCGGCGTTCACCGAGCGCGGATCCGCCGTCAGCGTCGCAGTTTCGGGAACTTCTTCGGGAACTTCTTCGACTGCCCCGCCTGTTCGGCCTGCGCCGCCTTCACCTTGACCGCGTACTCGTCCACGTACTCCTGACCCGAGAGCCCCAGGATCGCGTACATGATCTCGTCGGTGACGGCCCGGACCGCGGCCTTCTGGTTCTCCATCCCGGCGTAGCGGGAGAAGTCCAGCGGCTCCCCGAAGCGGATGGTGACGCGCTTGATGTGCGGGACGGTCTGTCCCGGCGGCTGGATCTCGAACGTGCCCACCATCGCGCACGGCACCACGGGCACCTGCGCTGTGATCGCCATGACGGCCACGCCCACCTTGCCCTTGTAGAGCCGGCCGTCGTGCGAGCGGGTGCCCTCCGGGTAGATCCCGAGGAGTTCGCCCCGGCTCAGTACCCCGAGCCCTTCCCGGATCGCCGCCTGCCCGGCCTCCTTGCCGGAACGGTCGACCGGGATCTGCCCGATGCCCCGGAAGAAGGCGGCGGTCAGCCGCCCCTTCACTCCCGGCCCGGTGAAGTACTCGGCCTTGGCGAGGAACGTGATGCGCCGCTTGAGGATCGCGGGCATCAGGAAGTGGTCCGAGAACGACAGATGGTTCCCGGCGACGATCGCCGCACCCTCCTCGGGGATGTGCTCCAGGCCCTCGATCCTCGGGCGGAAGAACAATCGCAGGAGCGGCCCGATGATGACGTATTTGAGCACCTGGTAGAACACGGGGCGGCTCCTCGTTCCTCTCGTCCGGATGCCTGGCTCGCCAGCGCACATCTCAAGGTGGGCAGCCTATGTGCAGCTGTCGCCCCCTGTAACCGTCTTCCTGACGTAGTCCTGGACCGCCGCGTCGAGTCCGATGTCGTGCTGGGCCTGCTCGGAGAGGTGCCAGCGATGTTCGAGGAGCTCGTGGTAGAGCTCGGCCGAGTCCATCCGGGCGGGCGCATGGTCGCGTGCCGCGCGCACGGTGGGCCGGAAGATCTCCCGGACCCAGCGATGGGCCAGCACCTCGGTGCGGGCGCCGTGCCGGTCGCCGGGCGCGTAGTCGTCCTGGGTGGCCATCCAGCTCTCCAGGTCGTTCAGGAGCCGGCGTGCCTGGTTCTCCTCCGCGTCCATCCCGGTGAGCCGCAGGAGTTGGCGCTGATGGTGGCCGGCGTCCACGACCTTGGGCACGAACGTGACCGTGTTCCCCTGGTCCGAGTGCGATATCTGCATCTCGGCGACGTCGAAGCCCAGGTCGTTGAGGCGGCGGATGCGGCGCTCCATGTAGTGGTGCTTGCCCGCCGGGTAGACGGACGTACGCGTCAGCTCCGTCCACAGCGCCTGGTAGCGCTCCTCGATCTCCAGGCCGAACGCGATCGGGTCGATGGACGGATGCAGTGCGCCCGACGCCTCCAGATCGAGCATCTCGCCGCTGATATTGACCCGGGCGAGCTCGATGTCGTACCCGCGCTGCCCGTCGCTGAGCCGGGGGTGCAGCTCACCGGTCTCGGCGTCCACGAGGTAGGCGGCGTACGCGCCCGCGTCCCGCCGGAACAGGGTGTTGGACAGTGAGCAGTCCCCCCAGGCGAACCCTGTCAGATGCAGCCGTACGAGCAGGACGGCGAGGGCGTCCATGAGGCGGTGCACCGTGCCGGGGCGCATGGTCGTCTCGAACATCGAGCGGTAGGGCAGCGAACCGCCCAGGTGGCGGGTGATCAGGACGGGTTCCAGGGGGGAGCCGTCGGCTCCGGTCCGGCCGGTGACCACGGCGAGCGGGTCGACGGCGGGTATCCCGAGCCGGTCGAGCGTACGCAGGAGTTCGTACTCGCGCAGCGCCGGCCGTTCGGCGAGCTCCTTCACGGCCACGGTCTCCTCGCCCGCTCGCGCGTAGCGCACGACGTGCCGGGAGATGCCGCGGGGGAGCGGCACGAGGTACTCGTCGGGCCACTGCTCCAGGGGGATGTGCCAGGGCAGTTCGAGCAGGAGGGCCGGGTGTTCGGGGTTGGTGGCGCTGATCTGCAGAGTCATGCGGTCACGGTCCCTGGGTCGTGCGACGGGTCGACCGTGATCGGATCCCGAAGGGGCGGTGCGGGTCAAGACCCGGGTCCGCACCGCCGCCACGCGCCTCAGTCCGTCAGATGCTCCAGGATCCGGTGCATCCCGCTGTTCCAGTTCTCCTTGAGTGCCACGACGGCCGCGTCCAGGTCACCGCGTTGCAGGCACTCGGCGATCCGCTCGTGCTCCTGCGCCGAGCGCTCCAGGATGTCCTGGTCGCCCAGGGCGACCCGCTCGTAGCGGTGCATCGTCACCTTCAGGGAGGTGATCAGCTTCATCAGCCGGTCGTTGGTGCAGCCGGACAGCAGCAGGTCGTGCCACGCGTCGTCGTAACGCTCTATGACGTCGTGCGGTGCCTGCGGGGCCGAGAACGCGCGGGCCTCCTCCAGGAGGCGGGGGGCCGTCGCCGCCAGATGCTCCGGATCGCTTGACTCCAGAGCGAGCGCCTCCAGCGTCGCGACGATCGCGGACAGATCGCGGAACTCCTGCGCGCTGAGCGGCGTGAAGCGGAACCCCTTGCCGCGCTCGCTGGTGATGACGCCCTCACGCTCCAGCGTGATCAGTGCCTCGCGCAGCGGAGTACGGCTGACGCCGAGCTCGGTGGCGAGCTGCCCCTCGTTGATCGGCGAGTTGGTCGCGATCGTGCCGCGCCCGAGGCGCTTGATCAGTTCCTCCTTGACCTGTTCGCGCAGCGGGCGGTTTTCGATTGGCATGTGAGGCTGCCCTCCCCTTCGGTCCGGTCGATTATCCGCTACCGGCGGGTCACGCGGTACCGGCGCCGTCGACGGGGATGACCGCCCCGCTCAGGAACGCCGAGGCGTCGGAGGCGAGGAACGCCACGGTCTGCGCGATGTCGCGGGGCTGCCCGATCCGGCCGAGCGGCCGGTCGGCGGCGTCGGCGTAGAACGCGTCGGAGCTCTCGCCGAGCTGGCGGGCCTCCTCGGCGAGCATCCCGGTCGCCGTGTCGCCCGGGCAGACACAGTTGACGCGGATGTTGTCGGGGCCGTGGTCGATGGCCATGGCGCGGGTCATGTTGACGACGGCGCCCTTCGACGCGCAGTACGAGACGGCCCGGCCGCCGCCGCGGATGCCCCATCCGGAGCCGGTGTTGACGATGGAGCCGCCGCCCTGGGCCGCCATCCCCGGGATCACCAGCCGGCTCATCAGCATCACCGAGCGGATGTTCACGGCCATCACCAGGTCCCAGTCGTCCTCGGTGATCTCGCAGACCGTGGAGCGGCGGATGATGCCGGCGTTGTTGAAGAGGACGTCCACGCCGCCGAACCGTTCCTGTGCCGTGTGCACGACGGCCTCGCAGTCCTCGCGCCGAGACACGTCGCAGTGTACGAAGGTTCCTCCGGTGTCCTTCGCGGTGTGCTCGCCGCCCTCCGTGTCGATGTCGGCGATCACCACGCGGGCGCCGAGTTCCGCGAGGACCTGGGCGGTGGCGCGGCCGATGCCGGCTCCGCCGCCGGTGACGATCGCGCGCTTGCCTTCGAGGGAGATCATCCTGGGCTCCTTGTGTCCTGGGTCGGGATGTCGGGATGTCGGGGTGCCGGGGTTACGCGGTCACATGGCCAGGCGGTACAGCGAGGTGCGCCGCCTGCCGGTGATGACGGGAAGGTGGCCGGACAGCTCCGCGTCGAGCGCGTCGTCGCCGGTGTCCAGGAGTAGCGGGCGGCCGCCGAGCGCGGCCAGTTTGGCTTCCGTGCACAGCACGAGCAGGCGCTCGCGGCCGCCAGTCGCGCGCAGCACGCGCGGCGAGATCTGCTGGTTGCCGCGGCCGAGGAGGAACCCCTGGCCGCCGATGGGCGAGAGAGCGATCCATGCGGGGCCGAGTGCCAGGAGGGTGTCCTCCCCGGCGTCGCGGGCCACGATGCGGGGCGGGTGGCCCGGCCGCAGGGCGAGCGCGTCGACGCCGGTGAGCGAGACGTCCGCGCCGAGCGCCGCCGCCACCGCCCGGGTGGTGCTGCCGGGGCCGATCGCGAGCAGCCCTTCCCCGACCCGCCCGGCGACCTCGGCCGCGATCCCGCCGACCGCCCCGGGCGAGGCGGCGGTGCTGCCGGTCTTGCGCTGCTGCACGCGGACCGGCACGTCGGGGACGGGCAGCCAGCCGAACAGTCGGGAGGTGACGCGCCCCTCGGCCAGGGCTTCCTCGTCGCGGTCCATCACCTCGGCGTCCCGCAGCCGGACACCGCCCGCGCGGGCCAGCCACGCCCCCGCGACCTCGCCCGCGGCCCGCGGGCTGACGGCGAAGACGGCCGAGTGCATCTTGACGCCGGTCGGTACGCCGAGAACCGGGCAGGGTACGTAGCCGGGGGAGCCGAGGACGCCGGAAGGGCCGAGGGCGCCGAGCACGTCCCGCGCGGTGCCGTCGCCGCCGGCGAAGAGCAGCAGGTCGACGCTCTCTGCGACGACCGCCCGCACCGCGGCGGCCGTGTCCGCGGCCGAGGTGTCGCGGCCGGCCCCGGCGGCGTACACGATCCGTTCCGTGAGCCCCGCGGCGGCGACGGCGTCGGCGCCCAGGCGCCCCGCGGCGGTGACGACGAGGAGCCTGCCCCGGGCCGACTCGCCCGTACGCGCCGCCAGTTCGCCCAGGGCCGCGGCCGCCCGTGCCCCCGCCAGCGGGCGTGCGCCCAACGACAGCGCCGTGCGGGCCCGGTCAGGGCCGTCGGTGCCGCCCAGGCCCACCCGGCCGCCGAGTCCGGCGACCGGGTTGACCACCAGGCCGACCCTCGTCACCGGTCGGCCTCACCGAGCACCTTGCGGCAGTACGCGCGCCAGGAGACCGCCCAGACCGCGGGGTCGTCCAGGGCCTCCGGACGTACCCGGTGGATGGTCGAACGGTGCGGTGCCGTACGTACGGTCTCCGGGTCCTCGTACGCCTCGCGGGCGATCTCCGTGAGGATCGCCGCGTACTCGTCGAGGTCGGCGCGCGTGTACGACTCGGTCGGCTCCAGCGTCATGGGCTCCGGGACCACGTACGGGTGATGGCTGGTCCAGTAGTGCGTGCCGAAGTCCGCGGCGCGCAGGCCGATGTCCTCGGAGTGCAGCCCGGTGTCCTGGTGGAGTTTCTCCCAGCTGTAGCGGACCTGTTCGACGCGCGGGCGCCCGGCCGCGTACGGCACGCAGACGCCCCGGATCTGCCGGACCTTGTGGAGCAGGTAGTTGTTGTTGAGGACTGCCGTCTCGGCGGCGGCCCGCAGACCCTCCGCCCCGAGCGACATGATCCAGGCGTAGGCGCGGACCAGATTCGGCACGACGCCGTAGAACGGCCGCATCTTGCCCACCGACCCGGGCCGGTCTTCGTCCAGCCGGTACGTACCCCTCTCCGGGTCCAACTCGACGGTCGGACTCGGGAGATACGGGGCGAGCTCCTCGGTGACCGCGCAGGCGCCCGCCGCCGGTCCGCCGCAGGCGTGCGGGGTCGAGAACGTCTTGTGCAGGTTGAAGTGGCACAGGTCGAAGCCCGCGTCCCGGGCGCGGGTGATGCCGAGGATGCCGTTGGCATTGGCCTGGTCGTACGAGCACAGGCCGCCCGCCTCGTGCACGATACGCACGAACTCCTCGATGCGCGGGTTGTAGATCCCGGTGTCCTCGGGGTTGGTGATCAGGAGCGCCGCCGTGCGCGGGCCGACCGCCGCCCGGAGCGCCTCGATGTCGGGGTAGCCGTCGGCATCCGGATGCAGCGTGATGACCTTGAAACCGGCGGTCTTCGCGCAGGCCGCGTTGGACGGGTGGGAGAAGATCGTCGTGATGACCTCGTCGCGCTGGTCCAGCTCGCCGCGCGCGGCGAAGTAGGCGCGGATCATGGCGACGTTGGTGTAGATGGCGGCGGAGCCCGCACCGGGCTGCAGCGAGACCCGGTCCATGCCGGAGATCTCCTTCAGCAGCTGCTCCAGGCCGTGGATGATCCCGAGGACGCCCTGGACCGTGTCCTCTTCCTGGAGCGGGTGCAGCGCTGCGATCCGGGGGTCGCGGACGAACTGGTCGTTGACCTTGGGGCTGTACTTCATGGTGCAGGTGCCCTGGCCGACGTCGATGTTGAGATCGGCGCCGAGGTTCTCCTGCGAAAGGCGCAAGTAATGGCGCAGGACCTGCTGTTGGGACATCTCCGGCAGGGCGGGCGGCTCGGCGCGGCGCAGCGCGGCGGGAATCGCGGGCACGCCGAGGGACGGGTCGGCGGCCGGGACGAGGACGCCCCGCTCGCCCGGCGAACCCAGCTCGAAGATCAGTTTCTCGTCCCAGGACGCCTGCTGGAACCGGCGCAGCCGGGGCTTGCCGGCGATGCGCGCCTCCTCGGGGGAGACGGACACGGGCGCGTGCGAGGCGGTCACTTGACGATCTCCTTCAGGGTCGCGGCGAGCCGGTCGATGTCGGACCTGGTGTGGACTTCGGTGACGCAGAACGCGGCCTCGTGCGTGCCGGTCGGGGTGCCGCCGAAGATGCCCCGTTCCTTGAGTTCTGCGCGGATCTCGGCGGCGCTCCGGCCGCCCGTGTAGCGGACGGTGAAGTCGGCGAAGTGCAGGGCGTCGCCGTACGGAATCGCGATGCCGGGCACCTCGGCGAGGCTCCTGCGGGCGTACGCGGTCAGGGCGAGGATCGTCTCGCCGATCTCCCGCATGCCCTGCGGTCCCATCAGTGCGAGATAGACCCCGGCACCGATGCCGTGCAGCGCGGCGGCCGTGCCGACCCACTCCTTGCCCTCCTCGCGCAGTGCGAACGAGGTCCGTTCGTAGGCGACGTCACCGAAGCCGTACTCGCCCTCGACGCTCGTCGGCACCAGGCCGAACAGCCGTGACGGATACTCGGCGACCAGCCTCTCCTCGTCGCGGGTGGCGATGAAACCGGCGTTCGCGCCGCCGAAGCTCTGGTGCAGGCCCAGCGGCTGGATGTCGCCGCACGCGATGTCGGCGCCGTACGCGGAGGGCGGCGCGAGCACGCCGAGCGTGAGCGGATTGCATCCCACGACGTACAACGCACCCGCCGCATGGGCGAGTTCGGCTAGGCGAGGGAGCGCCTCGTCGACGATTCCGAGCGCGGAGGGTGTGTCCGCGTACACCGCCGCGGTATCGCCCGCGCCGAGCGCCTCGCGCACCGCTTCGAGGTCGGCGCGGCCGGTGGCCGGGTCGACCGGGACCACCGTCACGTCGTGGTCGGGGCGTACGTAGTCACGGATGCGGGAGAGCTTGTCGGCGTCGATCGCGGTGGCGACGATCAGCCGTCGGCGGCCGGTGATCCGCCCGGCCATGCGCAGGGCTGTCCCCGAGGCCTGGAAGCCGTCGTACACCGGGACGTTGACGATCTCGACGTCGAGCAGCTCGGCCATCATCGACTGGTACTCCCACAGCGCCTGGAAGCGGCCGTGGTCCTCGTAGGGCTCGCCCGCGTACGCCGTGAGGAACTCGCTGCGGTTGACCACCTCGTCCACGACCGCCGGTACGTGGTGCTGGTAGCAGCCGGAGCCGAGGAAGCTGAGCGCCTGCCGCGTCGAGGTGTTGCGGCCGAGCAACTCCTCCATGTGGCGTGTGAGTTCGGCTTCCGAACGCAACGGCTCCGGCAGGTCGAGGGGGCGGTGCAGCCGGATGCCGTCCGGGATGTCGGCGTAGAAGTCCTCGACGCTCGCGGCGCCGATCTCCTCCAGCATCGCCTGCCGCACGGCCGGCACCGCGTTCGGGATGTAGGGGTGGGTGTAGGTGTGGACGGAGTCCTGGGGTGACGTCATGCCGCGCCTTTCGCGTGCGCCGACTCGGGGGACGGCCATGGACCACAGCAGCAAAAGTCTTTGGGTGTACACCTCTTGACGGCAGCCTCCGTCATTCAGTGTTCTGAATACAGCATTAGGCATTCAGGCTCCAGGAGGCAAGAGTGTCAACAGGACCCACCCGACGGGTTGTTCTGGCCACAGGTTTCGCGACCGCGGCATCGTCCCTGGTCA
The DNA here is from genome assembly GCF_044765565.1 of Streptomyces sp. NPDC102437. Lineage (NCBI taxonomy): Bacteria > Bacillati > Actinomycetota > Actinomycetes > Kitasatosporales > Streptomycetaceae > Streptomyces > Streptomyces sp. NPDC102437. The sequence goes on along the minus strand of NZ_JBIWKI010000011.1, from coordinate 215,142 downwards.
GTGGCTGTGCCATGGGCGGCGCGGGCGGCGGAGAGGCCCGGGACATCGACGGCAGGAAGGACGACGAAGGGGACAGGGTCAGCGGCAGGATCAACGTCTGGTCGTGGGACGTGGCTGCCAAGGCCATGAAGCGCCTCGCCCGCACCTTCGAGGAGCGTCACCCCGGCACCACCGTCGACATCGTCGACATCGGCTACGAGAACGCCTACGACAAGATCACCGTGGGCCTGCGCGGCGGCTCGGGTCTCGCCGACGTCCTCACGGTCGAGGGCAGTCACATGCCGCGCTTCACCGGTAACTTCCCCAGCGGCTTCTACGACCTGACCAGCCTCGGCGGCCGCTACGGAGGCGACTTCGACCGCGCCGCCTGGCGCACCGTGACCGGCAAGGACAGCGCGGTCCTCGCCCTGCCCTGGGACATCGGTCCCTGTGCGCTCTTCTACCGCAGGGACCACTTCCGTGCCGCGGGAGTGGACCCGGCGTCGCTGGTGACATGGGACGACTACGTGGCGGCGGGCGTCCGCGTCAAGAAGGCCACCGGCCGCAAGCTGCTCATCATGGACTCCACGGACGCCGGGATCCTGCCGATGCTGCTCCAGCAGCAGGGCCAGTACTACTTCAAGGGCGGCCGGGTCGCGCTCGACACCCCGGAGGCCGTGCAGGCCCTCACCCTGATGAAGACCCTGCAGGACGAGGGGCTCGTCGACTACGAGAAGGGCTGGGACGCACTCGTCACCGGCACCAAGGAGGGCAAGGTCACCACCACACCCACCGCCGCCTGGTGGACGGGCACGCTCACCGACGAGATGCCGGAGTTGAAGGGCAGGTTCGGGGTCGTGCCGCTGCCGGGATTCACCACCGACGGCATCCGCACCTCCAACGTCGGCGGCTCCACGCTCTGCGTCCCCGCGCAGAGCAGGAACCCCCGCCTCGCCTGGGCGTTCATCGAGTTCCTGCTCACCGGCAAGGCCAACCAGGTCTCCATGCTCAAGCGCGAAGGCCTCTTCCCCGCCTATCTGCCCGCGCTCGACGACCCGTACCTGAGTGAGAAGCAGGAGTACTTCGGCGGGCAGGCGGCCCTCGACGTGTTCGCCCGGCTCGCCCGCAACATCCCTCCGGTCGAGAACAACAAGGACGACGCGAAAGCCACCGACATCGTGGTCTCCGCCGTCAACGGTGTGATGCTGCGCGGCAAGGACCCGCGCACCGCCCTCGAATCGGCCGCGCGGCAGCTCGCCACGGCCACCGGCCGCGAAAGGGTGAAGTAGCCCGATGGCCGTCCACACCACCTACGACCGGCCGGTCGCCCCCACCCGTGCCCCGGCGACGGCGCGCCGCAGACGCCGACGTCCCACCGCCTGGATCTTCGCCGGACCGGCGGCCGTCCTCTTCGTGCTCTTCTTCGCCTACCCGCTGGGTGCGAGCCTCCTGCAGAGCTTCACCACCGAGGACGCCGGCGCCACCCACTGGGTCGGACTCGACCAGTACCGGCGGATGATCGAGGACCCCGCCTTCCTGGAGTCCCTGTTCAACACCGGGGTCATCCTCGTCGTGCAGGTCCCCGTCATGATCGGCCTGGCCCTCGTCCTCGCCGTCCTGCTCGACCAGTCCTGGCTGCGCTTCCGCGGCACCTGGCGGGCGATCTGCTTCCTGCCCGCCGTCACCACGCTCGTCGCGTACGCCGTCGTCTTCCAGGTCCTCCTCAAGACCGACGGCGGCCTCGTCAACCAGATCCTCGGCACCGTCGGCATCGGCCAGGTCGACTGGCTCAACAGCCCCACCTGGGCCCGCGTCTCCCTGATCGCCTCCCTGACCTGGCGCTGGACCGGCTACAACGCCGTCATCCTGCTCGCCGGACTCCAGTCCATCGGCAAGGAACAGTACGAGGCCGCCGCCATCGACGGCGCCACCACCTTCTCCACGTACGCCCGGGTGATCCTGCCGCAGCTGCGCCCCGTCGTCCTGTTCTGCGTGATCACCTCCACCATCGGAACACTCCAGCTCTTCGACGAGAACTACGTCCTCACCCGCGGCGGCCCCGACGACGCGACCCTCACCCCCGTCGTCTACCTCTACAAGGTCGGCTTCCAGCAGCTCGACTTCGGCTACGCCGCCGCCATCGCCTGGGTGGTCGTGGCCCTCATCGCCGCGATCTCGGCCCTCCAGTACGTCGCCTTCGGAAGGGAGCGCCGCCGGTGACCGCCCTCCAGCAGGCCCCCGTGCGCGTCCACCCGGTCCGGCGCCTGGGCCGCTACGCCGGGCGGCTGCTGCTCGCGGCCGGTGCCGTCGTCAGTCTGGTGCCGTTCCTCTGGATGGCGATCGCCGCGACGCACTCCACCTCCGACCTGTTCCACTCGCCGCCACCGTTCCTGCCCGGCGGCCGGCTGCTCGACAACCTCGCGAGGCTCCAGGACACCATCGGCTTCGGCCGGGTCCTGCTCAACAGTGTCTGCATCGCCGTCCTCCACACCGCGCTCAGCTCGCTGATCTCCGCCATGTGCGGCTACGGACTGGCCAAGTACCGCTTCCGAGGCCGCGGTCTGCTGCTCGGGGCCGTGCTCGCCACGATGATGATCCCGTTCCAGGTACTGCTCGTGCCGCTGTTCCAGATGATGGCGAGCGTCGGCTGGATCGACTCGTACCAGGCGGTGATCCTGCCGTTCCTGGCGAACTCCTTCGGCATCCTCCTGATGCGGCAGGGCTTCGTCGACTTCCCCGACGAGCTCCTCGAATCCGCCCGCATCGACGGCTCCGGCGAGCTGCGCACCTTCTACCAGGTCGTGCTGCCGTGCGTGCGCCCGCAACTCGGTGCCCTGGTCATCTTCACGTTCATGGCGCAGTGGAACAGCTTCATCTGGCCCCTGCTCATGCTCAACTCGGAGGACAAGTACACCGTGCCCGTCGCGCTCAACACCCTCACCGGACTCTCGCACGTCGACTACTCCGGCCTGATGCTCGGCTCGCTCCTCGCCACGCTCCCGCTGATGCTCCTCTTCCTGCTGTTCCAGCGGCAGTTCGTCGCGGGGCTGCTCGGCGGGGCGGTGAAGGGATGATCCGCCCGACCCGTGTCCCGGGCATCCTCTACGGCGGTGACTACAACCCCGAGCAGTGGCCCGAGGAGATCTGGGCCGAGGACGCCGCGCTGATGCGCGAGGCCGGCGTGAACATGGTGACCGTCGGAGTCTTCTCCTGGGTCAGGCTCCAACCCGGCCCGGACACCTGGGACTTCGACTGGTTCGACCGCCTCCTGGACCTGCTGCACGCCCACGGCATCGCCGTCGACCTGGCCACCGCGACCGCGTCACCGCCGGCCTGGCTGGTCCGCACCCATCCGGAGATCCTGCCGGTCACGGCCGACGGCGTACGCCTGGAATTCGGCTCCCGCCAGCACTACTGCCCCTCTTCGCCCGATTACCGTGCCGCCGCGCTCCGTCTCACCCGCACCCTCGCCGAACGCTACGCACACCACCCGGCGCTCGCCCTGTGGCACATCCACAACGAGTACGGCGACCACGTCACCGAGTGCTTCTGCGTCCGCTCCGCCGAACACTTCCGTGCCTGGCTCACCGACCGCTACGGCACCGTCGACGCTCTCAACCACGCCTGGGGCACCGCGTTCTGGTCGCAGCGCTACGGCAGCTACGAGGAGATCGAACCGCCGCGCACCGCACCCGGACCGGTCAATCCGACACAGCTCCTGGACTGGCGCCGCTTCTGTTCCGACGCCCTCCTCGAATGCCACCGCGCAGAACGCGAGGCACTGCGGGAAATCAGCCCGGCCATCCCGGCCACCACCAACTTCATGTCGATGTTCAAGGCACTCGACTACTGGAAGTGGGCCGAGCACGAGGACCTCGTCTCCGACGACGCCTACCCGGACCCCGCCGACCCGCACGCCCACGTCAACGCCTCGCTCAACTACGACCTCATGCGCTCCCTCAAGGGCGGCCGGCCCTGGCTGCTCCTCGAACAGGCACCGTCCGCCGTCAGCTGGCGTCCGGTCAACGTCCCCAAGAAGCCCGGACTGCAACGCCTCTGGTCGCTCCAGGCACTGGCCCGCGGCGCCGACGGCATCATGTACTTCCAGTGGCGCGCCTCCCGCGCCGGCGCGGAGAAATACCACAGCGCACTGCTCCCGCACCGCGGCACAGCCTCCCGGGGCTGGCGCGAGACCGTCCGCTTCGGCGCCGAACTCGCCCGGCTCGGCGAGATCACCGGCACCACCACCCCGGCCGACGTGGCGATCGTCCTGGACTGGGACTCCTGGTGGGCCCTGGAGGCCGAGGACCACCCCTCCGCCCGGATGCGCTGGCGCGAGCTGCTGCGCCCCTGGTACGCGGCGCTCCACGCCCGCGCAGTCTCCGTCGACTTCGTGCCCCCGCACGCGGACCTGGAAGATTACCGGGCCGTCCTCGCCCCCAACCTCCACCTGCTGCGGCCCGAGAACGCCGCCCGCATCACCGCCTACGTGCACGGCGGCGGCCACCTCGTCTGCGGGCCCTTCAGCGGCGTCGTCGACGGCCACGACCACATCCACGACGGCGGCGCACCGGGACCGCTGCGGGACGTACTCGGCGTCTCCGTCGACGAGTTCTGGCCGATCCCCGACGGTACGGAGCTGCCGCTCGCCTCCGGCGCACGGGCCGGCCTGTGGAGCGAGTGGATCGAGCCCGAGGGCCCGGACACGGAGACCGTCGACTCGTACGCGGCCGGCGAACTGGCGGGCCGCCCCGCCGTCACCCGCCACCGCCACGGCACCGGCACCGCCTGGTACATCAGTGCCCACCTCGTCGTCGGCATCGAGGCCGTGCTTGACGAAGCGCTGCGGGCGGCGGGAGTACGCCCCGTGCTTGACGTCCCCGAGGGCGTCGAGGCGACCGTACGCTCCGACGCGCAGGGCACGTACCTCTTCGTCCTCAACCACACCGACCACGACACCCGGACGCCACTGACCGGCCGCCACGGGGCCGGCGGCACCGACCTGCTCACCGGCACCGCCGTCCGCGACCACATCGACCTCGGCCCGCTCGGCGCCGCCGTCCTGCGCATCGCCACCGACCCCCTCGAAGGGACCGCGAAATGACCCGCCGCAGAGACCGACACCTGACCGCACACCGCCCCGTCGGCGCCCTGACCGCGCTCCTGCTCGCCGGCGGCGCCCTCGCCGTACCGCAGACGGCCGCCGCCCACGGGCACCCAAAACCCCCGCCCGCCTACGCCGACGTCCTCGATCTGCACGGCACCCCCACCGCCGCCGAGCCCGGCGACGACGAGGGCAACAACCCGGTCACCGTCTTCGCCGACCGGGGCGCCTGGCACGCCTACGCCCTGCCGGAGGCCGGGGACGAGGACGCATACGGCGGCTTCTCCGGACCCCTCTACATCGCCCAGGAATACCCCTGGTGGCTCAGCAAGTCCTTCAGCCGCATCCGCCTCACCGAACACGGCCGCGCTCTGGACCTGGCCGGCGGCGGCGCACCCCGCTCCACCTCGCTCCCGGGCCGCCTTCTCCAGTCCTACGACCTCGGGCGCGGCCTGCGGCTCACCCTCGAACTCCGCTTCGCCACCGAGCGCACCGCCCTGATCAGGGCCGAGGTCCGCAACACCGGCCCCGCGACCCGCACACTGGGCGCCGACTGGACGGGCAGCCTGCTGCGCCCCGCCGACAAGCCGATGCGCGACGCGCCGTCGCTGACCGCCACCGGATCCGGCGTCGGCGTCGACTTCGCGAAGGTCCGCGCGACCTGGGACTACCTCACCGACGGCACGGAACGCTTCGAGATCACCCACAAGGACCGCGTCCGCACGACCGTGGACGGCGACACGTACCGCACCGAGGCGGCGCGGCCGGTGACTCTCGCGCCCGGCCGCTCGCACAGCTTCGACTGGACCGAGTCCTACACCTTCACCGCCGCCGAGCGCACGAAGGAGAAGGCGAGGGTCAGCGACGTACTGGCCCGCCCCGCCGCCGTCGTGTCCGCGTCGGACGCGCGCTGGCGCGGCTATGTCGCCGGGGTGACCCGGGGCGTCCCGGCCGACCGTCGGCGCACGGCCGTGAAGTCCCTCCAGACCCTCGTCACCAACTGGCGGGGCGCGGCGGGACAGATCAAGCACGACGGCATCACCCCGTCGATCTCCTACAAGTGGTTCACCGGCGGCATCTGGGCCTGGGACACCTGGAAGCAGGCGGTGGGCACGGCACGCTTCGCGCCCGAGCTGGCCCAGTCGCAGATCCGCTCCATGTTCGACTGGCAGATCCGCCCCGACTCCGCGACCCGCCCCCAGGACGCCGGGATGATCCCCGACGTCATCTTCTACAACGACCCCGAACGCGGCGGCGGCAACTGGAACGAGCGCAACTCCAAGCCCCCGCTGGCCGCCTGGGCCGTGTGGGAGGTGTACGCGAGGTCGGGGGACCGGGCGTTCCTGCGCGAGATGTACCCGAAGCTCGTCGCGTACCAGGACTGGTGGTACCGCAACCGGGACCACGACCGTGACGGGCTTGCCGAGTACGGCGCCACCGTCGACCCGGCCAACGATTCCCCCGAGCAACGGCGGCTCGCCGCGGCCTGGGAGAGCGGCATGGACAACGCGCCCCGCTTCGACGCCGGCCTCGGCACCGGCACCGTCGCCAACAGGGCCGCCGACGGAACGCTCCTCGGCTATTCCATGGACCAGGAATCCGTCGACCTGAACTCCTATCTCGCAGCCGATCAGGCCTACTTGGCCCGCATCGCGGGAGCGATCGGCCGCAGCGCCGACGCCGGGCACTGGAAGCAGCGCTCCGCCGCCACCGCCGCCGCCGTCCGCACGACGATGTACGACCCCTCGGACGGCTGGTTCCACGACACCGCGATCGGCACCGGCGCACCGCTCACGGCGCGCGGCCGCGGCATCGAGGGCGCCCTCCCGCTGTGGACCGGCACGGCGTCCGCCGCACAGGCCCGCGCCGTGCGGGACAAGCTGACGGACCCGGCGGAGTTCGCCACCACCGTGCCCTTCCCGACCGTGTCGAAGAGCTCGCCCTACTTCTCGCCGACCGCGTACTGGCGCGGCCCCGTCTGGTTCGACCAGGCCTACTTCGCCCTCGGCGGCCTGCGCCGCTACGGCTACGGCAAGGAGGCGGACGCCCTGACGGACCGGCTCCTCGCCCACGCCTCGGGCCTCATGGGCGACGGACCGGTCATGGAGAACTACGACCCCACCACCGGGGCACCCCTCAACTCGCCCGACTTCAGCTGGTCGGCGGCGCTGCTGCTGCCGATACTGACGGGAGAGGAGTAGGCCCCCGTCACCCCCGCTCGGTGCGCAGCCGTACCGGCCCCAGCAGGCCGCTGACGCGCTGACCGGGAAAGACGAAGTGGGTCGGGCTCGTCGAGTCCAGGCGGGGCGCCAACGTCCCGAACACGGTGATCTCCAGGGCGTTGGCCCCCGGCACGACCAGACCCGTCAGGTCGAACACGTACGGGGAACACACCCGCACCCCCGCCCCGGCGCCACCGACCCGTACCTCCGCCGTTCCCCGGACCCGTCCGAGGTCGAGCGACACCCGTCCCGCGACGGCCCCGGCCGGCACGGCCACCGCACGGCCGTACCGCACCCCGCCGCTGTACTCGGCGAGCCCCTGGCCCTCCCAGTCGCCGAGCCGGATCCGCCCGGGGCCGACCACGCAGCGCACCGGACCGGCCAGCGCGGCGCCGCCCTCGTACCCCGGGCGGGTCCGGACCCGCAGCGCCGCTGTCCTCGGCCCGCCACGGTCACCGGGCGGCAGATGGGCCGTCACGGTGCGCACCCCCCGGGCATCCGTGTCGCTCAAGGCGGCCGGGCACTCGGCGCCGTCCACGTGGACGGTGACCTCGCCGTACACCTGAGCTGTCAACCGGGAGGTTCCGGGAGGGAGTTCGCACCACAGCCACTCCACGCCGCCCCGGCGCCCCGGAATCGCGAACCGGACCGGAACCACCGTGCCGTCGTCGGCCTCCGGGTCCAGCCAGGAGGCACCCGGCAGCGGATGCGGGCGGCGGCGCAGACACAGTGCGGCGGGGTCGCCCACCGGCTCGCGGCGCACCCGGACCGGCTCGCGGCCCCGTGGCCCCTCGGTCCACCAGCGGGCGTCGCTGTGCAGCGTCGCGACGGACTCGCCGTCCGCACCGTCCGCACCGCCGAAGAGTGCGTCCACCAGGACCGCGCGCTCGCCGTCGCCGGACGCCTCGACCGTGATGCGGTTGTCGCCGACCCGCAGCGCCGCCACCACATCGTGCCGCCGTACGCGTGGCACGGCGTGCTCGGCGTACGGGTCGAAGCCGCCCTGTCTGCCCATGAGCCGGCCGTTCACCCGCAGTGCGCAGGGCACTTTGGACGCGACCTGGACGACGGCGCGGGCGGGGAGCGCGGTCAGTCGCAGCGTCGTGCGCATGGTCCCGGGCGCGTGGATCCACTCCGGACGCCGGTAGCGCCCGGGGTAGCGCACAAGTGCCAGGTGTGCCCGCAGGTCGCAGTTCTGATCGGGTGTCAGTTCCAGTTCGAGGAGGTGGACTCCGGCCGTGGTCCGTACCGGGCCCATCGCGAGATGCCCCCCGTCGTCGAGCGCCACGCGAACACCGTCGAGCCGGACCCGCTTCACCGCCGCGGCCCCGATCGCGAGGTGCCCGTCGAAGTCCTCGCCCAGGTGCATCGCCGTGCTCAGCCGCACCACCTCTCCGGCGGCCGCACGGCCGATGTGCGCGAACTCCTCCGGCACATGCCCCTTCGGCCCCAGGACCGCACGATGCACCGGGTCCTTGTGCACGCCCAGGGTCTCGGACCATTCGAGTACCGACGGGCGGTCCCGGCCGGGCCCCTCGCGGAGCACCAGCGCGCGCGGTCCGAACGTCGCGCGGACCGTGGCCGGCGGCGGCCCGGAGCCGGGAGGCGCCGATGCCCAGCCGTCCCGGACGCCGTCCTCACCGGCCGCCTCCGCCCGGTGCCGAAAAGTACGGCACTCGGTGACGGCCGGGCCGGCGGGCGGACCGGTCGCCGGGCGGGCGAAATCGCCCCAGGTGTTGTCGAGCGTGGGCACGAGGACCATGTCCCACTCCGCGTCCGGGGGGATCTCGACGCTGGTGGCGGTGGACGGCCGGGCGCCGGAAACCGCGGGCCCGGCCGGCTCCCGGCCCTGTGCGGCCGGGAAGACCAGCACGGCCGCGGGGCCCGTGTCGAACGGGACGTCGACCTCGACGGTTCGGGGCTCGTCGGCGACGGGCCGCACCGGCAGCCGCCGGGAAGCGCCGCCGAACGGGTCCACCAGAACGGCCGGGCCCGCCACGTCCCGAACCCGGACCAGGGCGCGCCGCGCGTAGCGGCCGGGGTCGAAGTCGTAACGGACGTCCAGCCAGCCCAGGGCGGCGCCCCGCTCGTCGGGGGCGGCGACTTGCGCACGGGTCGCGCGTGGGGCGGCCGCGGTCAGGAAGACCACCGTGGCACCGTCGACCCGCCGAGCGAGCGCGGGCACCGGCGCGCGGACCACGGGCCGCACCCCGCCGAGAGCGGCGCCGAGCGAACCGGCCGGGTCGTCCGTCCGGGGTACGTGCACGGCCCGGCCGTCCGCGAAGCACGCCCGCAGCCCGTCCGCCGCAGTGGACGGCCCGGAGCCCACGAGCTGCTCGGGGAGCTCGCCCCACGCGATCAACCGACCGCCGGCGCAGACGAATTCGACGAGCCGCTCGGCCGTCTCCCGTTCGAGGACGGTGCACGAGGGAAGCACGATCGTCGAGTACGCCTCGTCCGCGACCCGCAGCCGTACGCCGTCGTCGAGCCGCGAGACGCGGGCCTGTGCCACCGAGGCGTCGTCGATGACGTCGGCGTCGAGACCGAGCCGGTCCAGGAAGCCCGGCCGGGTGCGGAACCAGGCCATGTCCCCGACGAGTTCGAGAAACGCCGACTGGGCGCGGGACGCCGCCTCACCGACGCCGTCCAGGGCGGTGCCCGCCTGGGCGGTGGTGGTGGGCAGCAGGACCGCGACGTCGCACAGATGGTGACCGAGGCCCAGGACCGCGCAGAGCCGGGTCACGGCGTCGGCGAAGACGCGGTGGTGGCGCCAGTAGGGCTGGCGCCAGTCGGTCGCGGGCGGCGCCCACTCCCACCAGCCGCCCTTGGTCGTGTAGTAGACGGCATGAGGGTTGTACAGCGTGGCACCGGCACGGAGCCAGGGGAGCAGCCAGTCGAAGGTCTCCTCCAGGGTGCCGCCCCAGCCGGTCGAGTGGAAGGCCTCGACCCAGGTGCGGGGCCGGCCGTAGAGGTGGGCGAGCGAGGAGTGGACGCGGGCGTCCCCGTGATGGTCGGAGCCGGGCGCCGAGAACCAGCGGTGGGTCCGCGCGTAGTCGGCGTACAGCTCCACGCCCGCGACCGGGTGTCCGGCGCGGGCCGGGTCCTGCTGGTCGCAGCCGATGAGCAGCCCGTGCCGCTCGTGCCAGCCGGCCAGAGGCCGGAAGAACGCCTCCTCGGCCAGTTCGGCACGGGTCAGGTGGTAGTCGCGCCGGACCCGGTGGGCGTCCCGGTCCGCGCAGTCTTCGTACAGGGCGTCCAGCCGCTCGGTGATGTCGTACCCGCGAAGCCGTAGAAAGGCTTCGGCGAAACCGGCGGACCAGGTGGGCAGGGACGGCAGTTCGTCCTGGAACGAGCCGGCCACGACGGACCCGAGCCGGTCACCGAGCCGGCGCTCGAACTCCCCGTGCACCCGGTCCAGCAGCGCCGCGCACGCCTCGGCGCCCAGGTAGTCGAAGCCTAGCGCCTCGTGGTGATGGAGCGTCAGCCGCCAGCGGCCGGTGCCCGGCGCCCGTACGGCTCCGTCGGCCACCGTCACCGCGAGGGCCGGGCCGGTGCTCCGGCCGTCGGCGTCGAGCGGTTCGGCACGGCCCGCGAGCGGCCGGCCCCGGGGCGGACACCGCAGCTCGCCGGCGCGCTCCGCCGAGGACTCGACCACGGCCCGCACCCGGCCGAGCCGGCGACCGGCGTACGCCGGCCGCTCGTCGACGAGGCATGCCTGCAGATCGGCGCCGGAGAAGCCGAGCTGGTCGTAGAACCAGAGCCGGACGCTCAGCTCACGGGCGTCGTCGCACACCCCGTCGAGCAGCGCCCACCACGCGTCGGAGAGGAACGGCGGGTCGTCGGCGTCGGAGCCGAACAGTGGCCCCGACGGCGCCAGGTTGAGGAGCACCAGATTGTGCACCCCGCCCTCCGTGAAGCGCTCCAGCTGCGCCCGCAGCCGCGTCCGGTCGAGCCGCTCCCCGCTCCACCACCAGATCGCGACGGGCGAGAAGGCGCGCGGGGGCCCGGCGAGTACCGCCGCGACGCTCGGCGGAAGGAGCGGATCACCCGGATGTGCCATGAGAGGTCCTCAGCCCTTGAGGCCGCCCGCGAAGCCCTTGATCACATAGCGTTGGAGGACCACGAAGACGATCAGGATCGGCAGTGCGGCGAGCACCAGTCCGGCGAAGACGAGCCCGTAGTCCGAAACGTACTGGCCGACGAACGCGAAGATGCCCACCGGCACGGTCTCCTTGTCGGAGCCGCCCAGGTAGAGCAGCGGTGTGAAGAAGTCGTTCCAGATGAATACCGCGTTCAGGATGATCACGGTGCCGGTGATGGGGCGCAGCAGCGGGAAGACGATCCGGGTGAACGCCTGCCGGTGGTTGCAGCCGTCGATCAGCGCGGCCTGGGCGTAGTCCTGCGGCAGGGCGCGGATGAATCCGGTGTACAGGAAGACGGTGAACGGCAGTTGGATACCGGTGTAGAAGAGCACCATGCCCTGGTACGTGCCGAGCCAGCCGAGGTCGTCGACGAGCTTGTACAGCGGGATCATGCCGAGCTGGAACGGCAGCACGATACCCAGCAGGAACAGGATGTACAGCCCGTAGCCGAGGCCGCGGGCGCACCGCGCGAGGTAGTAGGCACCGGTGGAACCGACGACGATCAGGAGCAGCAGACTGACGACGGTGATGACCGTGCTGTTGAGCAGTGCGGGCCCCAGCGACGCGGAGGACCAGGCGTCGCCGAAGTTGCCGAAGGTGGGCGGCGAGGGCAGCGAGAGGGGCGACTCGGAGATCTGCCGGGGGTCCTTCATCGCCAGGGTGATCAGGGCGTACACCGGGAACAGGAAGACGACGGCGACGGCGATCATGACCAGTTCGAGGGCGTACTGCCCGTACCGCGGTCTGCGGCTCCCGCGGCCGGCCTTCCGGTTCGCCGGTCCGCGGGCCGTTGCGACGCTCACGCGGTGACCTCCCTCGCACGCAGATAACGGAGCTGGACCAGGGAGACCGCAGCGACGAACAGCGCGAGGACCAGGGCCACGGCGGTGCTGTAGCCGAACTTCCCGTAGACGAACGCCTCCTTGTACAGGACGGTCGACAGGGTCTCGCTGGAGGTGCCGGGACCGCCGTTGGTGGCGGCGTAGACCTGGTCGAAGAGTTTGAGACCGCCGATGGTCGACAGCATCAGGTTGATCGTCAGCGCCGGGGCCAGCAGCGGCCAGGTGACATAGCGGAAGCGCTGCCAGGAACCCGCCCCGTCGATCCTCGCGGCCTCGTGGAGTTCGGCGGGCACGCCCTGGAGCCCGGCCAGGAAGACGACCATCGAGTAGCCCGCGTACTGCCACACGACCATCGCCGCGACGGACCACAGGGCGAGCGAGGGATCGCCGAGCCAGTCCTGACGCAGCCCGCCGAGTCCGACGGCGCCGAGCAGTCCGTTGAGCCCGGCGCCGTTCTCCGGGTTGTAGACGTACTTCCACAGGATCGCGACCATGACGGGGCTGACCACGGCCGGTGCGAAGAAGATGAGCCGCAGCACCGCGCGGGACTTGATGTTGGCGTGGACACCGAGCGCCAGCAGCAGGCCGATGCCGTTCTGGACGACGACCACGGCGATGGTCAGGAGCAGGGTGTTGGTGACGGACTCCAGGGCGCGGCTGTCGTCGAGCAGGGCGCGGAAATTGTCCACGCCGGTGAAGGTGAAGCCGCCGATGCCCGACCAGTCGGTGAAGGCGTACATCACTCCGGCGAGGCTCGGGTAGAGCACGACGACGGCGTAGACGACGAGGGCCGGGACGACGAAGAGCCAGGGCGGGACGGTGTGGTCGCGGCGCCGGGCGGGCCGGCCGTGACCCGTTCGTGGAACGTCCCCGGCTGCGGTGACCACGCCGGGGACAGTCTTCTGGGGGGTGCTCGTCACGATTTCTTCCCGTAGGCCTCGTCCATCTGTCCCAGGGCCCCGTCGACGTCCGTCTTCCCGGCGAGCAGATTCTGCACGGCGGCGAAGTGGGCGGGCTGTACCTCGGCGTTGGGCCAGCTCTGGTCCATGAAGGGGACCGCCCGGTTGTCGTCGATGACGGGCAGGAAGTCGGAGAGGACCGGGTCGATCTTCGTCGAGGCATTGCGCTTGAACGGGATCGCGGCCACGGACTGTGCCCAGCGGTCGACGTTCTCCTGCTTTCCGAGGAATTCGATGAACGCCTTCGCCGCGGCCGACTTCCTGGACCGCGCCGAGACGCCGAGCCCGACGACGATGCCCGCCGGGATCCACAGTTTCGCGGGGTCGTCACCACCGGGGAAGGGGAACATGCCGAGGTCCTCCGGGGTCCGGGCGGCCTGGCGGAAGTTGGCGAGTACGGCGGAGACCTGGACGGCCATGGCGGCCTTGCCACCGGCGACCATCGAGGTCTGCTGCTCGTACGTCGTTCCGTTGGGGTTCTCGTTGAAGAAGCCCCGGCGCTGGAGTTCCTGGTACTTGCCCATGGCGTCGGCCCACCCGGAGCCGCGGAAGTGCGCCTTGCCGGCGGCCATTTCGGCGTCGAACCCGGGGTTCTTCGCATAGACGGCGTTGGGGACCAGCGCGTACGTGATCAGCTGGGTGACCCAGGCCGTCTGTGCGCCGAGTGCGATCGGGATGATGCTCTTGGCCTTCAACTTGGCGCAGACGTCCAGGAGTTCGCTCCACGTCCGGGGCGGTTCCACTCCGGCCTTGGCGAAGGCCTTCTTGTTGTAGATGGCGCCGATGGCGCTGCTGCCCGCCGAGTAGAGATACGTTTTTCCTTCCCGCTGGTAAGCAGGGTGGAAGTTCGCCGGAACCTCCTTGGTCCATGCCTGGTCGCTGAGGTCGGCGAGCAGTCCCGCCTTGGCCAGCTCGACCATGGACATGGCGCTGCCACTGCCCGGGTAGAGCACGTGCACATCCGGGGCGTTGCCCCCCGCGAGTTGGGTGCGCAGCACCGTCTGCACCTGGTCCGTGGGTGCGAAGGAGGTGGCGAACGTGTCGTCGGGATGGGACTTGCGGTAGAGGCCGACGAGTTCCTGTATCGGCTTCTGCTGGTCGGCGACGCCGACGACGCGCAGCTTGCCGGCGCCGCCGCCGGAGTCCGAGCAGGCGGTCAGAACGGGTGGCAGGGCGGCGAGCGCCGCGACCCCGCCGCCGATCCGGAGAAATCCCCGGCGGCCGACCGTGCTTCGGCCCGGCCGGGAGTGAGAACCCGTCGTCATGGTGTGCCCTCCTCGTACGAACGGGCGAACGAAGGTTTCGTCGCCGGTCCTGATGTGCGTCGGCTCGGGGTGAGCGACAGCGGCAGTTCCGCCCCGGGCGGCCCCGCGTGGCAGTCCGCCGGGGGATGGGCCGCGGTGAAGCGGTAGGCGCCCGAGGACACACGGTGGACCACGTGGTCGGAAGCGGTCGCGATCAGCGTGATGTGGCGGTCGTCGGCGCCCGGCACCAGGCCCGATTCGCGGACCGAGCCGGGGTCCGTGGTGGGCACGTGCACATCGGCGGTGGCGCCGGGCGGCACCTGGACACGCAGGGAGATCCGGTCGCCCTGCCGCTCCCAGGCCACCCTCACGGTGCCGCGCACGGACTCGTGGTGGGCGCTCGCGTGGCGCAGGCCGCCGGGGCGTGGCCGGATCCGCAGGTGCCGGTAGCCCGTGGAGTCCGGCGCCTGGTCCAGGCCGGCGACACCGCGGTAGAGCCATTCGCCGATCGAGCCGAGCGCGTAATGGTTGAAGGAGTTCATCGACGGTGCCCGGAAGCCCGTGTCCGGGGTCCAGCCGTCCCAGCGTTCCCAGATCGTGGTGGCGCCGTGCCGCAGTGGGAACCGCCAGGAAGGCACCTCGTCGCGGAGCAGGAGCGCATGGGCGAGGTCGGCCCGTCCGTGGTCGCCCAGGACGGGCGCGGCGAGCGCCACCCCGAGGAATCCCGTCAGCAGGGCGGGTCCGGCCGACTCGATGAGTTCGGCGAGACGGCGGGCGGCCGCCTCGGCGAGCCCGGCGGGCAGCAGATCGAAGGCGAGCGCGACGAGATACCCGGTCTGGGTGTCACCGGCGACGCGTACGGACAGGCCGCCCGCGTCGCCCTCGGCGGTCACGAACCGCTCGGTGAACGTACGGCGGATGTCGTCCGCCAGCCGGTGGTAGCGCTCACCGGTGTCCTTCTGCCCGAGCACCTCGGCGGCCTGAGCGGTGAGCCGGGCGCTCTGCGCGAAGTACGCGGTGGCGATCACGTCGCGCGGGGTGGGGGTGCCCGGGGCGAGCCAGTCGGAGAAGTGCGGGCCCACCCGGTCGCGCCAGATCAGACCGGGATTGTGGCGATGGATCAGGTCGACCCAGGCGCACATGCCTTCCAGGGCCCGGGAGAGGAACCGCGGGTCGTCGTAGACGCGGTAGAGGTGCCACGGGACGATCACCCCCGCATCGGCCCAGCCGGGCGCCCCCTCGTCCGCGACGCCCACGAGTCGCGGAGCGACATTGGTGAACCCGCCGTCGGGGGTGCGGGCGTCGTCGACATCGCGCAGCCACTTGGTGAAGAACGCGGCGACATCCGCGTTGAGCGCGGCGGTGGGCAGGAATACCTGCGCGTCCGCGAGCCAGCCGAGCCGCTCGTCGCGCTGCGGACAGTCCGTGGGCACGCTCACGAAGTTCGAACGCTGCCCCCAGGCCACACAGTCGTGGAGCCGTCTCAGCTCGGCGTCCGAGCAGTCGAACTCCCCGGCCCACGGGGTGTCGCTGTGCAGCGCCACGGCGACGACATCGGCCTCGGCCAGCTCGGGCACGCCGCTGACCTCCGCGTACCGGAACCCGTGATACGTGAAGCGCGGCTCGAACACGATCTGTTCGCGCCCGTCCCCGACGAGCACATCGGTCGCTGCGGCGGTGCGCAGATTGGCTGTGTAGAGCCGCCCCGCGCCGTCCAGGACCTCGGCGTGCCGGATCACCACCCGGGCCCCGGCCGCGAGCCGGCGCACCCTCAGCCGTACACGTCCGGCGAGGTTCTGGCCGAAGTCGACGACGTGGGTGCCGGGGGAGACGCGGTCGACCGAGCGCGGGCGCAGTTCGGTCATCGCCCTCACGGGCTCGTCGGCGGAGGCCACCAGCAGGCGGTGATCGGCGTCGGTGACCTGGGCGGGGGACCAGCCGGAGTCGTCGAAGCCGGGCAGTTCCCAGCCATCGGCGGAGCGCCGGAGGTCATGGCACTCGCCCATCAGCAGATCCGCGTGACGGATCACCCCGGTGGCGGTGCGCCAGGTGTCGTCGGTGACCAGCACGGAGCCCCGGCCGCCCGCCCCGGTCAGGTGGAGTTCGGCCAGGAATTGGGGGTACGAGCCGTAGTGGGCCCCTGCCCGGCGCGGCTCGAAGCCGACGAATCCGCTCCACCAGCCGTCGGCGAGGGTGGCCGAGAGGACGTTCTCGCCGTCCCGCAGCGACGCGGTCACGTCGTACGTCTGGTACTGCACGCGGTGGTGGTAGTCGGTCCAGCCGGGCGCGAGTTCGGCGTCACCGACCCGTTCGCCGTTGAGCCGGACCTCGTACAGGCCGCGCGCGCTGACGTACAGCCTGGCCCGGGTACCGGCCGACGCGGTGAAGGCCCGGCGCAGCACCGGGCACGCGGCGAGCCCATGGTCGTCGAGGGCGAACTCGCCCTCGGTAGGCGCATCCATGACCTCGACCGGGCGCGGGTCGTGGGTGATCCACGAGGCCCGCCAGTCGGTCCGGGTGAAGCCGGTCTCGAACCACGAGCCGTCCTCGGCGGGCGTGTTTGACCCGGCCGGCCACACCGAGACCCACCAGTGGAAGCGTGTACGGCCCGGCAGAGCCGGACCGGCGTAGTCGACGGCCGTGGCCCCGGGATCGGCCACCCGGCCGGTGTCCCAGAGGAGTCGGCCGCCCCCGTCCGGATCGTCCGGATCTCCGGCGTGCTCGGTGACGCGGACCCGGTAGGCCACCGGGTCGTCGCCACGAATGTCGGAGGCCAGCCGCCAGGAGAGCCGGGGCGCGGGTTCGTCGATCCCGAGCGGGGTGGTGCGGTGTTCGCACCGCAGGGCGTAGGGACGCAGCCTCCGGGCCTCCGGAGGGCCGGTGACCGGCCCTCCGGAGGGGCGGCCGGCGGGGACACCCGTTGCCGGGGAACCGGACACGAACACGTCCTTCCGTCGCACCGAATTTCCCGATGTGAAATCTAACGTTATTTCTGTGGCGTGGAGACTATGAGCCGCCTTCAGGGGTGTCAAGGGTGTTGCCGACCTGGGAGCAGTCGCGTCGGTGAAGGGCTGATGTTCCCTCAACTAACCGCCTGTGAACGGCAATATGACCACTCGTAGGTGGTCTTGTGGCGTGTGTTCCCTCTGTGATATTCACCCTGTGATTACCACATGGACGGGCGTGAAATCACGCGCCGATCCCATCTCGTACCGGACGGAATCCCGCCCGACGAAGGGACGAGTTTCATGAAAATGAACAGAGCGTCAAGTGGTACCGGAGGGTTAGGAAGACGGGCGATGCTCGGCGGAACGGTCGGCATGGCCCTGGCCGCGTCCGGCGTGTCGGCCGGCCGGGCCTGGGGTGACACACCCTTCCACGAGGACCCGTTCACCCTGGGCGTCGCGTCCGGCGATCCGTGGCCGGACGGGGTCGTCCTGTGGACCCGCCTCGCCCCCCATCCCCTCGCTCCCGACGGCAGCGGCGGCATGCCGCCGTACGCCGTCGACGTGCAGTGGGAGGTCGCCCGCGACGACCGCTTCCGGTCCGTCGTACGCCGGGGACGGACCCGGGCGGTGCCCGAGCTCGCCCACTCCGTCCACGTGGAGGTCTCCGGACTCCAGCCGGACCGGCACTACTACTACCGCTTCCGCGCCGGCCGCGTGCACAGCCCGGTCGGACGGACCCGCACCGCGCCCCCGCCCAACAGCCGGCCCAGGGAGCTCGACTTCGCCTTCGTCTCCTGCCAGGCGTGGTTCGAGGGCTTCTACACCGCCTACCGGCACCTCGCCGAGGAGGACGTCGACCTGGTCCTGCACCTCGGCGACTACGTCTACGAGAACGCCATCGACGCCATGGGGGGCGTGCGCAACGTCCCCGTGGCCGCCGAGCTGCGGCCCGAGCCGATGAACCTCGTCCAGTACCGCAACCGCCACGCCCTCCACCGCTTCGACCCCGACCTCATCGCCGCCCACCAGGCCCACCCGTTCGCTCTCGTCTGGGACGACCACGAGGTCGAGGACAACTGGGCGCGCGACAAGTCCAAGGCCGACACCGAGCCCGACCAGGACCCGGCGGTCTTCCGCGAGCGCGCGGCGGCAGCCTTCCAGGCCTACTACGAGCACCTCCCGCTGCGGCTGCCGAACAAGCCGAACGGCTTCGAGGCACGCATGTACCGCCGTCTGCGCTACGGGCGGATGGCCACCTTCCACATCCTCGACACCCGGCTCTTCCGCGACGACCAGCCCTGCGGCGACGGCACCAGGAGCGGCTGCGACGAACGGCTGACCCCGGGCCGCACCATCCTCGGTCCCGAGCAGGAACAGTGGCTCTTCAACGGCCTCGGACGCTCCGACGCGACGTGGAACATGATCTCCCAGCAGATACCCGTGACCCAGGTCGACACCGATCCCGGCCCCGGCCAGGCATTCGTGATGGACTTCTGGGACGGTTACGTGGACGCCCGCCAACGGCTGTTCAAGGAGCTCACCGACCGCAGTGTGAGCAACCCGGTCGTCCTCACCGGCGACATGCACCGCCACCTCGCCGCCGATCTCAAGCAGAACTTCGACGATCCGGAATCACCGACGCTCGGTGTCGAATTCGTCGGTTCGTCCATCTCCACCACCAAGGACGGAATGGACCTGGACCCCTCCGGCGCCAGGCTGCTCGCGGCCAACGAGCACATAAAGTTCACGAACTTCCAGCGTGGATACGTGCACTGCTCACTGACCCGGGACAGCTGCCGCGCCGACTTCAAGGTGCTGCCGTACGTCACCACCCCCGGCGCACCCATCTCGACCCGGACCTCCTACGTGACCGAGGCCGGTCATCCAGGGCTCCAGGAGGCCTGAGGAAACACCCACCGAGCGGTGCCCCGGGAACGGGGCGCCGCCCGCGCGGCTCCCCGGGGTCAGGACTCGCGCGTCGCCGCCATCCCCAGGGTGACCAGGCCGAGCACCACCCAACCGAACCAGAGCCAGCCGCTGCTCCCCAGGGCCACCGTGTAGGCGGTGACCACGACCAGGGCGGTCAGCGTGAGCACTCCCATGGCCTTCGTGGATCCGGACATGCCCGCACCCTCCTCATCGGCCGTGCGGCCGTGGATGCCATCGTCACCCCTGAGGCATGCCCACCGCTACTGCCCGCGTGCCTGCAATGAGGCGAGATAGGCGTTGTACGCCTGCAGCTCCTGGTCACCGTCCCGGTCGGCCCGGCGGTCCGAGCGCTTCGCCGTCCGCTGCTCGGAGCGGTACCACTGGAAGACCAGTGCGATCAGCACCAGCACCGAGGGGATCTCACTGAAGGCCCAGGCGATACCGCCCGCCCAGCCCTGATCGCTCAGCGCGTCGATGCCCAGCGAGGCCGGCGGATGCTGGTACGTCCCCACCATCGGGGTGGTCGCCATCATCAGCGCGATACCGAAGAACGCGTGGAACGGCATCCCGGCGAACAGCTCCAGCATCCGCATCACATAGCCGGGGCGGTGCGGCCCCGGGTCGACGCCCATGATCGGCCAGAAGAACACCAGACCGACCGCGAGGAAGTGCACCATCATCGCGATGTGACCGGTCTTCGAGCCCATCAGGAAGTCGAAGAGCGGGGTGAAGTACAGCCCGTACAGGCTGGCGATGAAGAGCGGGATCGTGAAGGCCGGATGCGTGATGATCTTCATGTACCTGCTGTGAAGCAGCTTGAGCAGCAGCTCGCGCGGCCCCGTGCGGCCACGGCCCGCGACCGGCAGCGCACGCAGCGCCAACGTCACCGGAGCGCCCAGGAGCAGCAGGATCGGCGACAGCATGCTGATCACCATGTGCTGCACCATGTGCACGCTGAACATGACCATGCCGTAGTCGTTGAGCCTGGTGCACATCACCAGGGCGATGCTCAGCACGCCGACGACGAAGAACACGATCCGGCCGACCGGCCAGTCGTCCCCGCGTCTGCGCAGCCGCAGCACGGCGTATGCGTACAGGCCGATGCCGAGTACGCAGCCGATGAGGAAGAACGGGTCCGCGGAGAATTGGAGTCCACGTCCCAGCGTGAACGGCGGCAGATCCATGTTCATGCCGTGCCCGCTGTGATCCATCTGTTCACTCCTGCTGGGGGCATCCCCGTTTCGTGCCGGTTGTCCCGACCAGAGTAGAACTGCCCCCGGCCGCAGCTGCGGCCGGGGGCAGTCCGAAGAACGAGGTGTCGCTCAGAGCACGCACTCCGCCTCGGCGTACCGCTCGGCCGGGACCGTCTTCAGCGTCTCCACGGCCTCGCTCAGCGGAACCATCACGATGTCCGTGCCGCGCAGCGCCGTCAGCATGCCGAATTCGCCGCGGTGCGCCGCCTCCACCGCGTGCCAGCCGAAGCGGGTGGCGAGCACCCGGTCGTACGCGGTCGGCGTGCCACCGCGCTGCACATGGCCGAGGATCACCGGGCGGGCCTCCTTGCCCAGGCGCCGCTCCAGCTCGCCGGAGAGCTGCGTGGCCATGCCGGCGAACCGCTCGTGCCCGTAGATGTCCTTGGTGCCCTGCTCGATCTCCATCGACGTGCCCTCGCGGGGCTTGGCGCCCTCGGCGACGACGACGATCGCGAACTTCTTGCCGGCCGAGAAACGCCGGCCGACCACCTCGGTCAGCTCGTCGATGTCGAAGGGGCGCTCCGGCACGACGATGGCGTGCGCGCCGGCCGCCATGCCCGAGTGCAGGGCGATCCAGCCGGTGTGGCGGCCCATGACCTCGACGATCAGCACCCGCTGGTGCGATTCGGCGGTCGTCTTGAGCCGGTCGAGCGCCTCGGTCGCGACACCGACGGCGGTGTCGAAGCCGAAGGTCACATCCGTGGAGGCGATGTCGTTGTCGATGGTCTTCGGTACGCCGACGATCGGCAGCCCCGCCTCGGAGAGCAGGTTGGCCGCCTTCAGCGTGCCCTCGCCGCCGATCGGGATGATCGCGTCGAGACCGAGGTCGGAGACATGGCCCCTCGCCTGCGCCACACCCCCGCGCAGATGGGCGGGCTGGACCCGGGAGGAGCCGAGGATCGTGCCGCCCCGGGCGAGGATGCCGCCGACCGCGTCGAGGTCGAGCTTGCGGTAGTCGCCCTCCAGGAGGCCCTTCCAGCCGTCGTGGAAGCCGATGACCTCGTCGCCGTGGTCCACCACCGCGCGATGAACGACGGAACGGATGACGGCATTGAGGCCGGGGCAGTCGCCGCCGGAGGTGAGAACACCAATTCGCATTGCCCGGGAAACCTTTGCAACGTGGGCCGACGACCGGACCACGTCGTCCGGTTGGATCCCCGCCACCCTACCGGCGCAGGGTGGCGGGACCGAACCGGGCGTCCGCCTGCTGGACTCCGCTCAGACGAGCGAAAACCGCCTCATCAGGCGGGCTGTGTCGCCGACGCGATGCGCTCCGCGCGCAGCGCCTCGTACCACCGGTCGTCCGTCGGCGGCAGGGCGTTCACATCGAGGGCCAGCTTCAGCAGCAGGTCCGCGATCAGCGGGTTGCGCGCCATGACGGGGCCGTGCATGTACGTACCGAAGACGGTGTCGTTGTACGCGCCCTCGGTGCCGTCGCCGGTGCCGTTGCCCCGGCCGAGCTGCACCCGGGCGAACGGCCGCGCCGTCGGGCCGAGATGCGTGACGCCCTGGTGGTTCTCGAACCCGGTCAGCGGCGGCAGGCCGAGGTTCGGGTCGATGTCGGCCAGTACGTCACCGACACACCGGGCACCCTCGCCGCGCGTGGAGACCACGTCGAGCAGTCCCAGACCGGGCTCGCGCTCACCGAGGTCGTTGATGAACTCGTGGCCGAGGATCTGGTAACCGGCGCAGACCGAGAAGATGATCGCGCCGTTCGACGCGGCCCGGCTGAGCCCGCCGTCGCGGCGCAGCCGCTCCGCCGCGAGCCGCTGCGGCCGGTCCTCGCCGCCGCCGATCAGATAGATGTCGCCGGACGTCGGGACCGGCTGGTCGCTGCGCACGTCGACGCGCTGCACGTCGAGACCGCGCTGCCGGGCCCGGCGCTCCACCACCAGCGCGTTGCCCTGGTCGCCGTAGGTGCTGAGGAGGTCGGGGTAGACCCAGACCAGACGCAGACCGTTGCTCATGCTTCGTCCTCTCCGGAGGTGGCCGGGGCCGGGGTCAGTTGCCGACACGACGGCGCAGATCCTGGAAGGCGGTGTAGTTGGCGATGACCTCGATACGGCCGGGTGGGGCCTGTTGCACGGCCTCGTCGAGGTTCTCGCAGACCCGGAAGTCGAGACCGGCCACTTCGAGCCGGACCGCCAGGTCCAGCTTGCGGTCGCCGAGCACGAAGATCGGGTGACCGGCGAGCTGGGTGTAGTCCACGTCCCACAGCCAGGAGGTGTCCGTGCCGTCCGCGCCGCGGGCGTTGACGGAGAGGATCACCGGCGTGGGCGGCGGGTCGATCAGGGAGAACGTCTCCAGCCAGCCCGCCGGGTTCTTCGCCAGCAGCAGCCGCAGCTCACGGCTGAGGAAGGACACCACGTCGTAGCGGCCCGCGACGGCCTGCACCTGGTACATGCGCTCCAGCGCGACCTGCGGCGGCACACCGAAGACGGCGGCCACGGCGGCGGAGCTGGTGGCGTTGGCCTTGTTGGCGCGGCCGGGCAGCTGGAGGTGGATCGGCCACGCCGAACCGTGCGGGTCCAGGACGTAGTCGCCGTGCAGGACCCAGCTGGGAGCGGGCCGGCGGAATCCGCACTCGCCGCAGAACCAGTCGTCGCCGGGGCGCTGCATCACACCGCCGCAGGACGGGCAGGACCAGGCGTCGTCCTTCCACGCCTGCCCCGCCGCGACCCACACCACATTCGGGGAGGAGGAGGCCGCCCAGACGATCAGCGGGTCGTCGGCGTTCGCGATGATCACGGCCTTCGAACCGGACAGCCCCTCACGCCACTTCTCCGCCAGCATCCGGGTCTCCGCCGCGCGGTCCAGCTGGTCGCGGGAGAGGTTGAGCAGTGCGATCACCTTGGGCGTCGTGTCGCGTGCGACCCCGGCGAGGTACTTCTCGTCCACCTCGATCACGCCGTACCGCGCGTCCGAGCCGCCTGCCAGCGCGGAGGTGATGCCCGCCGGCATGTTGGCGCCGAGCGCGTTCGACACCACCGGGCCCGCGGCCCGCAGCGCCTCGGCGATCAGCCGGGTGGTCGTCGTCTTGCCGTTCGTCGCCGACACGAGGATCACGTCCAGGTGCTGCGCCAGCCGCCCCAGCAGGTCGGGGTCGAGCTTGAGCGCCACCCGGCCGCCGATCACCGATCCGCTGCCGCGCCCAGCGGCGCGTGACACCGCCGCCGCGGCCTTGCCCGCCGTCACGGCCAGCTTGGCCCGTGGCGACAGCGGCTCCGTGTTGCCTGCCATCGTCCTAGATCCTCCTTGCATCGGTCCACGCCCAGCCTATCGATGTCCGGCGCGACGGCCGCACCCTGGCACCGCCGGGAAGGTGGAGGTCACGTGGAACGTACGATTGCGGCCATGCGAAACCGCCCGATCCCCGGCAGTTCCGGACTGATCCGTGCCATGAGCCTGCTCGGCGATCCGGTGCTGCACGGGAGCTGTGAACCCGTCACGGACTTCGGTCCCACGCTCGCCCGGCTGGTCGAGGACATGTACGCCACCATGTACGCGGCCGAGGGCGTCGGCCTCGCGGCCAACCAGATCGGCGTCCCCCTGCGGGTGTTCGTCTACGACTGCCCGGACGACGACGACATCCGTCACCTCGGGCACCTCGTCAACCCCAGGCTCGTCGAGGCCGACGGCATCACCGTACGTGGCCCGGAGGGCTGCCTCTCGCTGCCCGGCCTCGAAGCGGGCACCCCGCGGTTCGACCGGGCCGTGGTCGAGGGCTTCACGGCCGACGGCGAGCCGGTCCGGGTCACCGGCACCGGGTTCTTCGCGCGCTGCCTGCAGCACGAGTGCGACCATCTCGAAGGCAAGGTCTACACGGACCGGTTGACCGGGTTGCGCCGCAGGAGGGCGCTGCGGGCGGCCGGCCGGGCGCCCTGGGCGCGCACCGGTCGGGCCACGTCCGGGGTCTGAGGCTGTCGGGAGGTTCCGACCAAAGACCGCCCGACGGCCGCTCAGAATCCGGGGCCGCCCGGCCGGTCGCCCACGGCGGCCAGCCGGCCCCACAGCAGATCGGCCAGGCTGCTCACCAACTGCTCGCGGGAGCAGGGGCGTTCGCCCAGCCACCAGTCGCCCGCCGCGTGCATCATGCCGACGATGCCGTGGCCCCAGATGCGGGCCATGGCCTGGCTGTCCGGGCCGAGGTCCACCCGCTCGGCGATCACCAGGGCGAGTTCCTCGCCGAGCCGGCGCAGCAGCGGTGCCGAGTGCCGTCCGACGTCGAAGCCCTGCTCCGTCGAGGGCGCCGCGTCGTCGGACGGGTGCATCAGGAAGCGGTAGACCTGCGGGCGGGCCTCGATGGCCGCGAGATAGGTGTCGAGCGTCGACTCGACGCGCCGGCGGCGCTCGGCGGGGGCGTCGAGCGCGGCGCGCAGGGCGATCAGCAGGGCGTCGGTGTGCCGTTTGGCGAGGGCGCGGTAGAGGCCGCCCTTGTCGCCGAAGTGCCGGTAGAGGATGGGCTTGGTGATCCCGGCCTCCGCTGCGATGGCGTTCATCGAGGCCCCGGGCCCGTCCCTGAGCACCACGCGGTCGGCGGCTTCGAGCAGCTCGCGGCGGCGGCTCTCGGCCGCTGTCCGCTGTCGCTCTGCCTGTCGTGTGCTCTCCATGTCGCCTCTCCCCGCCCCTGGCCGTGCATATTGCGTCCTGCCTGCGCAACGTAACACCCTGCCCAACGCGGCGCGGATCCGAACCCCGACGGTTGACAGAGGCTACTTGCCGGTAACAGACTGCGGTTACCGCAAGTAACGAGTGGTTTTTCACAGCAGTACGTGGAGGGGAACATGTCCGAGTTCACGCTCGAACTCAACGATGACCAGAAGCAGGTCCGCGACTGGCTTCACGGCTTCGCAGCGGATGTGATCCGTCCGGCGGCCTCCGAGTGGGACGAGCGGGAGGAAACGCCCTGGCCCGTCATCCAGGAGGCGGCCAAGGTAGGCATCTACTCCCTCGACTTCTACGCCCAGCAGTTCTTCGACCCTACGGGCCTCGGCATCCCCATGGCCATGGAGGAGCTCTTCTGGGGGGACGCGGGCATCGCGCTGTCCATCGTCGGTACGGGCCTGGCGGCCGTGGGCGTCCTCGCCAACGGCACCGAGGAGCAGATCGGCACCTGGATCCCGCAGATGTACGGCGACGCCGACGACGTCAAGGTCGCGGCCTTCTGCTCCTCCGAACCGGACGCCGGTTCCGACGTCGCCTCGATGCGCACCCGCGCGGTGTACGACCAGGCCAAGGACGAGTGGGTGCTGAACGGCACCAAGACCTGGGCGACCAACGGCGGCATCGCCAACGTCCACGTCGTCGTCGCCGTGGTCGACCCGGAGCTGGGCTCCAAGGGGCACGCCTCGTTCATCGTGCCGCCGGACACCCCCGGCCTCTCCCAGGGCCAGAAGTTCAAGAAGCACGGCATCCGCGCCTCGCACACCGCCGAGGTCGTCCTGGAGGACGTCCGGATTCCCGGCCACTGCCTGCTCGGCGGCAAGGAGAAGCTCGACCAGCGCCTGGCACGGGCCCGCGAGCGCGCCGCCTCCGGCGGTGAGCGGGTGAAGAACGCGGCGATGGCCACCTTCGAGGCGTCCCGCCCCGCCGTCGGCGCCATGGCGGTCGGCACCGCCCGTGCCGCGTACGAGGTGGCGCTGGATTACGCGAAGACCCGCACCCAGTTCGGCCGGCCCATCATCGACAACCAGGGCATCGCCTTCCAGCTCGCCGACATGCGTACGCAGATCGACGCGGCCCGGCTGCTGGTGTGGCGCGCCTCGTGGATGGCGACCACCGGCAAGCCGTTCACCTCGGCCGAGGGCTCGATGTCCAAGCTATACGCGAGCGAGACCGCGAAGAAGGTCACCGCCCAGGCCGTCCAGA
Organism: Streptomyces sp. NPDC102437; assembly: GCF_044765565.1. Classification (NCBI taxonomy): domain Bacteria; kingdom Bacillati; phylum Actinomycetota; class Actinomycetes; order Kitasatosporales; family Streptomycetaceae; genus Streptomyces; species Streptomyces sp. NPDC102437. Next base: position 188,652 of record NZ_JBIWKI010000011.1, on the reverse strand, counting down.
TCCTCGGCGGCAACGGCTTCACCCGTGAGTACCCGGTGGAGCGGATGCACCGGGACGCGGCGATCTACACCATCTTCGAGGGCACCAGCGAGATCCAGCGCCTGGTGATCGCCCGCACCCTCTCGGGCATGCCGATCCGCTAGGGACACCCGTTCGGATCAGGCACCGGGGCGCGCGAGCCCGGCGTGATCCAAACGAGAGGCCCTGGAGCTCCGCGTTGCTCGATCGCCGGACGGGCCTCGGCCTGCCCGGCGATCGAGGACACGGTCCGTCAGGCCGGCAGCTGAGCCTCGATGGCCGCGATGAGCTCCGGCGCCTCCGGCTCCGTGCCGGGGCGCAGGCGAGCGACCGGTACGCCCGTCGGCGAGATGAGGAACTTCTCGAAGTTCCACTGGATGTCACCGGCCTCGCCGTCCGCGTCCGCCACCTGGGCCAGCTCGGCATAGAGCGGGTGGCGGCCCTCGCCGTTCACGTCGGTCTTCTCCAACAGCGGGAAGCTGACCCCGTACGTCGTCGAGCAGAAGGTCTGGATCTCCTCCGGACTCCCCGGCTCCTGGCCGGCGAACTGGTTGCACGGCACACCGAGCACGGTGAAGCCGCGGGCGGCGTACGAATTCTGGAGCCTTTCCAGGCCCTCGTACTGCGGGGTGAGCCCGCACTTGGACGCGACATTCACCAACAGGACCGCCCGCCCCCGGTAGTCGGCCAGGGATGTGGGCTCACCGGTGAGCGTGCGCAGGGGGATGTCGTGCAGTGTCATGAGGTCTCCTCGTGAGGTGTGGCTTCCACAGCCATTGTCACGCCCGGAACAGGTCCGTACGAAGCCCGTCCGCCGGCCGCCCGGAGCCCGCGCACGTCACCGACCTGCGGAGGTACGGCAGATGCGGCGACTGCGGCATGACCCCGATGAGCGACCCGTGTACGGATACGGGGCGGGGGTCGAACTCCTGTGCCCGGGCCGGGAGAACGGCACACTCTCACCGGTCGGGCAGCGCCCGCGCGGGGCCGATCGCCTTGTAGTACAGGGTCGTCGGCTTCAGGACCCCCGCCGGGTTCTCGGCGTAGTCCGGGATCGAACCGCACTCCGTCCAGCCCGCCGAACGGTAGAGCCGCTCGGCGGGACTTCCGCTCTCGGTGTCCAGGACCAGCAGTGTGACGCCCGCCCCCGCGGCCGACCGCTCGGCCGCGTCGAGCAGCGACCGGCCCAGGCCCCGGCCGCGTGCCGACGGACGCACCATCAGCTTGGCCACCTCCGCGCGGTGGCGGGCGTTGGGCAGCCGGGCCCGGGACAGGGCGATGGTTCCCGCGACCCGTTCCGCGTCGCGGGCGATCCACACCTGGAGGAGACCGGCGTCCACCTCCCCGGCCCGCTCGCGCCACCAGACGGCGGCCACGTCGCGGTCCAGCGGCGCCAGGAAACCCACCGACGACCCGCCGTCCACGGTCTCCACCAGGAGTGCGGCCAACTCGTCGGCGTAGGTGACCAGTTCGTTTCCGCATACGGCGACGATCTCGGTCATGCGTGAAGTCCTCTCAGGGCAGAACGATCAGCAGGGCATAGCGGACCTTTTCCGGTCCCGGGCAGTGGAAGTGCGAGGGGCCGCGCAGCCGGAACCGAAGGCAGTCGCCGCGGCGCACGGTGTGCACGGTGCCGTCGACGGTGATCTCGACCGTTCCCTCCAGCACCCACACGTGCTGCTCCACGCCGGACACCGGTGCGTCGTCGTACGCGATGGCGGCTCCCGCGTCGAGGGTGCCCTCGATGACCTCAGCGCGCAGGCCGGTGTGCGGCGGCGACACCGAGCGGCGTACGAAGCCCGATGCCTCGTCCCGCCAGACCGGCTGCCGCGCGGCGGGGACGAGTTGCGGGGGCTCCGCCTCCACCTCCAGCAGCAGGCGGGACATCGTCCGTCCGTAGACCGTGCACAACTTGCCGAGCAGCGCGGCGGTCGGGCTCAACTCGCCGCGTTCCAGCCGGGACAACGTGGAGCGGCTCACCCCGCCGCGTCGCGAGAGCTCGTCCAGCGACCAGCCGCGCTCGGTGCGCAGTTCACCCAGGCGCGCGGCGAGCCGGGCATCGACGGAGCCGGGCTCCGTCTCTTCGGTTTCTCTCATCCTGGAGATGATATCTCTGTACAGAGACGGCTTGTGCGAGAGCGGCGGCCCCGGGAAGTGCTTGTTCTGCCGGGTGGGTGCCGACGTGACACCCTTGGTCCGGAGGCCCGCGTGGCCACTCGGCCCGCCGGGTTGCCCTGCTACCCGAGGAGACCGCAATGGCCAGTACCAGCACTGGGCCGTCGGTGGCGCCCGCCGGCGCTTCGAGTTCGCACCACCCCTTCCGGATCGGCTGGGCCGCCTTCGCGGCGGTGCTGATGATCTTCGGCGGGGCGATGGCGATCTTCGAGGGAATTGCCGCCATCGCCAAGAACAACGTGTTCATCGCCACCCGCGACTATGTGTTCCGGTTCAATCTCACCGGCTGGGGCTGGATCCACCTCGCACTCGGCATCGTCATCGTCATCGCCGGGTGCGCGCTGTTCACCGGAGCCGCATGGGCGCGCGTGACCGGCATCGTGCTCGCGGGCCTGAGCGCACTCGCCAACTTCCTGTGGCTGCCCCACTACCCGCTCTGGTCCATCGTGCTCATCGCCATCGACGTCTTCATCATCTGGGCGCTCTGCGCCGATTCGTACGAGGAGAAGGAGAGCGTCTGAGGTCACGGCGCAGGCCCGTCATCCTCGATCCGGCCGGGCGTCGGCCGGGGACGGCGCGAGCCTGAGCGTGACGACGTAGGAGACCACGACCGCGACGATCACGAGCGGCATGACGGTCAGCCCCTCGGACCCCAGCAGCAGTGTCGCCAGTAGCACCGAGGTCATCGGGAGCTTCAGCAACGCCACGCACATGGCGCCGATACCCATCGCGAAGCCCGACGTGAGGTCCAGTCCCGGCAGATGGGACAGGGCGCTACCGCCCGCCGCTCCCACGAACATCGCCGGGAAGACCGGGCCGCCCCGGAAGCTGCTCAAGGAAGCGCAGTACGCCACCGCCTTGCAGGCGACCAGCGCCACGAGCGTGCCCACCGAGTATCCGGCGCTCTGCGCCAGCAGCGGATCGAGGGCGTTCTCCCCGGAGTACAGCACCCCGGACGCGTCCCGGCCGGTGCTCTGCGCGTACACGAGAGCCGCCGCGCCGACGACCAGGCCCATGACGACGGTGGCCATCACGGTCCGCCGCGCCACCCGTGCCTGGAGGAACAGCGCGAACCGCCGAATGCCCGTGCCGACGAAGGCCGCGACCACGCCCACGACTAGCGCCCAGCCCAATCGCGCGAGGTCGGGCGCCGTGGCGCCGGGCACATGGTGAAGTGCCAGGGAATACGTCCCGAGACCGGTCCACGAACCAAGTCCGGTGAAGATGAGCGCGCCGACGCCGGACGCCAGCAGACCCGGCACCAGGACCATCCCCAATATCATCCCGGCCAGCCCCGAGGTCTCCATCAGGAGAAAGGCTCCCAGGAGCGGCGACCCCAGCAGCGCGCTGATCGCGGCAAAGCTGCCCGCGGCTCCCATCACGGCACTCGCGCCGGGATCGATGCCGGGCCGGACCAGACGCGCCGCGAGCACGGCCAGTCCGCCGCCGAGCGCGATCAGCGGCGCCTCGGGACCGAGCACCGCCCCCAGGCCCAGCGAGGCGAGCGCCGCCAGCACGATGCCGGGCAGTTCCACCGCCGATGGTGCCCCCGTGCTCACCATCCCGTCGGCGGGCCGGTGACCGCCGCTGCCCGGCAGGTGGCGGATGGTCAGCCCGACCAGCAGGCCCGCGACGGCGAGCAGTGGAACCGGCCACCAGGACGGCGCACCGGCGAACCCCAGGGCCCGGGGCAGGTCGTGGTAGGTGAGCGACTGGAGTTCGTGGACGAGCGCGAGGAAGCCGAACGCCACCGCCGAGACCGGGACTCCGAGAGCCGCCGCCATCACGAGGAGCACCGCATAACCGCGGGTGCGGATCAGCGCGGAGGGGTTCACTGCCGCCGGGGGAGTTGCGGCGGGCTCGGTCGACATGATCGTTGTCTCCTCGGCGTCACAACCGTCCGGAACACGCTGTCCCGCAAGCGTCCACAAGGAGATAGCACAATGTGCGCATTCGGCCGTGATGTACCCGCTGTGCAGGTGCGGTGATCTCCGTACCGCCATTCCCCTGGACCAGCGCGCGGGCGGCGCCGGAGGAGGCTCAGACGCCCCGGGTCGCGGGAAGCCGGCCCGCCCGCACCGCGTCGACGAGCGCCCGGTGGTCCCGCTCGTTGCAGTCGGCGTACTTCTCGGCGAAATACGTCAGCGCCCGGTCGAACGAGTGGCCGCGCCCCAGGTACGCCGCGATGGCGATCCGGTCGCCGGAACGGGCGTGGGCGCGGGCCAGCGCGGTGCCACACGCCTCGCCGAGGACCCGCATGCCGGACGGCACCATGTCCTCCGGCTCCATGGCGCCCTTCCAGTCGCGCAACTGGCGTACGTAGAAGTCGCGGCGCCTGCCGTCGATCCCCTCCACCCGCGCCCAGCCGAGGAAGATGTCGCCCGCCGCCTGCATCAGCCGCTGTCCCGCGACCACGCGCTCGCCCTGGTTCCGGTACGGGCCGGGGCCGGCATGGGGCGCGAGCACCGAGGGGCCGGCCTCCTTGACCTGGAGGAGGAGCGGATCCCCGCCGTCCCTGCCGAGCATCAGGACGATCCAGCAACGCGTACCGACACTGCCGACGCCGACCACCTTGCGCGCCATGTCCACGAACCGGAAGTCGGAGAGCAGGGTCCGCCGGTCCGACGGCAGGCTGCGGCCGTAGCGGCCGATCAGTTCGCAAAACCGCTCCTGCGTCGCGTCGCGCTCGCCCGCCGGGAGCAGATCGGCCACCGGTACGAGCAGCGGCGGGTCCGCCGCGATGCGCGGCTCTCCGTCCACCGTCACGGTGAGCTTGTCGAAGGCCTGAAGGCTGTCCCGGGTGCGGGCCTTGGCCGCGGCCCGTGACAGTTTCTTGCGGCCACGCTTCGCCAACTGCCGGGAGGCCAGCGCCTCGAGACGGCCGATGTCGGTCCGCGAGTACCACACGTCGAGATTGCGCATGCCGGCGAACCGGATCATCGACTCCCGGTACGACCTCACCGCGGTCAGCACGATGTCCGCGCGCTCCTGGTCGGTGAAGCCGTTCGCCCGGCCGGCGACGACGAAGCCGGCCGCCAGGCGCTTGACGTCCCACTCCCAGGGCCCCGGTGACGTCTCGTCGAAGTCGTTGATGTCGAACAGCAGATTGCGTTCCGGCGAGGCGAACAGCCCGAAGTTCAGCAGATGGGCGTCCCCGCACAGTTGGGCCCTCATCCCACAGTCCCCGGTGGCGGCCAGGTCGGAGGCCATGATCGCGGCGGCACCCCGGTAGAAGCGGAACGGCGACTCGGCCATCCGTCCGTAACGGATCGGTACGAGTTCGGGCACCCGGGCCGCGGACTGGGCTTCGAGGACGGCCAGCGGGTCGGGCCGGTCGGCCGGCGGTTCGAACTCGGCGTGACTCGACCGCGGGGCCGTCCTCCGGGCCGCCTTCCCGCGAGCCGCCCGCTGCTCCGGCGTCGCGTCCGGTGCCGTCCTGAGCATCGAGGTCGCGTCCTGCGGCATCGGGTCCTCCTGATCGCTCACGGGCGTGCCACCGCGCCCCGGGCGTATGCCGCTCCCGCCGACGCCCGCCTGCCCGGTTCCGGGGGCGCCGCACCGGTCGGCGCTTGCGTGCCCCGAGTCCGATCATCGCGGCTCGGCCCGGTTCCGGCATCATCTGGACGCCGCCCGTCACTTCCCGCGTCCGGACCGCTACCGGCGGACGTCCGGGGCGGGGCGGTCCGGGCGAGCGAGCACGGGGTGCCTGGCGGATAGCCCTGGCCCGCGGGGGGCCGGCTGCGCAAGGCCCGCTACGCCTTCGAGAAGATGCTCACGTACGCCAACCATGTGGGCCTGTTCGCCGAGGAGATCGTCCCCACCGGCGAGCAACTCGGCAACTTCCCACAGGTCCCACAGGCGTTCACCCACCTCTCGCTCATCACGGCGGCGCGGACCCTGGACGAGGCGCTGGACGCGGCACGCGCCAAGGAACGCGGCTGACGGAGCTCGATGGTTGTCGGGTCCCCTCCGGCCGCAGGGCACCGACAGCCTCTCAGGGCGACGGCGGCCGGGAGGGGGGCCCGAGGAGGACGGCGGTGTCGCCCGGCCGGGCATCCGGGGTGTGCGTGTGGGTGACCGGGGCGAGCAGCCCGTCGGCGCGTACGAGGAACAGCACATCGTGCCCGGCCGGTACGTCCCCGTCGGCCCGCCGCGTGAGCACCCGGGCCCCCGCCTCGTACCGGCGGGCCAGCTCCGGACCGGTCAGACCGGTACGGAAGAGGGGCTCGCCCCCGGTGTACGGCGACACCGCGCCCTGGCTGTCGGTGTCCGGAGCGAGCCGGTGGACCGGGCCCTCGACACTCTCCCGCAGGGCCATCGCCGCCAGTGCGTTGAAGTCGTCCTCCTCGGTGAGCAGCAGCACACCGGTGATGCCCTCCAGCTCCGCCCCGGCACCCGAGGCCGCCGCGAGCAGTTCGCCCGTCGCCAGCGGCAGCCCGGCCTCCTCGATCCGGGCCCGCTGGCGCTCGGCACCCGCCCACATCAGCACGTCCAGCCCCGCCGAGTTGAGCGCGCGCCCCAGATCCACCGCCCAGGGCGCGCCGCCCACCAGTAGCGGCCGGGACCGGGACGGGCGCAGCACCTTCAGCCGCCGGGCGACCGGAAGCGCCGTCAGGCCGTACAGCGACACGGTGGCGACGATCACCACGAAGGTCGCGGGCAGGATCCGCTCGGCGCCGTCGACGCCCCGCGCCACCAGGGTCGCCGAGAACGTAGAGGCGGTCGCCGCCGCGACGATGCCACGCGGGGCCATCCACCCGATGAACCACCGTTCCCCGCCCCGGACATCGGTACCGGCCGTCGACACGAGGGCCACGAGCGGGCGCACCACCAGCACCAGGAGGGCGACCAGGGCGAGCGAGGGCAGCACCACATGGCGCAGCGAGGCCGGGGTGACCGTGGCGGAGATGGAGATGAACAACAGGCCGATGATCAGCGAGACCAGGGTGTCGAGGAACGGCCGCCGGGCCGGAAGGTCGAGCCCCGGAAGATTCGCCATGGCCATACCCATCACGACCGCGGAGATGAGCCCGGTGTCCTCGCGGAGCGCGTCACAGGCGGCGGCGATCCCGATCACTGCGGCGATCTGCGCCGACGCCGCAAGTTCCTCGTTCAGCCGGGTCCGGCGCAACAGCAGCCACAGCACGCCGGCCCCGACCACGCCGCCCACCGCACCCACCGCGACGCTGGCCGAGAACTGCTCCAACTGGCTCACGGAACCCTTGCGTTCACCGGCGACCACGGCATGGAAGACGAGCGCCCCCAGGATGCCGCCGACTGGATCGATCAGGGAGCCCTCCCAGATCAGGATGCGCTGCAGCCGCTCGCAGGGCCGTACGAAGTTGAGCAGTGGCCCGACGACCGTCGGGCCGGACACGACGAGGATCGCGCCCAGCATCACGGCCGCGCCCTTGGACATGTTCAGCACCGGCACCGCGAACAGCGCGGCGGACAGCCAGGTGATGAGCGCCCCCAGCCAGAGCAGCCTGACCACGATGCGACGCGTATGGCCCCGCAGCCGGCTGATCTCCAGGCCGAGCCCGGCCTCGTAGAGGATCACCGCCACCGCGAGCGAGACCAACGGCGAGAAGGCATCGCCGAGCAGCTTCTCAGGATTGACGTCGTCCGTCAGCGCCCCGGCGGCGAAGCCGACCGGCAGCAGGACCAGCAGGGCGGGAATCCGCAGCCGGCTCGCCAGTAGCTGGGAGCCGACCGCGAGCACCACGATGAGCCCCACACCCACCATTGCTTCATCAGCCGTCATGTCCGTGCCTCCTCGGATGCCAGGTGACCGGCCGCCCTCGTGAACAGGGTCAGCCTCCGGTGGCGAAGCCGGGAAAGAGAGTCATCCCGCCGTCGACGTAGAGGGTGGTGCCCACGACGTAATCCATCAGGTCCGAGGCCAGCAGGGTCACCGCGGTGGCGATGTCCGGCGGATCGCCCACCCTGCCGTAGGGGATCAGCTTGAGGAGTTCGGCCTCGGCCTCGGGTGTGTCCCAGGCACTGGTGTTGATGGGGGTGCGGATGGCACCGGGGGCCACGGCGTTGACCCGGATGCCCCGGGGTGCGCATTCCTGGGCCAGGGTCTGCATCATCATGAGGACGCCGCCCTTGGACGTGGCGTAGTTCAGATGCCCCGACCACGGAATGATCTGGTGGACCGAGCTCATGCAGATGATCTTCCCGGCGGCGCGGGACACTTCGGGCACGACACCCCGGCGGTCGAACTCCTTGACCGCCTCCCGGGCGCACAGGAACTGTCCGGTGAGATTGACGTCCAGCACCTTGTTCCACTGGTCCAGGGTCATCTCCGCGGCGGCGGCGTCCCGCTGCAGGCCGGCGTTGGCGACCAGGACGTCGACCGTGCCGAACTCCTCGACCATGCGGGAGAACATGGCGACGACCTGATCCTCTCTTGAGACGTCCGCCTCATGGGCGTACGCCCGCACGCCAAAGCTCTCGATCTCCCGCACCACGTCCTCGGCCGCCTCACGGCCGGTGACGTAGTTGACGACCACATCGGCACCCGCCCGCCCCAGCTCCACCGCGGTCGCCCTGCCGATGCCGGAGCTCGCACCCGTCACCAGTGCCTTCTGGCCCCGCAACAGGGGCAATGGCAGCCGCTGCCGGGCCGCGTCCGCCGGTGAAGCTGAAGTCATCCTCGTCTCCCGTCGTCCCGCGCGTGGCGATGTCCGGGCCCCGCAGGAATCCGGACCGGCCCGGGCAGGCCGTCCGCGCGCGACAACCATCCGTGGCGGCCGGGCACGGGCTTGGCACGGCTCGCACCACTCGGCCGCCGGAGTGACCCGCTGTCCCTCCGACGGAGCAACCGGTGCCGCGTCCGTCCGCCGCCGCGACCGAGATGCGCACCGGCCCGCCCGCTGCTCCAATGACGAAGGCACAGGCCCTGGCGGACCCGGGGCAGTCGAGATTCTGAGGAGCCGGTGTGAGCAGCGAGACCGACGAGACGGGGCCGATCGACTACCTGGTGATCGAATTCCCGGGCAGCCGGATGACGGGCGAGGGACTGCCCCTGCTGGTCGACCTCGTCGACCGGGGAATCATCCGGATCCTGGACCTGGTCTTCCTCCGCAAGAGCGAGGACGGAACGGTCGCGGGCGTGGAGCTCTCCGAGCTGACCGCGAACGGGCACGAGGACCTGGCCGTGTTCGAGGGGGTGTCCTCCGGTCTGCTCGGCCGGGACGACATCGACGAGGTGAGCGCGATTCTCGAACCCGGCAGCGCCGCCGGGATCGTCATCTACGAGAACGTGTGGGCCGGACCGCTCGCGGCCGCGCTGCGCCGCTCGGGGGGACGACTCGTCGCCAACGGGCGCATCCCGGTCCAGGAGATCCTGGCATCGCTCGACGCGACCGAGGCCGGGGTCTGAATCCGGCCGGCCCCCGCAGCGCCGCCCCGGCCCTCATGCCGCCGGTCGGCCCCCCCCGCACCAGCCAGTCAAAAAGGAGATGCACCATGCCAGGCCTTCTTCGTGGCGTCGCCCGTACAGCGGTGATCGCCGGAACCGCCACCTCGGTCTCCAACCGGGTCTCCCGGCGGCAGGCGGGCCGCTGGGCACGCCAGGACGCCGAGCAGTCGCAGGCCCAGCAGGCCGCCACAGCGCCCCCGCCCCCGCCACCCGCGCCCACGTCCCTCGCGCCGGAGGACGAGATGAGCAACAAGATCGCCCAGCTCAAGGACCTGGGCGACCTCAAGAGCCAGGGAGTGCTGAGCGAGAGTGAGTTCGAGGCCCAAAAAGCCAGGATCCTCGGGTTCTGACCGGCACGGCCGGGCGACCGGGACCGCGATGGCCCGGCTCAGTCCCGCTTGTCGTCCCAGGGCGTGCCCAGCCAGCCGTCGAAGGTACGGATCAGCGCGCTCAGTGCCGCCGCGAGCCGCCAGTCGACCCACGGCGCGTGGACATGGACCTCGTCGTCGTCCGAGAAGAACTCCAGCGGAACCTCCCGGCCGGCCCGCCAGATGACGCGCCGCGGTCCGCGCGCCACATCGCCCCCGCCGTTCAGCAGGCTCCCCACGCCGATCGCCACCTGGACCGGGAACAGCAGCCACCACACGTACCACCAGAAGATCCGGCCCTTGAAGCCGACCGCCTCCGGGCAGCCGGTCTGGGCGACCGTCCAGCGGGTCCGCAGCCCCTTGCCGCGGAGGGCCTTCTCCCGGACGAGCGTGCCGATCAGCTCGCCCTGCGCGCCCAGCACCCGGTACGTGGCCACGCCGTCGGCCGCGGACGCGGTGACGAGGGTGGCCAGCCGGGTTTGGCGCTCACCGTCGGCCCACAGGACGAAGGAACGAACCCCCGACTTGCGGGCCGCGAGGTACGCGGGTATCCCGCCCTCCGGCAGTTCGCGCTCCACATGGGCGACCACCCGGGACTCGCCGGGCGCGTCGGCGAACTCGACGACATGGCCGACGGGCGAGGCCGCGGCCGGCTTCATGGTCAGCACGCTGCTCACCGGTGAACTCCTCCGTTGTGTGCTGCTCGGACGTCTGGGTACTGCTTGGATGTCTGCGTGCTGTTCGGACGTCGCACAGCGGACGGCGCCCTGAGAAGATCGATCCGTGGAATCCGCCGAGCCCCTCCCCGAGCCGTTCCCCGGAACCGGCGCCGAGCCCCCGCCCGGGGACGACCCGGCCGGCCGCACCGCCCGCCGGAAGGTGGTGCGGTGCGCTGCCGTATGTGCGGCCGCCCGCTCACCGGTACGGCCTCACGCCGCACCGGCCTCGGCCCCGCCTGCGACGCCAAGCTCCACCCGGCGCCCCCGGATATCCGCACCCGCCGCCACGAGGTCGAGCAGGACCCGCTGCCCGGCGTCTGACGCGGGGCAGCGGGCTATCCGCCGAGACGGCGGAACAGTCCCTCCTGCACCACGGACACCAGCAGGTTGCCGTACCGGTCGTAGATCCGGCCCCGCGCCAGCCCCCGGCCGCCCGTCGCGACCGGCGACTCCTGGTCGTAGAGGAACCATTCGTCCGCCCGGAACGGCCGGTGGAACCACATCGCATGGTCCAGCGACGCCATGTCGAAACCGCGCGGCCCCCACAACGGCTCCACCGGGATACGGACCGCGTCGAGCAGCGTCATGTCGCTGGCATACGTCAGCGCACATGTGTGCACCAGAGGGTCGTCGCCCAGCGGGCCGACCGCCCGCATCCACACCGCGCTGCGCGGGTCCGCGTCCTGGACCTCCGCCTTCGTCCAGCGCAGCCGGTCGACGTACCTGATGTCGAAGGGCTGCCGGCGGGCCATCCGCTCCAGCGCCTCCGGGAGCGCCCCGAGGTGTTCCCGGACCTCCTCGGCGACGGTCGGCAGCTCCTCCGGATCCGGGACCTCACGGGCCGGCGGCAGCTGGTGCTCGAAGCCCGCCTCCTCCGGCCGGTGGAAGGACGCCGTCAGATTGAAGATCGTCCGGCCCTGCTGGACGGCCGTGACCCGGCGGGTGGTGAACGACCGGCCGTCCCGGACGCGCTCCACCTCGTAGACGATCGGCACACCCGGCCGCCCCGGACGCAGGAAGTACGCGTGCAGCGAGTGGACCGGCCGGTCCCCGTCGGTGGTCCGGCCGGCCGCCACCAGCGCCTGCCCGGCGACCTGCCCGCCGAAGACCCGCTGCAGGGACTCCTGCGGGCTGCGCCCACGGAATATGTTGACCTCGATCCGTTCCAGGTCGAGCAGATCGACCAGGCGCTCGGCGGGGTTCGTCATGCGGTTCGTCTCCACTCTCGCGACGGTGCCGCGCCCGCGGCGTACGTTCTCACAGCTGACCGACGGAGGTCACGCGGACCACGGCCCGGCCCTCCTCGTCGGAGGCGGCCAGATCGATCTCCGCGCTGATGCCCCAGTCGTGGTCGCCGTTGGGGTCGGCGAACGTCTGCCGGACCCGCCACAGCCCGTGCGCCGCGTCCTCGTCGATCTTCAGCAGCTTCGGACCGCGGGCGTCCGGACCGGTGCCCAGGTCGTCGTACTCGTCCCAGTAGGCGTCCATCGCATCGCCCCACGCGTCCTCGTCCCAGCCCGCGTCGCGGTCCAGCTCGCCGAGCTCGCCCACCTTGTCGAGCGCGGCCAGCTCGACCCGGCGGAACATCGCGTTGCGCACCAGCACCCGGAAAGCGCGGGCGTTGGCCGTGACCGGCTTCACCTCGTCGGCCCGCTCCTGCGCCTGCTCGGCGGTCTCCACCTCAGGGTTGGCCAGCTGCTCCCACTCGTCGAGCAGGCTGGAGTCCACCTGCCGGACCATCTCGCCGAGCCAGGCGATCAGATCCTCCAGGTCCTCGGACTTGAGGTCGTCCGGGATGGTGTGCTCCAGCGCCTTGTACGCACTGGCCAGATAGCGCAGCACGATGCCCTCGGTGCGGGCCAGCTCGTAGTTGGAGGTGAACTCCGTGAACGTCATGGCACGTTCGTACATGTCACGGATCACGGACTTCGGCGAGACCGGGTGGTCGCCCACCCACGGGTGGCTCCTGCGGTACACGTCGTAGGCGTGCCACAGCAGCTCGCTCAGCGGCTTCGGGTACGTGACCTCCTGGAGCAGCTCCATCCGCTCCTCGTACTCGACCCCGTCCGCCTTCATCTGCCCGACCGCTTCGCCGCGCGCCTTGTTCTGCTGGGCGGCGAGGATCTGCCGCGGGTCGTCGAGCGTCGACTCGACGACGGAGACCATGTCCAGCGCGTACGAGGGGGAGTCCGGGTCCAGCAGGTCGAACGCGGCCAGCGCGAACGTCGACAGCGGCTGGTTGAGCGCGAAGTCCTGCTGGAGATCGACGGTGAGCCGGACGAGCCGGCCCTCCGCGTCCGGCTTGTCGAGCTGCTCCACGACGCCGCCGTCCAGCAGCGAGCGGTAGATCGCGATGGCCCGGCGGATGTGCCGCAGCTGCGCCCGGCGCGGCTCGTGGTTGTCCTCCAGCAGACGCCGCATCGCCTCGAAGGCGTTGCCGGGGCGGGCGATCACGGACAGCAGCATGGTGTGCGTGACCCGGAAGCGGGAGGTCAGCGGCTCCGGATCGGACTGGATCAGTTTGTCGAACGTGGTCTCCGACCAGGCGACGAAGCCCTCGGGGGCCTTCTTGCGGACCACCTTGCGCTTCTTCTTCGGGTCGTCGCCGGCCTTCTTGACGGCCTTCTCGTTCTCGATGACGTGCTCGGGTGCCTGCGCCACGACGAAGCCCGCCGTGTCGAAGCCGGCCCGGCCCGCGCGGCCGGCGATCTGATGGAACTCACGGGCGCGCAGCGTACGCACCCGGGTGCCGTCGTACTTGGTGAGCGCGGTGAACAGCACTGTACGGATGGGGACGTTGACGCCGACGCCGAGGGTGTCCGTACCGCAGATCACCTTCAGCAGACCGGCCTGGGCGAGCTTCTCCACCAGGCGCCGGTACTTCGGCAGCATGCCCGCGTGGTGCACCCCGATGCCGTGCCGCACATAGCGGGAGAGGTTCTGGCCGAACTTGGTGGTGAAGCGGAAGTTGCCGATCAGATCGGCGATCTTCTCCTTCTCCTCCTTGGTGCACATGTTGATGCTCATCAGCGACTGCGCCCGCTCGACGGCCGCGGCCTGGGTGAAGTGCACGATGTAGACCGGCGACTGCCTGGTGTCCAGGAGCTCGGTGAGGGTCTCGGTGATCGGGGTCAGCCGGTACTCGTAGCTGAGCGGGACCGGCCGGGTCGCCGAACGCACCACGGACGTGGGGCGGCCGGTACGGCGGGTCAGGTCCTCCTCGAACATCCGGACGTCGCCGAGCGTGGCCGACATCAGGATGAACTGGGCCTGCGGCAGCTCCAGCAGCGGGATCTGCCAGGCCCAGCCACGGTCCTGCTCGGCGTAGAAGTGGAACTCGTCCATCACGACCTGGCCGATGTCGGCGTACTTGCCGTCACGCAGCGCGATGGAGGCCAGCACCTCGGCCGTGCAGCAGATCACCGGGGCATCCGCGTTGACCGAGGCGTCGCCGGTGAGCATGCCGACGTTCTCCGTACCGAACAGCTTGCACAGGTCGAAGAACTTCTCCGAGACCAGTGCCTTGATCGGCGCGGTGTAGAAGGTGACCTTGTCCTGGGCCAGCGCGGTGAAATGCGCACCTGCCGCGACCAGGCTCTTTCCGGAGCCGGTCGGGGTGGAAAGGATCACGTTCGCGCCGGAGACCACCTCGATCAGTGCCTCCTCCTGGGCCGGATAGAGGGTGATGCCCCGGGTCTCGGTCCATGACGAGAAAGCCTCGAAGAGGGCGTCGGGGTCGTCGGTCGGGGGCAGCTGATCGATAAGGGTCACGCCCCCATCTTGCCTGCCTTCAGCCCGGATGAGGGAACCGGACGACGGTATGAAGATCATGGGCGATACGCTTCCCACTCAACTCGGCCGTGCCTGGGCGGCAATGGCAGCGATACGACTCTGGGGGCGGGAAGAACCATGATGGGACCGGCACACTCTCTGTCAGGGGCGGCGGCCTGGCTGGGGGTGGGCGCGGCTGCGGCGGCCGCCGGCCATGCGATGCCGTGGCCCGTCCTCGTCGTCGGGGCACTGATCACCGCCGGAGCCGCGCTGGCCCCGGACCTCGACCACAAGTCCGCGACCATCTCGCGCGCCTTCGGGCCGGTGTCCCGGGGGGTCTGCGAAATCGTCGACAAGCTCTCGCACGCCGTCTACAAGGCGACCCGGATGCGCGGCGACTCGACCCGTAACGGCGGCCACCGGACGCTGACCCACACCTGGGTGTGGGCGGTCCTGATCGGTGCCGGAGCCTCCGCCGCGGCGATCACCGGCGGCCGGTGGGCGGTGCTGGCGATCCTCTTCGTCCACCTGGTGCTCGCCGTCGAAGGGCTGCTGTGGCGGGCTGCCCGGATGTCCAGCGACGTCCTGGTCTGGCTGCTCGGCGCGACCAGCGCCTGGATACTGGCCGGGGTCCTGGACAAGCCGGGCAACGGCTCGGACTGGCTGTTCACCGCCCCCGGCCAGGAGTACCTCTGGCTCGGGCTGCCCATCGTGCTCGGCGCCCTCGTCCACGACATCGGCGACGCGCTCACCGTCTCGGGCTGCCCGATCCTGTGGCCCATCCCGATCGGCCGCAAGCGCTGGTACCCGATCGGCCCGCCGAAGGCCATGCGGTTCCGGGCCGGGAGCTGGGTGGAGCTGAAGGTGCTGATGCCGGTGTTCATGGTGCTCGGGGGAGTGGGCGGGGCGGCCGCGCTGAACTTCATCTGACCCGCCCCGCCACCGGCCGGCCCCGGGGCCGGGCGGTCAGCCGTGCCAGGACCGCCACAGCGCCGCGTACGCGCCGTCCGTCGCCACCAGCTCGTCATGACTGCCCAGCTCACTGATCCGGCCGCGCTCCACCACCGCGATCACGTCCGCGTCGTGCGCGGTGTGCAGCCGGTGGGCGATCGCCACGACCGTACGGCCGTCCAGCACCCGGGCCAGTGAGCGCTCCAGGTGGCGGGCGGCCCGCGGGTCCAACAGGGACGTCGCCTCGTCCAGCACCAGCGTGTGCGGATCGGCCAGGACCAGCCGGGCCAGCGCGATCTGCTGGGCCTGCGCCGGGGTCAGCGCCAGTCCGCCGGAGCCGACCTCGGTGTCCAGCCCCTCCTGAAGAGCCTTCGCCCAGCCGTCCGCGTCGACGGCCGCCAGCGACGCCCACAGCTCGGCGTCCTCGGCGCCCGTCCGGGCCAGCAGCAGGTTGTCGCGCAGCGAACCGACGAACACATGATGCTCCTGGTTGACCAGCGCCACATGAGTACGTACGTCCTCCGCCCGCATCCGGGACAACTCGGCACCGCCGAGCGTCACTTCGCCCGCGCGGGGGGCGTAGATCCCGGCCAGCAGCCGGCCCAGCGTGGACTTGCCGGCGCCGGACGGGCCGACCAGCGCCAGGCGCGTACCCGGTGCGACGTCCAGCGACACCCGGTGCAGGACGTCGAGCCCGGTGCGGTACCCGAAGCGCACCTCGTCGGCCCGGACGTCCCGGCCGTCCGGCACGACCTTCGCGTCGCCCGCGTCCGGCTCGATGTCCCGCACCCCGACCAGCCGGGCCAGCGACACCTGGGCGACCTGCAACTCGTCGTACCAGCGCAGGATCAGGCCGATGGGGTCGACCATCATCTGTGCCAGCAGCGCACCCGTGGTCAGCTGCCCCACGGTCAGCCAGCCCTCGATGACGAACCAGCCGCCGAGCATCAGCACCGCGCCCAGAATCGTCACATAGGTGACGTTGATGACGGGGAAGAGTACGGAACGCAGGAAGAGTGTGTACCGTTCCCACGCCGTCCACTGGGCGATGCGGGTGTCCGACAGCGCCACCCGGCGCGCACCCAGCCGGTGCGCCTCCACGGTCCGTCCGGCGTCCACGGTCTCCGCGAGCATCGCGGCGACCGCGGCGTAGCCGGCCGCCTCCGAACGGTACGCGGACGGCGCCCGCTTGAAGTACCAGCGGCAGCCGAGGATCAGCACGGGCAGGGCGAGCAGCCCCGAGAGCGCCAGCGGCGGAGCCGTCACGGTGAGAGCGGTGAGCAGCAGCCCCGCCCACACCACACCGATCGCCAGCTGCGGCACGGCCTCGCGCATCGCGTTGGCCAGCCGGTCGATGTCCGTGGTGATCCTGGAGAGCAGATCGCCGGTCCCGGCCCGCTCCAGCACCCCCGGCGGCAGTCCCACCGACCGTACGAGGAAGTCCTCGCGCAGATCGGCCAGCATCTCCTCGCCGAGCATCGCGCTGCGCAGGCGCATCAGCCGGGTGAACACGGTCTGCACGACCAGCGCGAGCACGAACACCCCGGCGGTGCGCTCCAGATGGAGGTCCCGCACCCCCTCGGAGAGGTCCTCGACCAGCCCGCCCAGCAGATACGGGCCGACGATCGACGCGATGACCGCGACGGCGTTGAACGCGACGAGCACCGTGAACCGCCCGCGATGGCGCCGCAACAGCTCCCGTACATAGCTCCGTACGGTGGCGGGGGTGCCGACCGGCAGGGTCGTCGCCGACTCCGGCGCGGCCGGGTCGTACGCCGGTACTTCGACGCCGATCATGCCCGTTCCTCGATTTCCTCGATCGTTCCGGTCGCGCCACAGGGGGTCAGGGCCGCGATCTCGTCGTCCGTCTCGCGTGTCACGACCGCGCGGTAGCGGGGGTCCGTGCGCAGAAGCTCGCGGTGCCCGCCGACCGCGACGACGGTGCCCCGATGCATCAGCACCACCCGGTCCGCGAGGTCGAGCAGCAGTGGCGACGAGGCGAAGGCCACGGTGGTACGGCCCTGGCGCAACGCCTTGATCCCGGCGGCTACCAGGGCTTCCGTGTGCGAGTCGACGGCGGAGGTCGGCTCGTCGAGAACCAGCGCCTCCGGGTCGGCCACCAGGGAGCGGGCCAGCGCGAGCCGCTGCCGCTGGCCGCCCGAGAGCGACCGGCCGCGTTCGGTGATCCGGGTCGTCATCGGGCCGCCGTCCGTGGTGGGCGACGCCTGCGCCAGGGAGTCCAGCACATCGCCGCACTGCGCTGCCGCCAGAGCCTCCTCGGTACGCACCCGGCCCGACGACGGGACGTCCAGCAGCTCGCGCAGCGTGCCGGAGAGCAGCACCGGGTCCTTGTCCTGGACGAGGACGGCGGTCCGTGCGCAGTCCAGCGGGAGTTCGTCCAGCGGCACGCCACCGAGCAGGACGGACGGCGCCGTCCGCGCCGCCGCGGCGTCCCCGCCCGAGGAGCCGGGCGCTCCGTCCTCCGCCTCTGCGGCACGCCCGCCCTCGTCCGGAGCCGGGTCGGGGTCCGGGTCCGGGTCCGTTCGGGCATGCCCGCCGAGCCGCTCCGCCAGCCGGCCCGCCTCGTCCGGATCGCCGCAGACCACCGCGGTGAACAGGCCGGCCGGGGCCATCAGACCGGTGACCGGGTCGTGCAGATCACCGGTCGGCGCGGCCTCGGCGGCCGGCGCGGCATCGTGGCCCGGCGGCTGGGCCGTACGGCGCAACGACAGCACCCGGACCGCCCGCTGGGCGGAGGGCCGCGAGAAGGAGTACGCCATCGCGATCTCCTCCACGTGGCGGAGCGGGTACAGCAGCAGGGCCGCCGCGCTGTACACCGTGACCAGCTGGCCGACCTCGATCCGGCCGTCCCGGGCCAGCATCGCCCCGTACACGACCAGCGAGATGAGCAGCACGCCCGGCAGCAGCACCTGGATCGCGGAGATCAGCGACCACATCCGCGCGCTGCGCACCGCGGCCTCGCGGACCTCCTGGGAGGCACGCCGATAGCGGCCGAGGAAGAGCTCCTCGCCACCGATCCCGCGCAGCACCCGCAGCCCCGCCACGGTGTCCGAGGCCAGTTCCGTGGCCTTGCCCGCCTTCTCGCGCTGGAGGTCCGCTCGCCGGGTCGCCCGGGGGAGCAGCGGCAGCACGGCGAGGGCCAGCAGTGGTACGGAGACCGCCACCAGAATGCCCAGCGACGGCAGATACAGCAGAAGCCCCACACAGATCAGAACCAGCGCGGCGGCCGCCGCGGCGAACCGCGAGAGCGCCTCGACGAACCAGCCGATCTTCTCGACGTCCGCTGTGGATACCGCGATCACCTCGCCCGCCGCGACCCGGCGCGTCAGCGCCGAACCGAGCTCCGCGGTCTTGCGGGCCAGCAGTTGCTGGACCCGGGCGGCGGCGGTGATCCAGTTGGTGACGGCCGTACGGTGCAGCATCGTGTCGCCCACCGCCATCAGCACGCCCAGGACCGCGATCAGCCCGCCCGACCACGCGAGCCGGCTGCCGGAACGGTCGACGACCGCCTGGACGGCCAGGCCGACGGCGGCCGGCAGACCGGCGAGGGCGCATTGGTGCAGCAGGCCCCAGGACAGGGAAGCGAGCTGGCCCCTGAGCTGGTTGCGGCCCAGCCAGAGCAGGAAGCGAGGACCTGAGCGGACATCGGGCTCGCCGGGATCCGGGTAGGGAAGATCGCGAATCTGCATGACGTCCCATGGTTCGGTGTGACCGGTGGTTCGGTGAATGGATCAAGGCGAATGATCCAAACCGTGCCAGGTTCACCCCGGGACGTCGGTTCGAGCAATTGGTTTTCTCCAGGAACGGCCGTTTCGCGCCACTGCCACTGCCACTTCCGGCACCAGGGCCCCGCGAGCACTGCCACTGCCAGGGCTGCCACTGCCAGGGCTGCGACGCGCATGGGCGGGCGGGCCGGGCCGGCTCAGGCCCCAGCAGGGCCGGTGCCCGGCCCGCCCGGCCGGTCAGGCCTTCTCCGGGTTCTCCGAGTCCATGCCGGAGCGGGTCTTCTTCCACTCGCCGCGGGTGAAGTCCGGAATCTGTTGCGGCGCGCCCTTCGCCTTGATGGACAGGTGGCTGAGCGGAACCGGCGACGTCCAGGTCGCCGCGTCGTACACATCGAAGTCGGGAACGAGGCCGAGTCGCATGCACTGCATCAGCCGGAAGACCAGCATGTAGTCCATGCCGCCGTGGCCGCCGGGCGGGTTGGCGTGCTCCTTCCACAGCCAGTGGTCCCACTCCTGGTACTTGGAGAAGTCGCCCCAGCTGTCATTGGTGTGGTCGGGCTCGATGTAGATACGGGCGGGGTAGTCCTCGAAGACGCCCTTCGTGCCGCCGAGGCTGTTGATCCGCGAGTACGGATGCGGAGTGGACACGTCGTGCTCCAGCCGGATGACCCGTCCCTTGGCGGTCTGGACGAGACTGATGGTCCGGTCGGACTCGATATAGGTCTCCTTCCAGCTCGGGTCGCCGGCCGGCATGTTCTTCTCGCGGTACTCGGCGAGCCCGAGGGACGGGGAACCGACACTGGTGATGCTCACCGCACGGTCGCCGCGGTTGATGTCCATGTAATTGGCGACCGGGCCGAACCCGTGGTTGGGGTAGAGGTCCCCGCGCAGCCTGGTGTGCCACAGCCTGCGCCAAGGGCCTTCGTAGTAGTCCGGGTCGAACATCAGGCCGCGCAGATCGTGGTTGTAGGCGCCCGCGCCGTGCAGCAGATCACCGAAGAGACCGGCGTGCGCCATGCGCAGCACCCGCATCTCGTTCTGCCCGTAACAACAGTTCTCCAGCTGCATGCAGTGGCGCCTGGTCCGCTCGGACAGGTCGACCAGCTCCCAGAGCTGGTCGAGCTGGAGCGCGATCGGACACTCCACACCGACGTGCTTGCCGTTCAGCATGGCGGTCTTCGCCATCTGGAAGTGGAAGTCCCAGGGCGTCGCCACATAGACGAAGTCGATGTCCCCACGCTTGCAGAGGTTCTCGTAGTCGTCCTCGCCGTTGGTGTAGACGGCGGGCGCCGGCTGACCCGCGGCGGTCACCTTCGCGGCGGCCCGCTGCGCCTTGGCCTTGACCGGGTCGCAGACGGCGACGACCTGTACGCCGGTGACGGCGAGGAAGAGGTCGATCATGCTGCCACCGCGGTTGCCGAGGCCGACGATGCCGACCCGCACGGTGGAGCGCCCCTCGAAGGGGACCCCCACCATGGTCGCGCCCTGGCGCTTCGGAGCGGCCGCCTGGTCCGCAGTGGCGGCCTCGGGGCCCCGGACGGGGGCGGCGGCTGCGGAGGAGGTGCCGAGGGCGCCGAGTCCGAGTCCGGCCCCGGCCACTCCGGCGGTCGTCCAGAGGACCGAGCGGCGGCTCATGGAGCCCTCGTCGCCACCCTGCGTACCGTCGTTGTGCTGTGCTGCGTCGTTCATCGATCCTCCAGAAAGGGGGTCTGACGTGCGCGGCTGGTTAATGAACCTCGGTAAGGACCCTGGTAGTTGAGTCTGTTGTTGCGCAAGGGGAGCGATTGGACTCCTGTGTCGAAACCATGGACTTTCGTGCCCGCACGAAGAAGCCGGGCGGGCTCGAACGCGTCGAGCCCGCCCGGCGGTCAGGGACGGCGAACGGGGGCCGTACGGCCGGGTGATCAGCGCACAACGGCCCCGGTTCGGTGTCAGCGCACGACGGTCCCCGGCCGGGTGGCCCGCTCCAACTCCATCAGCACCGAGTAGTACCGCTTCCCCGTGGCCCGGTCCATGCCGATCTCGCACATGCGATTGGCCGAGAGATACGCGTCGTACTCGCGCGCCTTCACCTCGGCGGCCTCCTTCGCCGTCGCCGAGGCCGTCAGCTCCTTGTGCAGCATGCCCCGGTCGCCGGCGAAGGCGCAGCACCCGGCGTCGTCGGGGATCACGACCTCCTCGGCGCAGGCCTCCGCGACCGTACGCAACTGCTCCACATCGTCCAGATGCTGCATGGAGCACGTCGGATGCAGAACTGCCGAGCCGGTCTTCCGCAGCACCGTCAGCTCCGGAAGCAGCTCGTCGGCCGCCCAGACCAGGGAGTCGACGATGGTCAGCTCCCGGTGCAACTCCCGGTTGTCATCGGTGAGATACGGCACCACCTCATGGGCGATGCCCAGGGTGCATGAAGAGGCGTCGACGACCAGCGGCAGCTTTCCGCCGGCCGTCCAGCCCCAGGCCGCTTCCACGATGCGGTTGGCCATCACGGCGTTGCCCTCGTCGTACCCCTTGGAGTGCCAGATCGTCGCGCAGCAGGTCCCCGCGACATCGTCCGGGATCCACACCGGCTTTCCGGCGCGGGCGGACACGGCGACTACGGCCTGCGGGAGCGAAGGGCCACGATGGCCCTCGGGGCCGCCGAAGATGCGGTTCACACACGCCGGGTAGTAGACGGCGCTCGCCCCGACGCGGGAGGTCCGGGGCAGCTTCCGGGCGGCGGCGCCGGGAATCTCCGGCAGCCACTCGGGCACCAGATCGGGGCGTACGGCCTTGCGGGCGAGCGCGGTGATGGTCTCAAGCGGTCCGTCACCGAGCCGGTCACCGATCCGGTCGGCCGCGGCCACCGCGAGCCGAGCCGCCGCCTCCACCGCCTTGAAGTTCTTCGCCGTGAGCGCCGCGATGCGCTCCTCGCGCGGCGAGTGCCGCCGGTGGCGGAAGTCCTTCATCATCGCGCCGGTGTCGATGCCCACCGGGCAGGCGAGTTTGCACGTCGAGTCGCCCGCACAGGTGTCGACGGCGTCGTAGCCGTACGCGTCGAGCAGCTGCGTCTCCACCGGGGAGCCGTCCGGCTGGCGCAGCATCTCCCGCCGCAGCACGATCCGCTGGCGTGGGGACGTCGTCAGATCGTGGCTGGGGCAGGTGGGCTCGCAGAAGCCGCACTCGATGCAGGGATCGGCGATCGCCTCGACCTCGGGGATGGTCTTCAGCCCGCGCAGATGGGCCTTCGGGTCGCGGTCGAGGACGATCCGGGGAGCCAGGACGCCGTCGGGGTCGATGATCTGCTTGGTGCGCCACATCAGCTCGGTCGCCTTGGGACCCCACTCCAGCTCCAGGAACGGGGCGATGTTGCGGCCGGTGGCGTGCTCGGCCTTCAGGGAGCCGTCGAAGCGCTCCACCGTCAGCCGGCAGAAGTCGTCCATGAACGCGGCGTACCGGTCGACATCGGACGGCTTCGCCGCGTCGAAAGCGAGCAGGAAGTGCAGGTTCCCGTGCGCGGCGTGGCCGGCGACGGCGGCGTCGAAGCCGTGCCGCGCCTGGAGATCGAGCAGCGCCTCGCAGGCCTCGGCCAGCCGGGAGGGCGGCACCGCGAAGTCCTCCGTGATCAGCGTCGTACCCGAGGGCCGGGAGCCGCCGACCGCGCTGACGAATGCCTTGCGGGCCTTCCAGTAACCGGAGATGACCTTGGCGTCGCGGGTGAACGCATTGGTCACCGAGGGGACGGGCGCGACCAGGTCGAGCGCCTCGACGACGGCAGCCGCCGCCCGCTCGTACGCCTCCTGGCCGGGCTCGTCCGGAGCGCGGAACTCCACCAGCAGTGCCGTGGTCGCCTTGGGCAGCTCGGCCCAGTCCGCCGGTACGCCCTTGACGCTCACCGAGGCGCGCAGCGTATTGCCGTCCATCAGCTCGACGGCGATCGCGCCCGCCTCGTTGAAACGGGGCACGGCGGCCGCCGCCGCGGTGAGGGAAGGGAAGAACAGCAGGGCTGTGGAGATCCGGCGGTCAAGGGGCAGCGTGTCGAAGACGACCTCGGAGATGAAGCCGAAGGTGCCCTCGGAACCGACCATCAGGCCGCGCAGGATCTGGACCGGCGTCGAGCCGTCCAGGAAGGCGTCGAGCCGGTAGCCGTTGGTGTTCTTGATCTCGTACTTGGCCCGGATCCGGGCCGTGAGCTCCGCGTCAGCCTCGATCTCCGCCTTCAGGGCCAGCAGCCCTTCGCAGAGCCCCGGCTCGGCGCGGGCGAGGTCCTCGTCCGCGGCCGGGGCGCCCGTGTCGACGACGGTGCCGCTCGGCAGCACGAAGGTGAGGGAGGAGACGGTGCGGTACGAATTGCGGGTCGTGCCCGCCGTCATCCCCGAGGCGTTGTTGGCGACGACTCCGCCGATCGTGCAGGCGATCGCGCTGGCCGGATCGGGGCCCAGCAGCCGGCCGTGCCGGGCGAGGGCGGCGTTGACCCGCACGACCGTCGTACCCGGGCGGATGCGGGCCCGCGCGCCGTCGTCCAGTACCTCGATGCCCGCCCAGTGGTGGCGGACGTCGACCAGGATGTCCTCGCCCTGGGCCTGGCCGTTCAGACTGGTGCCGGCGGCCCGGAAGACGACCTCGCGGCCCCTGCCGTGCGCGTACGACAGGATCGCCGAGATCTCGTCGATGTCCTCGGGGACCACCACGACCTGGGGGAGGAAGCGGTAAGGACTCGCGTCGGAGGCGTACTTCACCAGGTCGGAGACCTTCCAGAGCACCTTCTCCGGCCCGAGCAGGGCGATCAGCTCGCCGCGCAGCGGTTCGGGCGTGCCCGGAGCCTGCCGGTCGGGCACCCGGTCCACGGAGGGCGTGCGCACCGCGTCGGGACGCAGTACTTCCGGCTTCGGCTCCAGCAATGGCATGTCGAGGTCTCCTTGGCGGTTCGGTTCGGTACCACGGCGGCGAACGCGCCGCCCGGTGTCCAGGGGGCGTCCGTCAGCAGCGGCGCTCCGGCATTCCGTTGACCAGAGCGGACAGCAGACCGCCGAGCACCTCGCGCTGATCGGCGGTCAGCGGAGCCAGGATCTCCTCTGCGGCGGCCCGGCGCGCGTCACGCAACGAGCGGAGGGTGGCGAGTCCCTCCTCGGTGATCTCGATGCGGACCACCCGGCGGCTGTCCGGATCGGGGGCGCGGCGCACCCGTCCGCTCGCCTCCAGACCGTCGACCAGGGTGGTCACGGCGCGCGGGACGACGTCCAGGCGCTGTGCGAGATCGGCCATCCGGGGCGGACCGTCGTAATGCGCGACGGTGCGCAGCAGCCGGAACTGCGCGGGCGTGATGCCGATCGGCTCCAGCTGGCGGCTCTGAATCCGCTGGAGCCTGCGGGTCACCCGCAGCAATTGCTCGGCGAGCACGCCGTCGGCGTCGGAGGAGTCCATGGTGGGAACAATATCAGGACCTTGTTCATTGTGAGTATAGGTAACAATGAGCTATGCTCTCAAAAATCGGCTCGCCCGCGCCCTCGCCCGGTCCCCCGATCGAGCCCCGCCCGGGTCGCAGCCGTCGCACGCCCGACGAAGGAGCCCATGAAACCCGACGTGATCAACTGGACAGCCCCGCCGCGGGACGAGAGCCGTCCGCCCGCCGAGGTGCGCCGCATCCTGCGCCTCTTCCGTCCCTATCGAGGCCGGCTGGCACTGGTCGGCCTGCTCGTCGGCGCCTCGTCACTGGTGTCGGTCGCCTCCCCGTTCCTGCTGCGCGAGATCCTGGACACGGCCATTCCCCAGGGACGTACGGGACTGCTGTCCCTGCTCGCCCTCGGCATGATCCTCACCGCCGTGACGACCAGCGTCTTCGGCGTCCTGCAGACCCTGATCTCCACCACGGTCGGCCAGCGGGTCATGCACGATCTGCGCACCGGCGTCTACGACCAGTTGCAGCGGATGCCGCTCGCCTTCTTCACCCGGACGCGAACGGGCGAGGTCCAGTCCCGGATCGCCAACGACATCGGCGGCATGCAGGCGACCGTCACCTCCACGGCGACGTCACTGGTCTCCAACCTCACCGCGGTCATGGCCACGGTCGTCGCCATGCTGGCCCTCGACTGGCGGCTCACCCTGGTCTCGCTCCTGCTGCTGCCGGTATTCGTCTGGATCAGCCGCCGGGTCGGCCGTGAGCGCAAGAAGATCACCACCCGGCGCCAGAAGCAGATGGCCACGATGGCGGCCACGGTGACCGAGTCGCTCTCCGTCAGCGGCATCCTGCTGGGCCGGACCATGGGCCGCGCGGACTCCCTCACCAAGGGCTTCGCCGAGGAGTCCGAGAAGCTCGTCGAGCTCGAAGTGCGCTCCAGCATGGCCGGACGGTGGCGGATGTCCACGATCGGCATCGTCATGGCCGCCATGCCCGCGGTCATCTACTGGGCGGCGGGCCTCGCCCTGCAGTCCGGCGGACCCGCCGTCTCCATCGGCACGCTCGTCGCCTTCGTCTCGCTCCAGCAGGGCCTCTTCCGGCCCGCCGTGAGCCTGCTCTCCACCGGTGTGGACATGCAGACGTCCCTCGCGCTCTTCCAGCGGATCTTCGAGTACCTCGACCTCGATGTGGACATCACCGAGCCCGAGAACCCGGTCCGGCTGGAGAGCATCCGCGGCGAGATCCGCTTCGAGGATGTCGATTTCAGCTACGACGAGAAGAGCGGCCCGACCCTCAGCGGCATCGATGTGACCGTCCCGGCCGGCGGCAGCCTGGCCGTCGTCGGCCCGACCGGATCCGGCAAGTCCACGCTCAGCTATCTGGTGCCGAGGCTCTACGACGTCACCGGCGGCCGGGTCACGCTCGACGGGGTCGATGTACGCGATCTCGATTTCGACACCCTGGCCAGAGCCGTGGGTGTGGTCTCCCAGGAGACCTACCTCTTCCATGCCTCGGTCGCCGACAATCTGCGCTTCGCCAAGCCGGACGCGACCGACGCCGAGATCGAGGCGGCGGCCCGCGCGGCACAGATCCACGACCACATCGCCTCACTGCCCGACGGCTACGACACCCTCGTCGGCGAACGCGGCTACCGCTTCTCCGGCGGTGAGAAGCAGCGCCTCGCCATCGCCCGTACGATCCTGCGCAACCCGCCGGTCCTGGTGCTCGACGAGGCGACGAGCGCCCTCGACACCCGTACGGAATTCGCAGTGCAGGAAGCCATCGACGCTCTCTCCGAGGGGCGCACCACCATCACCATCGCGCACCGGCTCTCCACCGTCCGCGACGCCGACCAGATCGTCGTCCTGGACCGCGGTCGGACCGCCGAGCGCGGCAGCCACGAGGAGCTGCTCCAGCAGGAAGGCCGCTATGCCGCGTTGGTCCGGCGGGACACCCAACTGGCCCCCGCGACAGGCTGACCGACGGGACCGGGCGGACCGTCGGGCCGCGCACGCGGCGACGCCGCCGCTCCCGTGGGACGGGGAGCGACGGCGCCGGGCAGAGCAATGGTCAGACGAGCCAACCCACGAAGTGGACGATGCCGGCGAGCAGGTTGGTGAGGAAGTTCATCTGGTGCTTCTCCTTGTACGTATTGCAAATCTGGGACAGCACAATCGCGGTCTGCAGCCCGTCGCTTGCGCCCTGTAATCATCCTGCGCCGCAGTGGAGTTGAGCAACGAATCCTGGAACGGTCACGCGTTTCAGCGAACACCCGATCCCCTGTTCGTGTGTTCCATTCATGAATCGCGGGACTCGTGTCGTCAGGGGCCCGGTTCCGGACAGCGGGACAGCGTGCACATGGTGAACGAACCCCCGGACACCCCGCCCCTTCGCCCGACCCGGCGCGGCCGTCTGGTCCTGTTCATCGGAGTCGTCCTCGTCCTGGTCGTGGCAGCGGCAGTGCTCGTACCGCTGCTGACGAGAGGGCCGAAGGTCGAGCAGGCCCGCTCGCTCGGCATCCCCGAGGGATGGCGGGCCTCCCAGGTGTACGCGGCGGTGGACAAGTCCCTCGATGCCGAGCCTGGGACCACCGAGAAGGCCGCCGCCACGACGGACCTGCCGCTTCCGGCCGCGGCAAAGGGCAACCCCGAGGGCTACCTCTTCCCGGCGAGAGTCTCCCGCAACTGCCGCAGTGCGTCCGCCGGCTGAGCCCCCGTCACACCGCGGCGGGCGTGAACACCTCCTCGACGTCCGCCGCCGCGTCCTTCTCGGCCAGCAGCCGGCCGATCGCGCGCACTGCGGCCCGCCCCGCCCGGTTGGCGCCGATCGTGCTGGCGGACGGCCCGTACCCGACGAGGTGGACGCGTGCGTCCCGGACCGCCCTGGTGCCCTCGACCCGGATGCCGCCGCCCGGCTCGCGCAGCTTCAGCGGTGCGAGATGGTCGATGGCGGCCCGGAATCCGGTGGCCCAGAGGATGACGTCCGCCTCGACCGTCCGCCCGTCGTCCCACGCCACCCCGCTCGGAGTGATCCGGTCGAACATCGGCAGCCGGTCCAGCACCCCCGTCTCACGTGCCCGCCGCACCGCGTCGGTGAGCGGCAGTCCGGTCACGGACACCACACTCTGCGGCGGCAGCCCGCGCCGCACCCGCTCCTCCACCATCGCCACCGCGGCCCGCCCCCGGTCCGCGTCGAAGGGGCCGTCCCGGAACACCGGCGGCCGCCGCGTCACCCAGTACGTCTCGGCCGCCACCTCGGCGATCTCCATCAGATGCTGCGTCCCCGAGGCCCCGCCGCCGACCACCACCACACGCTGCCGGGCGAACTCCGCCGGACCCGGGTAGTTCGCGGTGTGCAGCTGCCGCCCCAGGAAGCTCTCCTGGCCCGGGTAGCGCGGCCAGAACGGCCGGTCCCAGGTGCCGGTGGCGTTGATCAGGGTACGGGTGGCGTACGTACCCTCGGAGCTCTCGACGAGCAGCCGCCCGTCGGCGCCCTCGCGTACCGCGCTCACCTCCACGGGCCGGTGGACCCGCAGGTCGAAGGCGCGCTCGTACTCGGCGAAGTACTCACCGATCACCTCGGAGGAGGGCCGGCGGTCGTCCGCTCCGGTGAGCTCCATGCCGGGCAGTGCGTGCATGCCGTGGACCTTGCCGTAGGTGAGCGAGGGCCAGCGGAACTGCCAGGCCCCACCGGGGCGCGGGGCATGGTCGAGCACGACGAAGTCGCGAGCGGGCTCCAGGCCCGCGCGGCGCAGATGGTAGGCGCCGGACAGACCTGCCTGTCCGGCTCCGATCACGACGACATCGACCTCGTGTGCTGCTGCGGCCACCCCAGAGTTGTTCACGCTTCTACTAACCCTGTCGCGGTCCGGGATCTTCCCCGATTGGCCAGGCCAGGCACCGGGGCTTCCCCTGTCGGTCGGCGGCCCGGCCCGCCGACCGCCGCCCGGTCAGCGGCCCCGGCGACCAGCAGCGACGCCCCACCCGGCGCCGACGCCGGCCGGCCGTTCGCGACACCCCGAGCAACGGCGACGCCGGTACGGTCGAAAGCAGGCCGCGCGCCGCCGGCTCGGGCGTCCCGCCCTCGCCGAACCGGTACGCCTCCTCCAGATGCGGGCAACCGGAAAGCACGAAGTGCTCCACACCCAGCGCGGGGTACTCCTCGATCCGGCCGGCCACCTCCGCATGACCGCCCACCAGCACGGTTCCGGCACCGCCCCGCACCAGCCCGACGCCCGCCCACAGATTCAGCTTGTCGCGCGAGCCGGCGTGCAGCGCCAGCATCCGCTGCTGCCCGACCGACTCGCTCTGCCCCAGCGCCTGCTGGGCGGCCGCGATCGTCCCGGCATCGAGATCGCCCAGCAGCCGGTCGGCCGTCGCCCATGCCTCGCGCGAGGAGTCGCGCGAGATCGTGTGCAGCCGGATGCCGAAGCGGACCGTATGGCCCTGCTCCTCGGCCAGGCCGCGGATCCAGTCGGTCTTCTCCTTCACCGCGGCCGGCGGCTCGCCCCAGGTCAGATAGACATCGGCATGCGCGGCGGCCACCGGGCATGCCGACGCCGACGACCCGCCGAAGAAGATGTCCGGCAGCGGGTCCGACGGCAGAGCGGTCAGCCCGCCCGGATTCTGAAGACATATCCGGTGGCGCGAGGGCATGGCTGATGGTCACGAGGGTTCCACGAGCAGTCCACGGGCGGGGAGGCGCACCGTGACCAGGGCGGCGCGAGCCCCAGTGCCGTCACAGCAGCGGGGGTCACGCCGGGCGGCGGACGGGGCGGGGTACGCCGATGTGCGCTGTGTACGGGCAGACGTCTACGGGGGCGGGGACAGGCGGCAGGAGAGCCCGGTGCAGATGGACGCGCGGTCTTGTCCCATGGGCGCGATGATGGGCCCATGCCCCATGCCTTCGCCACCAGCGTTCTGCACATCACCACTGGCACGACGGAGTCCGTCACCGACCTGACCGCCGAGTGCGAGCAGTTCCTCGACCGGCACGCCGCCTCCAGGGACGGCCTCCTCAACATCTTCGTACCGCACGCGACCGCCGGCATCGCCGTCCTGGAGACCGGAGCCGGCAGCGACGACGATCTCCTGGCCACCCTCCACACCCTGCTGCCCGCCGACGGCCGCTGGCAACACCGCCACGGCAGCCCCGGCCACGGCCGCGACCACGTACTGCCCGCCCTCGTCCCACCCCACGCGACGCTTCCGGTGATCGGGGGACGGCTGGAGCTGGGGACGTGGCAGTCGGTATGCCTGGTCGACACGAATCGGGATAATCCGAGCCGTCAGGTGCGGTTGAGCTTCTTCGGCTAGGGGTTTGCTTCGGTGGGACTGTATCGGCGAGGTCCGGCCGCGCCAAACGACCCGTGGAACGACGAGAAGTGTCCACCTTTGAGGTGGCGTACTCGTGTACCTATATCCGAGTGTCGGGCCCGGACTCTGCACGGTTGGGTGGCGGTGCGCGAACCCACGACCTCGGCACGGTGGCACCCGCTGCTCCCGGTGCCTGGGCCAGCTCAGCCACATCAGCCGGTTGCACGGTGACCGGTGTCGGTCTGAGGGCAGGGAATGTCAGCCAGCCGGCCTGGGCGAGTTCGGCCCACAACTCGTGACGTCCGTGCAGGCGCATGCCGGGCAACGGGCGGTGGACAGGCGGACATGGCCCTGGGCGTCGGAGATCCGCATGATCGTTCACAGATCCGGATGCTTCGTCGCCACGTGGTAGTACCCCGAGTGGAACACCAGAGGGGTGCCGCCGCCGGTCTCGTACTGTTCGACCTCGCCGAGGAAGATGATGTGGTCGCCGGCGTCGAGGCGTTGGACGGTGCGGCATTGGAAGCGGGCGACCGCGCCGTCGAGGAGGGGGGCGCCGGCGATGCCGGGGGTGATGGGGATACCGCTGAATTTGTCGTCGGCCGGGGTGGCGAACTGGCGGGAGAGGTGATGCTGGTCGGCGGCCAGTACGTGGACGGCGAAGTGCGAGGCGTCGGTGAAGTCCGGGAGGCTCGGGCTGTTTTTGCCGGGGCACCACAGGATGAGGGGCGGGTCCAAGGAGACGGAGGTGAAGGAGTTCGCGGTCATACCGACGTTGCGGCCGTCGGGGGCGCGGGCCGTCACCACGGTCACGCCGGTGGCGTACTGGCCCAGCGCGCGGCGCAGTTCGCGGCCGTCGAAGCGGACGGCGTGCTGGGCGCGCTTCTCGGCGAGGAAGCGGTGTGCCTCGGCCTCCTCGAACCACCAGCGGTAGAGGGTACGCGGGTCGTCGAATCCGGCGGCGAGGGCGCCTGCGACCGTGGGGATTTCGGCCGCCGCTGTCAGGAGGTCGCGGTGGTGGGGACTCAGGTCGGTCAGGAGGGAGTTGGTCCAGCCGACGGCCCATTGAGCCCAGCCGCGCCAGAAGTTGTCGAAGGTGCGCTGCATCCACTGCGGGGTGAATTCGGAGGTGCCGTGGCGGAGGATGCTTTCGAGGTAGTGGCTCGCGGCCTGGGCCGCGTTGTTCGAACCCTGGCCGGTGATGGGGTCGTTGAGGACGACGGCATCGGCCATGCCGAGGACGTGCCGCCCGGAGGCCAGGCCGGCGACGGGGTGCCTGACGGTCGGAGTGAGTCGGCCGCGCAGAACGCCGCCGTCGTCGGTGAGTTGGGCGTGCCGGCAGCGGTCGTATTCGTCGGGGAAGAACCGGTGGAGGATTTCCAGTGAGCGGGCGAGGTGGCCTTCGGGCGTGCGGATGTCGTCCCAGCAGTCCATCGGGCCGCCGGGGACACCTTCGAAGACCATGATGTCGCAGGGTCCGGTGGTGGTGAGGGCGGGGAAGGAGAAGTATTCACCGATGCCGGGGACCATGCGGTAGTGGACGGAGGCATCCCCGTCCCGCGGTGCCGTTCCCGTGACGTACGTCAGAGCCAGCGCACGGCGCGGCCGGTCGTACGGGGAGAGTTCGGAGTTACGCGGGAAGAGTCGGCTCAGCTCGCCCTTGCCCGTGGAGACCACGACGAGATCGTGCGTACGGGCGTACCACTCGAGGTCGCTGACGCCCGCCTCGTGCAGCACGATCTTGCCGTGGCCGCCGGCCGCGAACTGCTCCATCCAGGCGGCACACTTGACCCGCTGGTCGACGGAGTGTGCGGGGCCCGCCAGCGGCGCGCGCCAGGAGACGTCCGGAGTGCCGTGCGGACCGATGAGAGAGAACGCGATGCCGGAGATGTCCGGGGCCCTGTCCTCCCAGTGGTGCAGGCCGAGTTCGCGCTCGCTCTGCAGCGCGGTGTCGAACATGCACTGGCTGGACATGACCGGGCCACGACGTATCTCGTCGGGGCCGCGGTCGGCAACCAGGGTGACGTCATAGCCGTGCGCCTGGAGGCCCAGGGCAAGTTGAGCACCCGCCTGCCCGGCGCCGACCACCGCGATCCTTCTCATTCCCTGCTGTCCTGCTCTCGTTACGTACTATCGCTGGCGCACCGTCAGGGCGCGTGTGTCTCCTGGCGGCCGCTCAGGCGCTGACGTCGGTCAGGTAGTTCTTCGCAGCGATCGGGTCCATGAACCAGTGGAAGAAGTCGCGCGGGTCGTCGAAGCCGTTGACGAAGCGGGCAGCGATACGGGAGTTGGCGCACGCCGCGCCGAAGAGCTCCAGGACGTGCTGCGGCGGGGCGCCGAGCATCGCGTTGGTCCAGGTTGTGGCGTACTGCGCGTTGTCCCAGAAGCGGCCGAAGGCCAGCTCCATGAACGCGGCGTCGTACGGGCGCTCGCCGTGGTCCAGGATGGTGGCGAGGTAGGAGGCCGCGCACTTCGAGGCGTTGTTGGAACCCTGGCCGGTGATTGGGTCGTTGAGGACGACGACATCGGCGAGGCCGAGCACCTGCGCGCCGGAGGGCAGCGCGGCGACGGCCTTGCGGACGGTCGGCGCGAAGCGGCCCGCGAGAGTACCGTTCCAGTCGGTGAGAGCGATCTCGGTGCAGCGCTCGGCCTCCCACGGGACATACGTCCGCAGCAGCTCCTGGAACTTCGCCAGCTGCTGGTCGGGGGTGAGCCCGTCGAAGCAGTCGAGCGGGCCCCCCGGGATGCCCTCGAAGAACATGATGTCGCAAGGGCCGCTGGTGGTGAGGCTGGGCATGGTGAAGTACTCGCCCACACCGGGGATGACGTTGAAGCTGACGCCGGGGCGGTCGGGCAGCGGCGCCATGCCGGTGACGTACGCCAGGGCCAGCGCGCGCTGCGGAGCGTCGTACGGGGAACGCTCGGCGTCCCGCTGGAACAGTCCGGCGATCTCGCCCTTGCCGGCCGCGACGATCACCAGGTCGGACTCTGCGGCGTAGCGCTCCAGGTCCTCGACGCCGGCCTCGCGGATGTCCAGACGGCCGCCGCGGCGCGCGAACTCACCCATCCAGAGCGGCATTTTGACGCGCTGGTCGATGGAACGGGCGGTGGCTTCGAGGCGGGCGTCGAAGGAGAGCGCCCGGCCGCCCTGGCCGTTGGCGATGTTCACGCCGAGCCCGGCGATCGACGGGCAGGCGTCGCCCCAGAAGTCGAGGCCGAGGTTGCGCTCGTGGGCCAGCGCGGTGCCGAACATGGCCTGGCTGGACATGACCCGGCCCTCGCGGATCTGGTCTCCGGTGCGGGTGGACACGACGGTGACCTCGTAGCCGTGGCTGACCAGACCGATAGCGAGCTGGAGGCCGGCCTGGCCGGCTCCGACGATGGTGATCTTGCGCATGGGGGGACCTCCGGGGGTCGCGTTGTGCGGTTTTGAGCGGGGCTTCGGCGACGTGGCGGCGTCAACGAGTGGGGGGTTCGCATGTGTGGAATTCGGCTGCCCGCCGGAGGGGGCCGGCGAGCAGCCGCGGGAAGCCGGTTCGCCCGTAGGACCGGGGGATGGGTCCCGGGTCACCCGGCCGTCTGAAGGGGCCGGCCGAATCGGTGAGCCGACGCGGCAGAGGCAAGGGTGCCCCGACGTGCAGGGGTACGGTCTCGGCGGCCTCCTCCACGCCGGTCGCGCACAGCTCGCGCAGCGTGCATGCGACGGGCTGTCCGCTGGGCGTGGCTTTACTCCCGTGACGAGTGCACTCCAGCCCGGCACTCCCTGCATCGTTGAATCCCTGGTTTCTTCTCGGGGCCGAGGCGGCCGGGGATCAACCTTGGTATGCAAAGATCATCTTCGCTATCCGGATCACGCGGATCGCTGTCCTGATCGCGCATCTCGGCGGTGGAGGTTCACATGCCCAGTGAAGAGCCCCCTCTCGCAAACCACCAGCGGTTTCACACAGCAGACATTTGGGAGGCGCGGGCCGAGGTCGGCCGCGCCTTCTGCCCGCATGAGCTGCGCATCATGCAGCGCTCGGCGACGCTCGACGCCCGGCTGCACGGCGCACCCTTTGATCGGACAGGCCTGTATTACCTCGATTACGGAACGGAAGTCCGGATCACGCCAGGTGACCTGGAAAGCTTTTTCCTTGTCCAGATCCCGCTGGCCGGTTACGCCGAAATCACCTGCGGTCGCGAGGAGATCATTTCCTCCCCAGAACTCGCTTCTGTCCCCTCTCCGACCGGAACGTTGGACATGCGCTGGGGTGATGGCAATCCGCAGCTGATCGTGTGGTTCGACCGATCGTCCCTGGAATCGCATTTGGCCAGTCTGCTCGGCCGCACCGTGCGCCGCCCGATCTTCTTCTCGCTCGGTATGGACCTCACCACACCGGGCTCGCGCTCCTGGCTCAACATCGTCGACCTCATGCGCCGGGAGGCAGAGGGGTCTGGCGGCATGACAAGCCAGCCCATCGTGACAAGACAGCTTGAATCACTCCTCATGACACAGCTGTTGATGGCCCAGCCCAACAACTACACGCCGGCGCTGCTCGGCGAGCAACCGCGCGTCGCACCGCCCGCGGTCCGCCGCGCCATGGAGATCATCGAGGGGCACGCCGCCGAGCCGCTCACGGTCGCCGAGATCGCGGAATGCGTCGGCGTCGGCGTACGGGCCCTCCAGGAAGGTTTCCGCCGGCACCTCGACACGACACCGCTCGCGTACCTGCGCGAGGTCCGCCTGGACCGCATACGCAAGGAACTCCTGGCTTCCGACCCGGGTGCCACGACCGTCACCGCCATCGCATCCCGCTGGGGCTTCTTGCACCCAGGCCGCTTCTCACTCGCGTACCGCCAACAGTTCGGGGAGTCGCCTTCGGAGACGTTGCGGTCATAGGAGGGCATCCGGTCGTGGCCGGGGCGGGCGGACGGCCGAGGCAGCCGAAAATGTGTTGCCCGGGAGAGGGCGTTTCCTGGTGGGGTGAGCGTTCTCGGACATACCCATCGCCCGTCACCGTGGGCCAGGACGACGCCGTCCATCCGACCGTCGTCCACGCCTACTCGGCCCTGTCCGTCGCCGAGCCACAGGACCGGGAGGCCGTCCGGACGGTGACGTCGGTCTTCGACGCCCGCGCGATCGCCGCCCAGGCCCCACGCCGACCGGACTGGGAAGCCATGCGCACCGCCGTCATGACCGACCTGCTCCGCGCCAAGTTCGGCCAGCACCCCGAACTCGCCGCCGTCCTGCTGGCCACGGGTGACGCCACCCTGGTCTACGAGGAGCAGTCGTACTTCTGGGGCGACCGGGGTGGCCCTGGCCGCAACTGGACGGGCCGTCTCCTGGAACTCGTACGCTCCGAACTGCGGTCCCGCCAGGCGGGATGGACGTGAGGCCGCCGGAGCTGCGCCTGGGGTGGACCCCGGCACGTCCTGGGCCGCAGTTCCTCCTGGACCTGTCCGCAGGGTTCACGTCCGGCTTCTCCGCCATCCGCTTCCAAGGCCACTTGCGGGCCACGACCGGCAGCATGCAACCCTGACTCGCCGTACCTCCAGGCGGCGGGTGACGATTCAAGGTGGCACCGTATGCGATACGCCATCTCCAGGTACTCCTCGACCGAGTCAATCCTTCCCCGAACGTCTTCGCGAGCCGCTCCCTTCGAACTGCTCGCTGATGGAGGGCATACGTCATGGCGCCGGAGAGAGCGATACATGGCGCGATCGGTGCCCTGGGACCGGCCGTCTCGTGCGGGCATCTGGGCGTAGCCCATAAACGAGGTAAGCATGACGTTCAGAGAATCCGGGCTGCTGCATCAGGCGGGAGAACTCAGGTGACAACCACCTTGATCGCGCATCGATCGTGGGTGTGCTGACCGGCCGCCGGTCCGACATGGTCGAAGACCGCACCCGTGTCGTCAACCGCCTGCGCGGCACGCTGCTGCACATGTTCCCGGCCCTGGAACGGACCCTGGACATGACCAACACCGGCCCTCTCAGACTGCTGACGGCCTACCAGGCCCCGGCAGCGATCCGCCGCGCTGGCGTCACGCCGCTGACGAAATGGCTGGCCAACCGCAAGGTCCGCAACGCCGCAGCCCTCGCCGAAGCCGCCGTCGAGGCCGCCGAACGCCAGCACACTGCCGTCCCCGGAGAGAAGACCATCGCGAAGCTGGTCCATACCCTGGCCGAGGAGGTGATGGTCCTCAATGAGCAGGTTTCCGAGATGGACAAGCTCATCGAGGGCCGGTTTCGCGAGCATGAGATCGCCGACATCATCCTGAGCGTCCCCGGCATCGGAGCAACCCTCGGCGCCGAGTGCCTCGCCTCCGTCGTCGGCAACCACACACCGCGCCCACCCACAGCCCGCCCCTGGCGACCCGGGCGCGGTGTTCAGCGGTGCGCAGGTGCTCGGGCCGCAGGCGGCGGGCGTACAACCGGCTTCTCGGCGGGCGACGGGGCTCGTCATCGGCAGGTGCTTGCCCGTGCCGGTCCCCACAGCCCCGCCCGTGATCGCGCAGGCAGTATGGCGACCAGACGCCCTGCTCGACGGCTATCGCTTGGCGGCCACAAAACCCCACTGGTCGACCGGCTCGCCGACGGCAGGCTCTTCGGGGCGCCACAGGCTGATCGAGCCGAAGCCCGGCTCCACCAGCTCGAGTCCGTCCGCGAAGCTCCCCATGATCTCCCTGGGACGCGAGATGTACGGCATGGCACCGCCACTGGCGTACTCGTCGGACCCGGCCTGCGTCTCAGGAGTCGCGATGGTGTCGCACAGCATCAGGTAGCTGCCCGCGGGCAGCGCGTCCAAGTAGCTGCGCAGCAGCGCCGCGGCCTCGTCCGAGTCCGCGACGTGTCCCAGCGTCGAGAGCACCATCACCGCCACCGGCCGGTCGAGGTCCAGCGTCCGGCCGGCCTCGCGCAACACCGTCTTGGCGTCCGTCAGGTCCGCGTGCACATAGTCCGTCGCCCCTTCGGGCCGGCTGGTCAGCAGGGCGCGTGCATGGGCCAGGACGATCGGGTCGTTGTCCACGTACACGATGCGTGCCGTCGGCTCGACGTCCTGGGCGACCTCGTGCGTCGCGTTCGCCGTCGGCAGACCGGTGCCGAGGTCCAGGAACTGCCGCACCCCCGCCTCACCGGCCAGATAGCGCACCGCTCGTGCCTGGAACGCCCGGGAGGCGCGCGCTATCTCAATGATCTGTGGGTACAACTCCTCCATCGTCGCCCCGAGCCGGCGGTCCACCTCGTAATTGTCCTTGCCACCCAGCCAGTAGTTCCACACCCGGGCCGAATGCGGCGTGCCCGTGTCGATTCCGTCCACCGGCGTCCGCATGCCCTGCTCGTCAGTCATCAGCCCTCTTCATCTCGCACATCGGCTGCGCGGACGACCTCCCGTACCGCGCACGCCCATGCTTCCTCACCAGCAACATCCGCACCAGCCCGGCAAGGAAGTAACCCCCTTACAAGGCCCGGAGAAAGAACCGGGCACAGACCCGGGGAGACGGGCGTGGTGGACTCGTTCCTGCCGGGAATCAGACTGTCGGGGATCACCAGGATGGGGACGGCGTCCGCAACGGGGCGGCGGGCTCTCTGTCGTAGCGGCGGAACCGAGCATGGCACCCTCACCGCGCTCAGGCCTCTCGGTATGTTGCACAAACTCCGACGTCGCTGCTTGCCGCGATTGCGCAGAGACGGGTCTCGAACCGTGCTTCAGGATGTGCGATCAGACAAGGCGTGAGCCGGATGAAACATCCAGTTCACCGTGACGACATCGGGAGTCCGCTGTGCTCTGGAGAAAACTGCTCGTCCCCCTGATCTCGCTCCTGCTCCTGCTGACGGCTTCTGCCGGCGCGGGTGCGGCAGCGGCGTCCACCGGTTCCCCCGCCGGTGCCGGTGCCGAGGCGGCCGCGGCCGACTACGGCGCTCCCGGCCCCTACGCCACCGCGGTGGAGGTCGGGGCGGTGACCACCCTGTACTACCCGCGTGACATCGCGACCAGCGACCGCCGCCACCCCGTGATCGTGTGGGGAAACGGCACCTTCGCCTTCCCGGTCGTCTACCGCGACCTGTTGCTCCACTGGGCCAGTCAGGGCTTCATCGTTGCCGCCGCCAACACCCCGCAGTCCAACCTCGGCATCTCCATGCGCGCCGGGATCGACCTGCTCACCCGTCGCAACGCCGACCAGGGCAGCCCCTTCCACGACCGTGTCGACCTGGAGCACATCGGCGCGTCCGGTCACTCGCAGGGCGGCGCCGCTGCCATCGTCGTCGGCTCGGACCCGCGCATCGACACCATCCTGCCCATCCAGCCCGGGCCCCTCGCCGACATCGACGACGTACACGTACCCGCGCTCCTCCTGGCCGGGCAGAAGGACAGCATCGTCTTCCCCTTCCTGGTCAAGGCCTTCTACAACGACGCCGACCACATACCGGCCATCTACGGGGAACTGCGCGGCGCCGATCACTTCACGGTCGTAGGCGACCCCGGCCCGTTCGCCGCGCCCACCACCGCCTGGTTCAAGGCACACCTGATGGGGGACCAGACGGCGAGGGCACAGTTCTTCGGGGCCGGTTGCGGAATCTGCACCGACAGCGGCACCTGGTCCGACGTCCGCCGCAACGGCCTCGCAAACCAGTGACCCGCTCCCGGAGATCCCTTCCGCCGTGACCGGCGGCCGTCCCGATCCACGCCGCGCGTGGTCGACGGCGACGTGGTGCCCGCCGCCCCGCCCCTTCCCGAGGCCGCCCTGCTGCTGGGCTGCAACCGGGAGGAAGGAGTACCGGCTGTGGTTGTACCCGGCGCAACCGTGGACCGGATCAGCCGGCTCACTCTGGGGCTGACACTGCTGAACCACCCCGGCGCCGGCCCGGTCCTCGCACCCCGGCACGAGGAACTCGGCGCCTGGCTCTGACAGATGACAGGCCGTGCGCTCGCCGACGCCGGCCGTGGTTCATCCGCTTTCCGCTGCTCCTGCGGACCCCTGCCATCCGGTGACCCCGCGGCGATCCGCGGGCCCGGCCAGGTCCCTGGCGACGAGCGCCGCCTGGATCAGCCGCGCCTGCGCGGGAACCGCGAGGTCGAGGCCCGTCAGCGCGCTCACTCGCTGCAACCGGTAGTCCAGGGTGTTGCGGTGGACGCACAGCTCCAACGCCGTCTGGCGGCGGTTGAGCCCCCGCTCCACGAACACGCGCAGCGTCTCAAGCAGGTACGGATGCTCCTCCAGGGGGTCGAGTTTGGCCGCCAGCCGCATCAGGCCGTCCCCGGGGCGCGCGAGCTGGTGCTCCAGCAGCACGTCGTCGAGGCGGTAGCACCCGGGCGGGCGTCCCAGGCGCCGGACGAGATCCAGCACGCGGCCGGCCTCCTGCGCCGCCGAGGGGATCGCCGTCGGTACGGAGGAGCGGGCGGCGGCGGCACGCACGGGCTGCCCCACGTCCTTCTCCAGCCGGGCCACCAGGCCCGGCACGTCGGCCCTGTCCGGCAACAAGGCGATCCGAGCGACGTGGTCCATCAGCACAGGGATCCCGGTGAAGGCGTCGAGCGAGGACTGCACCAATCTGCTCGGCGGGTCGGACTCGAACGCGAAGGCAACCACCTCGTACTCACCCGCCACGGCCACCCGCGCCACGCCCGCCAGCTCTTCGTACGGCCGTCCTGCCAGTAGGGCGCCGAGCAGGGCCCGCCGTACGCGCTTGTCCTCGCTGTGGAGGTCCTCCTGGGCGTTCTGGTGGGCGAGGACGACCGCGGGCAGCGCGGCGTGCAGGCAGGCGAGCAGCTTGCCGCCCGCCCCGGCCAGCTCACCGGGCTCCGCGACCTCTGTCAGCGTCTGCCACCACACCTCGGCGCCGATCAGGTACGCGGCGATCACCGCCTCCAGGGGGACGCGCTCCTCGGCCCGGCGCGCCGACCACTCGATGAGCCGGGTCAGATCGCCCTGCCCCATCGGACCCCCGCCGCCGTCGCGCAGTGCCCTGAGCAACAGCGCGTGCACCGCCGCGATGGACCGCGCCACCTCGCCCTGGAGGGTGGCGCGGGGCAGCGCCCCGTAGAACGGCGCCTCCGCCGCGCAGCGCGCGACCACGACAGCCGTGAGGTCACCGACCCGGGCGGCCATCCGGGCGTGCAGGTCCGACATCGGCGCATCGTCACACCGCCCCGGCCGTGCCGTCAATCGGAGCCCCGGGTCCCGTGGCGCGGGCAGTGCGTCGGGCGTGTCCCCGAACCGCTCCCGGCCGCCAACTCGTCGACGAAAGAGGCGACGTCATGTGGCGGGGGCGAGTGCGGTGTGGGCGCTTCCGGTGACGGGGTCCTCGTCGATGCCGATGGCGGGGAAGAAGCAGCGCGAGACGAACTGGCAGTCGCCTTCGGGGTGATCCGCCACGGCGGTCGCGATGATCCCCCGCTCGGGGAGGGGGCCGTGGTCGGGGCCGCGAGGTCGGGGGCGAGGGCGAGATGTCCGCCGGTCCCGCCGACCACGCCTGGTACCCGGTCCGGGCGGTCACGGGCCCATGCCCGGATGGACCGCGGTGACGAGGGCCGGACCCGCGCCGAAGCTCCGCTGCATAGTTGGACCCGGCTACGTCACGTCGAAGGGCTCACGCCCGTGTGAGATCGGCCAGGGAGATCGGTGAACCGAGGATCCGCTCGGCCGCGCGATGCCCTGATTGGAGCGCGCCGTGGACAGTGGCCGGCTCGCGCCCGCAGGTTGCTTCTCCCGCAAAGTGCAGAACGCCGTCGACGGGTTCTGCCATCGCATCGTGATCGTCGTGCGAGGATCCGACGGCGACGTAGGAGTACGAGCCGAGGGCCAGAGGATCGACGCCCCAGCGTGTGATCCAATGTGCTACGGGCTCGGGGACGGAGTCGCCGTAGATTTCCCGTAGGGGGCCGAGGACCGACGAGATCACCTCTTCGTCGGTCTTCTGCTCGATCTCCCGCCCCCAAGCGCCGCCGGCGAAGGTCAGCAGCATCGGCTTGCCGCTCACCACGGAGACGTCGTACCAGGAGTGCCAGGGGACGCCGGCCCGGCCGTGCTGCCGGATCGCGTAGACGCCGTCCTGCCAGAAACGGCTCGGAAACTGAAGGAAGACCTTGTTGAACACGCCCATCCCGAGTCGGGCGATCGGCCCCGCAACGGCGTCGGGCAGAGCGGGCGTGAACTCGATCGCCCCTGCTTTGAGCACACCCAACGGCACTGTGATGATCACTTGCGCGGCGTGGAAGGACTGGTCCTCCGTGTCGACTCGCACCCCAGTGGCCGACCTGGTGATGGCGGTCACGGTCATTCCCAAACGAACGTCGAGGCCTTCTGCGAGAGTCCGGGGAAGCACATCGTAGCCACCCGGAAAGATCACTTCGTCACCTTCGATGGTGTCCTCGTCGAGGGCGTGAGCGGCGACCTGTTCGATCTCTGCGCCGCATTGCTCTTCCGTGCGGTGCCGATAGAACGCGCGGACCCGTTCGGCTCGTTCGGGTTCCCATCCGGTCGCGGCAAGGGCGCGCTCGGCAGCGGTGGCGTAACTCTCGTCGTGACCGGACGCCGCGCTGGTCAGCTGGAAGAGGTCATCTGCCGTGTCGACGTCAACGGTCCACTGCCGTGTCGCGTCGTCGTCCAGGAGACGCTGCGATTCGTCGTAGTCGGCGATCGGCCGCCCGCCGGCCTGGAAGCTCCCGACCGTGAACTCGCGTGTCTCCATCCCGAGTGCGGTGACAAGTCCCGTGAGCGGGTTGCCGGTGAGGCCATGGATCCATGAGGCGCCGTGATCGACGGAGAACCCTGCCGTGCGGTCCGTCCAGATCCGCCCACCGATACGGTCTCGCGCCTCAAGCACGACCACGCGTTGTCCTGCGAGGTGCAGCAGTCGAGCTGCGGTGATTCCGGCGATTCCCGCGCCGACGACGATGGTGTCCATCATCTTCTCTCTTCTCCAGGGAACTTGAAGTCAGACCTGCGTGTCAGCCGTCGGAGCAGGCGTGCCGCCGACGGCGAAGCTGTTCATTCCGCGCGAGCACCTGTGGAACGGGCGCTGCCACCAGGTCGCCGATGTGCGCAACGTGAGGACTTGGTACAGCTCCTGGCGCTCGTACGGGTGTCGGGCGTCGCTGTTGGCTGTGAAAGTCGCGACGAGTGGACCGCAGCCACAGGTCTCGGCAGCCCGGACTGCAGTTGGCGGGGGCCGAGGAGCGCTGGTTGAAGCCGATGCCGATCGAGCGAACGGGCTCGACGGGAAGGCAGAGGAGGTCGGCGTACGGGGTCGAGGGCGGTCGTTCGGCGGGGCCGCCGACCGGCAGACCGGGCATCGTCTCGGCGCCGCATCGCGAAGCGCCGAGTTGAGCCCGCTGTTACCGGGCGTGGGAGTGGCCTAGTTGAGCGAGAGCGCGGTCCAGCATGTCGGCGAAGAAGTCGGCCGCGATGGTGTCGATGCACAGCGGAGGCTTGATCTTCAGGACGTTGAGGTGGTCTCCGGTGGGCTGGACGACGACGCCGAGGTCGAGCATGCGGTCGCAGAGTTCGGCGGTCTCTTCGGTGGCGGGTTCCAGGGTGGTGCGGTCCCGGACGAGTTCGAGGCCGAGGTAGAGGCCCGTGCCGTGGACGGCGCCGATGATGCCGTAGCGGTCGGCCAGGGCTTCGAGTCGGATCTTCAGATGGCTGCCGACGCGTACCGCGTTGCCCTGGAGGTCCTCGTCGCGCAGGGTGTCCAGGACGGTGAGGCCCACGGCGCTGGAGACCGGGCTGCCTCCCGTGGAGGAGAAGAAGTAGCCCTGGTCACGGTAGCGGTCGGCGACCGGCTTGGAGGTGATGACGGCGCCGAGGGGGTGGCCGTTGCCCATGGCCTTGGCGACGCACACGATGTCGGGGACGACCTGTTGCTGCTCGAAGCCCCAGAACCAGTGTCCCAGGCGGCCGTAGCCGGCCTGGACCTCGTCGGCGACGGCCAGGCCGCCGTGACGGCGGATGGCCCCGTACACCTGGGCGAGATAGCCGTCGGGCAGGGCGACGCCACCGGCGTTGCCGTAGAAGGTCTCGCTGATGAAGGCTCCTGCCGGACGGCCCGCAGCGGCCAGTTCGTCGATCTCCGCGACGGCTTCGGGGGCGTAGCGCACGGCATCCGCCCCGCGGTGCCGGCCGCGATAGGAATTGGGTGAGTCCACGGTGTGGACCCAGTTCGGGCGGGTGGCCAGCGCGTCCGGGTTGTCCTGCAGCGAGGTGGAGACGGCATCGGAGGCGTATGTCCAGCCGTGGTAGGCCTCGCGCAGTGCGACGGCATCGTGCTGTCCGGAGGCCCCGATGGCCAGCCGGAGGCCCAGGTCCACCGCCTCGGAACCGGAGTTGACGAGGAACACCGTGTCCAGGGGATCGGGGAGGAGGGTGGCGAGGCGTTCGGTGAACTCCACCACCGAGGCGTAGTGGAAGCGCGAGTTGGTGTTGAGCCGTCGCAGTTGCCGGGAGACCGCCTGCTCGACGCAGGGGTGGGCATGGCCCAGCGGGGTGACGTTGTTGACGATGTCGAGGTACGAGCGGCCTTCGGTGGACAGGAGATGGTGGCGCCAACCACGCTCGATACGGGGAGGGTTGGCGTAGTAGTGCTCCTGCACGGTCGCGAACACGGCGTCACGCCGGTCGAGCAGGTCCCTCTCGCCCGTACCGTCGGACTCGACCGGGAGACCGAGAAGCGGGGCGGGGTCGGCGGTGAGCGCGAGCCAGCCGGCGGCGTACTCGGGACGGACCAGAGCAGGGACAGCGGGGCTGTCGGCGTCGCGCAGCGCGAGGTGGAGGGTGGTTCCGGAGGGGACGCGGGCGACGTCCTCACCCGCCTGCACCGTCGCACCGGTGGTGACCGCCGGGTGGACCGCGCGGGGGAACGACAACGTCAGCACCTGCTCGCCGTAGGTGAGCTCCACACGACCCGGCACCGCGGCGAGGACCTTCCCCGCGTCGGGGGCCTGCGCCACGGCGTCCCGGCCGAGCCGCACATCGATGCCGGTGGGCACCGTGGCGGCGGACACCGCC
The DNA here is from genome assembly GCF_044765565.1 of Streptomyces sp. NPDC102437. Lineage (NCBI taxonomy): Bacteria > Bacillati > Actinomycetota > Actinomycetes > Kitasatosporales > Streptomycetaceae > Streptomyces > Streptomyces sp. NPDC102437. The sequence continues at coordinate 144,798 of NZ_JBIWKI010000011.1, read as the reverse complement.
GACAGGGCCGGCGCCTGAGTGAGCCGCGCCTGCGCGTACCGGGTGGCGACCGCGAGTGCACCGTCCGCGAGTGCGGAGGCAGCCAGCCGGTGCTCGGTACCGGCCTTGAGCCAGGCTCCGTGATCCATGGAATCGGCGTCGGTGGACAGGTCGAGGACGGTGATTTCGGCTGCGGCGAGGTTCCGCAGTAGAGGGCGCACCGGTGCGGCGGCCTGCGCGGTTCGGGCAGCGGAGTCGGCCATGTCGGTCGCGTCCCTGACTAGGCGGCTCATCACCGGCATGGGCAGCCGGGTGGCCTGTTCGAATATGCGCCATTCCCGGTCGAGGGCGGCCCTGGCGTAGGCGTTGTCCTCGTCGACCGCGGCTTGCTGCCGCCCGCTGGCCACCAGGACGGCGGCGCGCAGGATCACGAGCGGCCACAACGCCTCCGTCTCCTCGGGGGAGAGCGGCCGAACGGCGTGGAAGGCGCGGACGGCCGGCAGCAGGTGGTGAGGCTCGATACCGTCGTGGTGGAGCATTGAGGACAGTGACACGGCAAGCTCACCGACCGCCCAGCTCATCGTCACGTCACCGAAGTCGATGACCCCGTCCGGCATCGGCGGACGGGTGTCGGGGCAGCGGATCAGGTTGTCGTCGGTGAGATCCAGGTGCACCGCCTGCAACGGCAGCGCGGCGGCGAGCTCCTGGACGCGGGCCCAGGCCTCGACGGTCGCGGCCTCGACGGCATTGCGCCGGTCGGGCTCTTCGATGTGGGCGGCGAGCCTGGCGACGACACGGTCGGCATGCCGCAGGTCCCACTGGAGCACGCGCTCAAGGCCCGGGTGCCGGAAGTCGCGCAGGGTGGTGCTGGCCTTGCCGACGATCGTGCCCATGGCCGCCACCGTGGTCGGGGACAGGTGGCGGGGTCCCGAGAGTGTCCCGCCGGGCAGGTAGCGCAGCAGTCTCGCGACGGCCGGACCGTTCTCGGTGTCCACCGTCGTGCGACGCGGGGAGCCGTCGGGGCGGCGCAGGACGGTGGCGACGCGCAGTTCCGGATGCGCCGAGGCGATGAGGTCGGCTGCCGCGTCCTGGGCTTCGATCTCCGTGGTGCCGAAGGCAGGGTTGGAGATCTTCAGGATCGCAGCGGGTGTCACGTCGTCGGTGTGCAGCAGGAAGTTGGCGTCCTGCTGGCTGCCCAGCGACTGCGCGCGAGCAGTGATGCCGAGGTGTTCGGCAGCGATGAGCTCACAATCGGCCGGCGCCACGCGGGGTGCAGGCAGCGCGTTCTCGGTGAAGAAGTCGATCGTGCGGTACTCGTCGGGCAGCATGCAGGGTTCCTCGGCTGGTGCGGGCAAAGAGGGCTGGGAGGCTCGGATGCCTCAGTCGACGTGCCACAGGAAGCGGTGAGTGTGAATGCCGAAGTAGGGGAAGTTCTCCACGGATGCGACCCCCTCGATGGGCCGCACGATGTCGTTGATGAAGTCCAGAAGATCCCGAGGTTGACTGCACACCACCTCCGCGAACAGGTCGAAGCCGCCGGCTGTCAGGACCGTGTACACGACTTCGTCGTGCCGTGACAGCTCAACGGCCACTGCCCGGGGATCGCCGTCGACGCGCAAGCCCAGGAGCGCCATCGTCTGCTGGCCCATGGTCATCGGGTCGGTCACTCCGACGACCTGGACCGCCTTGGTGTCGATCAGCCGCTGCAGCCGGAGCCTTGCGGCCGAGGGTGACAACCCCACCTTCGGCCCCAGATCGGCGTAAGGGATCCGGCCGTCGATCTGGAGCTCCCGCAGGATGGCCCGGTCGGTGTCGTCCATGAAGCACCCCTCTCTCCTGCGTGAACGGCAGGTATTGCACTTGCTTCAAGCACAATGGCGGATCTGTGTGCTCGATTCAAGCGTGCAGACGATTTATTCGAGCGAATCGCGGCGTTGGTCTCGTGAGCATCCGGGCGATTCCCACCGCGGCTGGAACTTCGAACCGGGCAAGCTCCACGCCGTGGACACACGGGCAGAACAACGAACTCCCCCGCCCGGTCGGGGACCGGACGGGGGAGGCGCGGTGGATGGGGCGGGTCAGGGCTTGACGCGGACCACCTGCGGGTCGTGGTCGGAGGCCTGGGTGGCGAACTCGCTGTTGATGTGGACGATGTCGTAGCGAGTCTGCTGCGGCTTGAACGCGGGGCTGACCAGGATGTGGTCGAGCACCTGCGAGTTGCCCTGGAAGATGTACGAGTAGCGCTCGGACGCGGGCAGTTCGTTCGCCAGGTCGCGCAGGACGCCGCCCTTGGTGAGGGTCTGGAGCGTGGGCGAGAACTGGTAGTCGTTGAAGTCGCCGAGGGAGACCACCCGGGCGCCGGGGGCGGCGGCCAGGAGCTTGGAGACGAAGGCCTGCTCGGCCTCGGCCTGCTTGGAGCGCTGGACCTCGGAGCTGCGGGTCGGGGCCTGGAAGCGGCTGTCCAGCCCCTGGTCGCCGCCCTTGCTGTTGAAGTGGTTGGCGATCACGAAGACCGGCTTGTCGTGGAACTCGAACTGACCGACCAGCGGCTTGCGGCTGCTGTTCCATGCCGCGTTGGCAGGGTCGATCCGGCCCGGGGAGGCGGTCAGCGAGGTGAGCTCGCCGGTGCCGGTCACGTCCACGGCGGTGGTGGAGTCGCCACCGGGTATGTCGGTGAAGGAGACGCGGTCGGGGTTGAACAGGAACACCTGGCGGATGTTGCCGCCGGGCTCGCCGCCGTCCTTGCCGTTCACCGGGTCGACGGAGCGCCAGTCGTAGGCGGGGCCGCCGGCCGCCTTGATCGCCTCGACGAACTTGGCGATGGTGGCGCCGGCCGTGACCGTGCCGTCGTCGACCGGACCGTTGTCGTCCTGGACCTCTTCCAGGGCCAGGATGTCGGGCGAGCGCAGGTTGGTGACGACGCCGGCCGCCAGCTCGGCGAACTTCTCGTCCGGGTCGCTCGGGTCGAGGTTCTCGACGTTGTACGTGCCGATCTTGAGCTCGCTCGGCAGGCCGGACTGCGTGACCTCCCGCTTCAGCCCGCCGGACTGGACGGCGCCGAGCCGGGTCGCCTGCACCGCGTAACCACCGAAATTGGTGTAGTCAAGCGGGCCTCCGGTGGCGCCGGTGAGCCGGTCGCCGACATCGGCGACGGGGAAGTCGGCGGCCGCGCCCAGCGACTGGACCATGAGCCGGCCGGAGTTCTGCTGGTCGTAGCCGAGGTACACGGAACCGCCGCGGGACGAACGCGGGTCCTGCTCACGGGCGTTCACCCACAGCTCGTGGTACGAGTTGCTGGCCTGCGTCACCGGCACGTCGCGGACCTCGACGTTCATGCCCTCCAGCGACTCGTACAGGTCGAGCGCGTAGGCGTCGGGCCGCAGCGGCAGGGACTCGATCGAGCCGCCCGCCGCGTCCGGGGCGTATGCCGCCGGGATGGCCGAGCCGTCCAGCACGACCGGGGCGGGCACCGGGTTGTCCGAGGAGACGACGGTGACCTTGGCGGTGGACAACTCGGTGAGGGACTGCGAGCCGCCGGAGCGGTTCGGGTAGTACTCGGTCACCTTGGCCGTGACCAGGACCGAGTCGCCGACCTTGACGGCCGGGCCGGCGCCGCCGGTGTAGACGAAGACGCCCTCGCTGGTGGCCGGGTCGGCGTCCGGGTCCGGGTCCTGGATCCAGAAGCCCTTGGTGCCGTACGTACGGAGGCCGGTGACGATGCCGGGAACGCCCGTGACCGTCTGGCCGGCCAGCGGCGAGACGCGGGTGACGCCCTGGATGTCGTGGACGCGGACCGTGCCGGGCTCGGTCGGGCCGGTGCCGCCCCCGTCGGAGCCGCCGGGGGCGGACTCGCCCTTGCTGTTGACCGGGGTGGGCTCGCCGGCCTGGAAGTCGGCGGCGTTGTCGTCGGTGTCGGCGAGAGACGCGGCGCGAGCCACCGAGGCACTGTTGGAGGCGCCGGGGGCGGCGCCGGAGCCCTCGTGGACCACGGCGGTGCCGAAGCCCACCAGGTCGACGACGCGCGGGTCGGCGGCACAGTCCGCGGCGGTCTTGCAGGTCAGCGCGTCGGTGCCGTTGACGAGCGCGATGGTGCCCGAGGTGGCGGACAGGGCCAGGCTGCCGGCGGTGTCGGCGGTCGGGAGGTCCACGGTGCCGCCCGTGCCCGCCGCCTCGGCGACCAGGTAGCGGGCGCCGGCGGCGACCGCGCCGCTCAGCGGGGTGACCCCCCACTTGCTGGTGGCGCTGGGGTTGCCCGGCAGGTACTGCACGCTGTGGCCGGCCAGGCCGAAGGCGGCCCCGGACGGGTTGGCGAGTTCGATGAAGTCATTCTTCAGCGTCGCGCCGGAGTTGCCGCCACCGCCGTACACCTCGGCGATGACCACGTCCGCGGACGTGGTGGCGACCGCGCCGGTCAGCGGGACGAGCACCAGCGACGCGGTGACCGCGGCAGGCAGGGTAGCGCGCAGCAGTGTGCGGCGGGTGGAAAGGGGACTGGGCACCGTTGCGGCACTCCTTATGGCAGAACACAGCCCGGTCGCCGCAGCGGCGCCAGGATCGGTGAGGGATCGTCAACGTGCTGACGGGGGACGCTCAAGGGCGTCTCGCGCAGATCCAGAAGCTGAAGATACGCGCGTAGAACATGGCGTAACAAGGCTTCGGACATGAACTTCTCGTCACCATGCCCACCTGTCCGGTCGCTGTTCCCGCAAGTCGCACCAAGCCGTGCACCGGAGCCGGACCATCGTCACGCGGGGTGGAGAGTGCACCGAACCGCCAGGCAGCCCACTCGGGACTCGTTGCGTCATTCGCTCTTCGGCACCGTCGCCTCGGCAAGGGCAGGTCGGCGGTGAATCTCGAACCATCCGCCGGAGGGAGACATGTGGCGGCGAGCACTTGTCGTCTCGCCTTTTAGCAATCGAGCTGAGACCCACCGTCGGGTCTCGCTGAGGTCCCGGTAGTGCTGTCAGGCTGTGGGCGCCCTTGCCCGGCCGCTTCGGGGTGAGGGGAGGGGAAGACTGGCGTCACAGGTCGTCGACCTGGACCAGTCCGTCCTGGATTGCTCGTGCCAGGAGCGCGGCCTTGGTGGGCGCCTCCCTGCCGATCATTGCGTACTTGATCCGGATGTGTTCGAGGTGGGTGTTGACCGTGCGCGGTGAGATACCCAGGCGTTGGCCCACGAAGTCCTTGGACTCGGACTGGAACCACTCGACCAGCACCTCGGTCTCTCGCGCCGAGAGCGTCGGCCGGCTGGCGGAGCGGTCACCTGCCAGCGCTCCTGCCAGCGACGGCGGAGTGTACGCGCGGCCTGATGCCGCAGCGACGGAGGCTTCGAGGAGATGCTCGGCGCCCTCGGCCTTGGTCAGGTAGCTCAGGGCCCCCAACTCCAGGCACTGCAAAGCGATCTCGTCATCCGCACGCATCGAGTAGACGACGACCCGTCGCCCCGCCTGAGCCAGCCTGCGAAGCTCGCTCATGGCCGGCGTCGGCCCGCCCAGGTGCAGGTCGAGGATCACCACATCGGCGGTGGCGCCCTCGCCGGCCCACGCGACCCGGACATCGTCACCCGATGCCGCGACCTGGATCGGTGGGGTGCCGGTGACCAGCCATTGGGCGACCCCGGCACGCACTGCGGGGTGGTCGTCGACGATGACGGCGCTCAGCTCTGTTGCTTGCGCCATCTTGCCTCCAGCCGCAAGGATTCACCGTAGACGCCGTACTCGACCCCGACTCGGCCGGTGGATTCGATGACCAGGTCGGCGCAGGCGTCGGCTACCACAGCGATGCGTACCTCCTCATCGGTGCGCAGCATGCTCACCCTGGCACGGATCCGCGCCGCCGACAATGCCGTGACCACCGGCCCGGTCAGCTCATGGCGCACCTGCGAGGGCACCGGCACGGCGGCGCCACTGATCGCGAACGACACGTCCACGCCTCGTCGCTCCGCCGCGTCGACGCACGCGGTGACCTCGTGCACCAATGGGTCGGGCACGTTGTCGTTCTCGGCGAACAGCCGCCGCAACTGTGTCGCCGCAAGCGCACATCGCCGCTGGGTCTCACTGTCGCGTGGGTCCAGCTCGCCGTCGGACAGGCCCGCAAGAAGCGACAGCGTCGAGCCCAACTGGTCGGCAAACAGGTTCCGTTGGCCCTGTTCCCACTGCTGTGCCGTCAGTACCCGGGTCACCAGCCGGTCCTTCTCCTCGGCCACCGCCATCGCCTCGTGGGTCTGCCGGTGCAGCACTTGCGTGATCACTACGACCGCCAGCTGGACGTTGACCGCGCCGAACGCGGCGGCACCGGCCGCACCCAACGTCGCGCGGTCCGGCATGCCTGCTGAAAGGAACAGTCCCACGCCTGTCACCAGATGCGCGGCCAGAACCGTGATCAGCACCCGGACCCGGTCCAGCAGCAGCAACAGCAGGTGCCACCCCACCAGGCCGAACGACCAGTCGGACGCTTGGAAACGCCGGTCCGGGGCGAGCGCGGCCGGGGCGCAGAACGACACGGCGAGCACCACTGCCGTGCCGGCCACCACGAGGGCGACGGGCAACGCCTTTCGCCGCAGCACCCACCCGCCGCAGACGGCGGTGACAGACGCCAGGGCGATGAAGGCGGCGACGGCGAGCCATCGGTGCCGGTACTCCTGTGCGAGCAGGGGATGCAGGCACAGGCCGAACTGCAGAATGCCGGTGGCGCAGACCAGGATGATCCGCATCGTCGCGTAGACGTGGTCACCTGCCGCTCTCTCACTCACCGGACCACACCAACCTCACGGTGGTACCCGCACCGGGACGCGAGGTGATCGTGGCGCTGCCGCCGACGGCGATCATGCGCTCGACCACCGAGCTCCGGATACCGCGACGGGAGCCTTTCACCTCGTCCGGGTGGAACCCCACCCCGCGGTCGGCCACCGTGACGACGACCCGGTCGCCTTCGCCGCGCACGCTCAGCACGGCGGTGCCGCCCTCGGCATGCCGCTCGACGTTCACCAGTGCCTCGCGCACCGCACGCACGAAGGCGAGTGCCACCGAGGCCGGAACCAGCCAGGTGCCCTCCGCGCGGACCTCGACGGCCAGTCGGCCGCGGTTGGCGACGGTGTGCAGTGCGGCCGTCAGGTCCACGGTGCTGTCCTGGGCGGTCGCTCCTCCCGCGGTACCGGTGAGCACCGCGAGGTCGTGTCGGGCGTACTCGGCGACCTGCTCCGGGTCCGTTTCCTTCGCCTGCACCGTCACCAGAAGGAAGGTCGACGCCGCTGTGTCGTGCAGCAGCGCGAGGTACTCGCGTTCCTCCCGGTGCCGCGCCAGCGAGGCCGCCTCCGCGCGCGCCAGCGCCGATCGGCGTTCCCGTAACCCGTCCACGCGCCTGGCCGATTGGCGAAGCAACACGAATCCCAGGCGCGCCAGCAGGCACTCGAACACCAGGCGCGGCAGCAGAGTGCCGACGACATCGGTTCCCACCACGGTCAGGTCGACCGCGAGCAGCCCGGACGTGACGGGCACGGCGACCGCCGGGGGCCACTCCCACTGGAGTGTGATCGCCGTTGTGGTCAGCATGTTCAACGCCCATGGGTTCAGTGGCCCGCCGGTCCATTCCTGGGTCCCGCAGACCGCCGCCACCCTCAGCACGGCGAACACCAGAGACAGCATCGCGCCGCGCCCTGTGAACCCCGCCCAGCAGTCCACCCCGGCGCCCATGAGCACCAGCCCGAGCAAGGCGAACCCCAGCGGCAGAGCCTCGTCGGGAACCGCGAGAAGGCCGAAGACACTGATGACGACCACCGCGACCCCGCGCACTGGAGGAACCAACCGGTGGGCGGACGCCAGGAATCGCGCCTCGACACTGCCTTGTGGCGAGATCGGCGGCACTCCGCTCACCGAACCGGTCGGAGGGCGAGGCCGCTGGTGCCGCCGTCTTCGCGAGCGAGTGGGCAGAGCTCTCGAACAACCGGTGCGACACCGCAGGATGACAACCCGGGCATCGGTTCACCGTCCTCTTGGGTTGATCCGGCCACCTCAGCTGTCGAGGACGAATCCTGACGACGCGGGACTATACCGAAGCCGTACGACCACTCCTCACGTCAGACGTGCGTGCTCGACCCATCGGACCCGGACGAGTAGCCCTGGAGCGTCCGCACAGGGTCGGGGCAGAAGAGTCGGCGGCGGGTGATTTCGGCCGTCGCCGAGAAGAAGCGACACGGCGGACATGTCATGTTCCGTACGTCGGTCGAACACCCGATGCCGGCTGGGCCGTCTGTTGCTACTTTTCGGCGCGCAATGTTCCTCGACGTGGGAGTCGGGTTGATATCAGGAACAAGAGTCAGACGTGCGTGGGTCGCGATTGCCGCGGTGTGCGCGGTTTTGGTGGTCTCACTCGGTCTTGTGCGGTCGGCCGCTGCCGCTCCGGCCTGGCCCACCCTCAGCAATGGCACGACCGGAGCGAACGTCGCCACCGCCCAGTACCTGTTGCGTGGTCACGGTTACGACATTTCGGCCGACAGTGATTTCGGCCCGGCGACCGAGAACACGGTGGTTGCCTTCCAGGAGTCCAGGGGGTATGTCGCGGACGGTGTCATCGGCGCGGAGACCTGGCCAGGACTGATCGTCACGGTCCGGGAGGGCGAGAGCGGCGACGCGATCGCGGCGGCGCAGACCGCTTTGAACAAGCACGGTTACGGACTGGCCGTGGACGGACAGTTCGGTCCGGCCACCGCCTCCGCGGTCACCTCGTTCCAGAGTGAAAAGGGCCTGTCCGTAGACGGTGTCATAGGCCCCGAGACCTGGCAGAACCTCGTCGGCCAGGGCGGTGGCGGTGGCGGCGGGGGCTGCGCGGTGCCGGACGAACCCGACCCCGAGGTGCTCGAGGTCGTCTACCGGACCGGCGTCGAACTCGGCGTCAGCGACAAGGTGTTGCTCGCCGGGTTCGAGGCGGGCGTGGTCGAGTCGAACATGAACAACCTGGACTGCGGCGACCGGGACTCGCTCGGAGTGTTCCAGCAGCGTCCGTCGCAGGGCTGGGGCACGCCGGAACAGATCATGGACGTGTCGTACGCGTCGAACGCATTCTTCATCCGTGCCATCCAGGTGGCGGCGGACAACCCGGACCGGTCCGCGGGTCAGGTGGCGCAGGCAGTGCAGGTCTCGGCTTACCCGGACCGCTATGACGCGGTGGAAGGCACCGCCCGCGAGCTGATCGAACGCGCATCGCACATCTGAAGTCCTGACGAATCCTCCGGCACACCCGTTGCAGCCCCAACCGCCTCAGCTTGATCACCTCCGCCTCCTCACCCTCGGGAGGCAACGCTGACAACGCCCGATCAACGATGCTGCGCCCACAAGGCCACGGAGCGTCGTTGCGACACGAAACCAGACTTTCAAGACCCCTCACAGAGCCGCTCACGGGATGGTCCGGCAGCCTCCGGCCACGCCATTACCTGACCGGACATCGATAGCGGTTCGGCCGATTCGTGAGGCTGCACCCCCTGACCGTGTCATCCGACAATGCCGTCGTCCGAACAGAGGCCCCCACATGACATCGCGTTCATCCCTGTTGCTCGCGTCCGCCCTGACCGGCGTCAGCCTGCTTTTCCTCGCACCCACGTCCGCGTTCGCGAGCCCCGCACCGTCCCTCGCACCCGCCTCGGCATCCGCCGGCCTCGCACCCGCCGGATCCTGCTTCACCTGGAACCGATCCTTGAGTGAGGGAACATCCGGCGAGGACGTACGGCAGCTCCAGATCAGGGTCGCCGGCTACCCCGGGTTCGGCGGCGAACTCGCCATCGACGGCGAGTTCGGCCCGGCCACCAGGGCCGCGGTGCAGCGCTTCCAAGCGGCGTACGGCCTGGAAGCCGACGGCATCGCCGGCCCGCTCACCTTCGGCAAGATCTACGACCTCCAGAAAAGCGACTGCTCCCCGGCCAACTTCGACTGGTCGGAACTCAACCAATGCGGCACCGACTGGTCGGGCGGCCAGGTCGACGCCGCCACGGTCGAGGCCAACGTCATGGTCACCATGTGGAAACTGCAGGCCCTGCGGCACGCGATGGGCGACCGGCCCATCGGCATCAACGACGGTTTCCGCGACCACACCTGCAACGACGCCGTCGGCGGAGACCCCGACAGCCTCCACATGTACGGCCTCGCAGCCGACTTGAGCGCCGGCTCCCAGGGCTTCTGCGCCCTGGCCTTCGAGGCCCGCGAACACGGCTTCACCCAGATCCTGGGCCCGGGCTACCCCGGCCACGACGACCACGTCCACGTCGCAGGCGGCACCGGCCGGTATTGGTCGGCCCCCAGCTGCGGCCTCTGACGCCTCACCCCGCGCCGAACCCGGCCGTCCGCCTTCATCCGCCTCGCCGGAGCCCCTCGACGTGACGGCCGGAACGCAACACACTCCGCCGACGGGCTCACACAGCCGGCCGGTCACATTCGAAAGACAAGTAACCGCCAGTACTTCGGCTTCAACGTCCCATACTGCGTGCCGCGTTCCACCACGCTCTCGCTACCTGTCGCCCCGGCAGGCCCACCTGTGCAGAAGGGATACCGCCCATGCTTGCCAAACTGTCCGTGAGAACCATCGTCGCCGCCCTCGCCGTCACCGGACTGCTCGCCGCCGCGCCTTCGGCGGCGGGGAGCAGCCCGCACTCGGCCGCGCCCCCGGTTGCCGCCGCCCAGCCGTCATCCTCCGGTGTCACCGTGAAGATGCCGGCCACGGTCGCCGACCGCCTCGGCACCGACCGCAAAGCACTGATGGACGCCGTCTCCACCGACGTCCTCTCCCGGTCCCACGACGCCAGGGGCCTCGCCCCGAAGGCCGCCGTCAGTAAGCTCGCCGCCGAGGGCCGCAAGGTCGTCGTCGACGTCCGTACCGTCTCGCGCGACTGGGCACGCGGCGTCGCGTACGTCGAGGCGTCGCGCACACACCACGGCGAGCCGGAAGGCTGGCTCTACATCGCCCACCGCAAGGACGGGCGCTGGGTCGCGGGTCTCGAAGGAGACCGCGAATTCGCCGACCACGTGGCGAACTCCCCGCTGGTCGGCAAGGCGGAGCGGCAGACCATGACGGCATACGCGCAGCACAAGGCGACGCCGAAGAAGCAGACGTCGTCGGTGGGGACCCTGGCCAACACCAACGGGCTGCTGCTGCCCTGGATGCCCGACTACTACATGACCCTGACCGGCGGCGCGCACTCCAGCAACGGCTCGACCGGCTACTGGAGCAGCCTCGACTTCTCCGGCGGCAACGCCAGTGGCCGGGTCCGCTCCTCCCGCGAGGGGACGGCGACCTCGATGTGCGGCGCCGGCGGCGGCTGGACCAGGGTGATCCACCCAGGCGGCTTCTCGACGGACTACTACCACATGTGGAACACCACCTACTACAACGGGACATCGATCGCTCGCAGCGCCCTGCTCGGCAACATCGGCACCGACACCTGCGCAGGCGGTTCCGCGACTGGAGCCCATGTGCACTGGAGCCTCCGCACGTACGACGCCAACTACGTCGGCCAGTACACCTGGCTGAACGGCCGAACCATCGGCGGCTGGACCTGGTGGAACGGCTCCGGCCAGTACTCCGGCTGTGCCACCCGCTCCGGCATCACCGCTTGCCCCGGCACGGCGATCTACAACCGCACCAGCTGACAAGCGCCCTGTGACTCCGCACCCGGTCCCACTGCCGGGTGCGGAGTCATGCGGTCGCGGTCTGGCGCAGATCGGCCCCTTCGGTACCGGTGCCTCCCGTTCTTGCGCACATCGACCCCAGCCCCCGGGGCGAGTTCCTCCCGCACGGGTGCACAACCGCTGTCGCCACCCGGTCTCCGGCGCAGCTTCTGTGATGACGGCATGCCGATCGCTGCGTCGGCTCGGTATCCGCGACAACTTGATCGCCCGAATCGCCGAAGCCGGGACGGAGGCCGGCTCGGCGAGGTCGAAGGTCTCCGGGCCGGCCTGCCTGGCGCCGAGGAGAGGCTCCGCCGGCTCGATCGGGGCCACGGGCGGCATGGGGCCGTGGACATTGGCATCCCCACCGTGCGCGGTGATCGATGAACCCACGAAGGCCGACTGTCGCATGGTCCTCAACCGAGATCGAGAACAAGTTCAAAGTAGCGCGCATCAAACGCCTTTCAGGACACGGTCAAGTGCTGCCCGGCCTGCTGGTCCCCAGTTCGGCTTGCCGCCGGGAAGGCCCCGGTCTCCGTTCTGCCCCATGAGCATCAGGAAGAGGCTCTTCATAGCGGCCAGTCCGCGGGCGCGCCGGATCGCCGCCTCGTCTGCATGCGCGTACATGTCGAAGAACCGTGAGGCCGTGCCCGCGGGTAGCAGCACCCATGCGGCGGCGAGGTCCCATGCCGGATCGCCGGCGAACAGGCAACCGAAGTCGACGATGCCCGAGAGTGTTCCGTCCGAGACGACGACGTTCGCGGGATGGAGGTCGCCGTGCACCCACACCGGCGGGCCCTCCCACGCGTGGGCCGAAACGGCGTCGTTCCAGACGGCCCGGATGTCGGCAGCGATGTCGTCGGGGGCAATGGCCTGGAAGAAGTTCTCGAAGTCGTCCGTGCAGTTCCTGAGGTGGGCAGCGCGGTCCGTAGTGACGGGCGCCTCGGCGGGCGCTTCCACATGGAGCGCCTGGAGGAAGCCTGCCAGCGTGTCGGCCGCGTGGGTGCCGCGGCTGATCGAGCTGTGGTCCAGCGGCTCGCCGGGAACCCACGTCATCACGGTCCAGTGCTTGGGGAAGCGCTCGGACGGTTCGCCGAGCCGCACCGGGGTCGGCACCGGGAGCGGCAGGCGCGGGGCCAGCACCGGTAGCCACCGCCGCTCGTTGAGCTGGAGTTCCGGGGTGGGGTCCATGCGCTGCATGCGCACGGCCAGCTCGTCCCCGAGGCGCCACATCTGGTTGCCCCAGCCACCCGCCACCTCGCGGATGGCCAGCCCCGCAAGGTCTGGATGCTGCTCCTGCAGCAGGTCACGGACCAGGTCTGCGGTGATCTCGATCTCGGTGTCGGTCATACGAAGCCACGGTACTGCGGCGGCAGGCGGAGCGGCTCTCGCGCTCCGGCTCAAGATGTCCGGGGTGGCCCAGGTACTGTCCCGCGCTCCATCCCTGCCCGCAGGCCGGGCGGATGCACTGCGCACCGCAGGCGAGTTGTCGCCTCTGCCCGGACGGAAGGGACGCCGACGCACTGGAAGTGAACCGCACGCCCACAAGATGTCGGCGCAGCAGGTCCACCGAGCCGCGCCCCATCTTCCGGGTTCTCGGACAGTCCTGCGCCATCGACGCCCGCCCCGCGCTACGGTCTGGCCGAGATCACCGTGGAAGCAGGGGGCATGACCGGTTGGACGGACGAGTGTGGAGCGTCGGGACGTGCCCTCGTCACCACCTCCTTCCTTACCCCTACGCGTCCCTCCTGCCCGGCGGTCGTCTGCCGGACGGGGGCGAAGGCGCTCCTTCGGCCATCTGCTCTCGGCACGCCAACCGTGGGAGGACCTGGATCCTGGCGGCCTATCAGGGGGAACAGCTGTGGGGGCGGGCTCCTGCCCCGTCCGGGTTGTTCTCCCTGTTGTCGAGGGCTTCTGGAGGTCGGTGCCGAGCGCGTTTCAGCCGGTGTGCAGCGCGGTGCGCAGTGTGTCGGTGGCCAGTGTGATGGCTGCCTGGGCGGCGTGGGTTTCGCGCGGGGGTTGAGCATGACGAAGTCGTGGATGATGCCCTGGAAGCGGACTGCGGTGACGGGGACGCCGGCTTCGCGCAGCTTGTTGGCGTAGGCCTCGCCTTCGTCGCGCAGGACGTCGGCCTCGCCGGTGATGACCAGGGCCGGCGGCAGGCCGGTGAGCTGTTCGGTGGTGGCCCGTAGCGGGGAGGCGGTGATCTGGGCGCGGTCGGTCTCGTCGGTCGTGTACTGGTCCCAGAACCACTGCATGCCGTCGCGGCGCAGGAAGAAGCCTTCCGCGAACTGACGGTAGGAGCCGGTGTCGAAGTTCGCGTCGGTGTCGTTCAGGTCTGGGCAGGGGTTCCGTCACACTGGTCGAGCCGCAGAGCGGTGCCGTCGGCGGAGTTTGCGCCCGTGACCTCCACGCATGTGCCGTCGGCGCCGGTGAACGGTCCCGACGGCGGCGGGGCGGGCAGGGCATCGCGAACCGCGGCGGCCAGTGCCACCGGGTCGCCCGAGGCCCTGACGGGGTAGGTGTCCCGCTGCTGGTTCCAGGCGTTCTCTACGGCGAACCAGTCGATGGAGACCGGTGCCTGGCCGGTGGCCAGCGCAGTGTCGAGGGAGTCCAGGTACTTGGTCCAGCGCATGGCGTAGAAGTCGGAGACCAGCCCGGACCATTCCCGGTTGGCGTAGTCACGCAGGCCGCCCGAGTCGCTGCCGGAGCGGTCGCCCCAGGTGGTGAGGATGGAGCGGGCGTCGAACTCGGCCGCCGCTTTCTCCGCCTCCGTTGTGCCCGAGGACTTGGCGTCCTCCAGCCAGGGGCCGAGGAGGAACCGGGTGTCGGTGGCGAGGAGTTCGTCCAGCAGGGCGAGGTCGCTCTTCCACTCGGCGGCCCGCTGACGGAAGAGGGGCAGATCCTTGGCGTCGTAGGCGGCCTTGATCTTCGGGAGCAGCGTCCGGCTGTGGTTGGCCAGGGCCTGCCGTGCGACATCGACCAGGTCGAAGCGATAGGCGTCTGTCTTCCGCAGGCCGGGCGCGACCTGCAGCAGTTCGATCAGCGCCCGCTGCACCGTGCTCGCGTCGTAGCGCATCGCGCCGGGGCTCCAACTGGCCGCGGTGGTCGCCGTCAGCCGGGGGCGTGCGGTGAAGAGGCTGTCCTGGGACTCGCTCCACGTGCCGGACGAGGTGCTGTACGGGCCGCTGCGCAGCAGCTCCCACGCCTTGGCGGCATGCGGGTCCACACCGCCGTAGCGGCGCTCCGCATACTGGGCGAACCATGCCTTGTGGTCCACCGGGCCGGTGCGCCAGGCCAGTTCGGCGAACAGTTCGTAGGCGACGGGGTTGCCCGCCGGTGCCTTCCGGAAGGTAGGCGATGCCCTTCAGCGCGCTGCCGGGCTTGGTGCGCCACTGGTCGAAGCGTTCGGTCCAGACAGCGGTGTTGGCGCCGATGGTGGTGTGGCCGCCGAAGTTGGGGATCGTACCGAACGCGTAGGGCGCGCCGTGCCAGGAGGCTTCCCGGTCGAGGCCGTTGTAGCGGTCGGACAGGCCGTCGACGATGAACAGCTTGCTCTTGTCGACGGCGTCGATGATCTGCGTGGAGGGGTTGTTCTGCCAGCCGAGCAGGGTCCAGGTGGCACCGGGGTGCGCGGTCTGCAGCGCGTTCATCACGGCGTTGGCGGCGTCGCCGATGGGGACGTCGCCCGGCCGCCCGCCCTCGTGGAGCAGGTCCATCTTGTACATCGTGGAGTCGCCGAAGAGTTCGCGCTGGTGGCGGTAGAACGAGGCGGCGACCTCGGGGAACATCTGGCTGCGCGGGTCGAGCCAGTCGGGCCGGTCGAAGCCGACCCAGCCGCCCTGCGGGACGACCGGTCCGGTGGGGTTCTTCTCCGTGAACCGCGGCGGAACGGTGCCGTAATAGCCGGGCAGCACCGGGGTCATGCCGAGTTGGCGCAGTCGGTCCGCAATCCTGCGGCCGAGTTCCGCGCGGTCCTTCAGCTGCTGCTCGGAGACGGGGCCGCCGAAACCGGACATGTTCTGCATCAGCCACCACGGCTGGTGTGCCGGACCGGGGATCCAGGACCTGAGCTCGTCCTTGGAGTAGCCGAAGTCCTGGAGGGTTTCGTAGTAGACGGCGTCAGCGCCCATCTGGACGAAGACCTCGTTCGCGCCGTGCAGGGCAAGCAGATCGATCTGCTTCTCGTAGGAGGACCAGCCGCGGTAGGCGCCGGAGTAGCCGTCGTCGGTGTCGTTGAGCGCGAAGCGGTGCGGCACCGAGGCGTCCTCGCGGACGGTGCCGGCGGGGGCGGGCAGTATGCGGGGCAGTTTCGCCGTGCTGTCGCCAGGCCATCCGAGGTCGACCTTCGCGGTGTACTTCAGGTACCAGTTGACGCCGCTGAGGATCACGGCGGGGCTGGTTCCCTGGACACGGAGATCGCCGGCGCTGCCGGAGACGGTGAAGTAGTCGCCGGACTCGGGGCGGCTCACCGGGACAAGTGTGAACTGGGAGACGTGGCGCGGCAGCAGCCGTGCGAGCGCTGCCCTGGCCGGGCCGGTGGCGAAGGCGGGCCGGCCGGCGGAGGGCGCCGCGGCGGCCCCGGTCCCGGTGGCTGCAGTAGTGGTGGAAGTGCCCAGGACCGTGGCCAGTGCGGCCAGGGCCATGGCCAGGAACGCGGCGGCCCAGGATCTCGGTTCTCTCATTGGCAGCCCATCAGAGAGGGGTTATTAATGGAGCGTTCGATAATATGGAGGCGGGTGATGGAGCCCGTCAATACACCGGACCGCTCGTTGTGGATCGGCTGGGTAGAGTGCCCAGCACGACAGCGGGGAGGGCGGGGGTACGGACGCACATGGCAGCCAGGAGAACAGCGGCCAACGGGCCGCATGTGCTTCGGCAGATGAACGTCGCTGCCGTCCTGGCGGCGCTGCGGGAGGCCGACTCCGCCGCCACCAGCGTCAGCGGCCTCGCCGCGGCCACGGGGCTGTCACGGCCCGCGGTGACGAGAGCCCTGGCGGACCTGCGGGACCGCGGCCTGGTGGCGTTCACATCCACGGGCCATTCGCTGCAGCCCGGACGGCCGGCCCAGTACGCCAGGTTCCGTGCCGAGACGGGGTACGTCGCCGGAATAGACATCGGACCCCACAAGGTACTGGTGGCGATCGCAGACCTCGCGGGGCGGATCCTGACGGTCCACCGTGCAGCGGTGGACGCGGGCACTGACGGGCGGCAGATGTTCGACACCGTTCGCGCCGCACTGACCACGGCGGTCGTGGAGGCGGGAGTTCAGCTTTCCCACGTGTGGGCGGTGACTGTCGGCACGCCCGGCATCGTCGACCGGGACCGCGGCGAGGTATTGCTGGCTCCGAGCATCCCCGGCTGGGCCGGGCTGCCCGCGGTGACGCGACTTGGCGACTGGTTGCACTGCCCGGTGTTCATCGACAACGACGTCAACCTCGCCGTCCGCGCCGAACGACGACGGGGGGCCGACGCCGAGGCCGAGAGTCTGGTGTTCGTGCAGTGGGGCCGGCGCATCGGCTGCGGCATCATCATCAACGGCAAGCCGCACCGCGGGCACTCGGCCGCCGCCGGGGAGCTGGGCTTCATCGACCTGGCATCCGACCCCGACGCACCTCCCGCACCGCGCCCCTCCGACGGCACCGGACCGTTCGAGCGGTTGGTCGGGGCGGCAGCCATCCATCGGCTCGCCCTGGAGGCCGGCGCACCAGCAGGCGACGAGGACGACATCGCACCGCTCTTCGACGCGGCGGCGGCCGGTGACCGGGCCGCCACCGATGTCGTGGAGCGGGTGGCCGCCCGCTTCGCACGCGGTCTTGCCGCGATGCTGCTGGTGCTCGACCCGGACCGCGTCGTCATCGGTGGCGGAGTGTCCCGGGCGGGAGACGCCCTGCTGGATCCGGTCCGCCGTCATCTGCACCTCCACGCCCTGGTACCGGTCACCGTGCATGCGTCGACGCTGGGGGAGCAAGCCGTGGCGCTGGGTGCGGTGCGCCATTCCCTGGACGTCGCGGAGGAACGGATGCAGGGAACACCCCAGGGCTGAGCAGGCGCCGCGAGCACGGGGGCTCTGGGGCCGCCGGTGGGCGTATCCGCAACCCCTCGCTACGACGCGGGGGCCCACGGTGACCGCACCACCGCAAGCCGCGGCGGGCCGGCGTCAGGACTGGGTCCCCGGGTCGATGTACCGCAGCAGAGCGCCCACGCCCTCGTGCAGCCTCAGCTTGTTCTCCGGTACGACGACCAGCTCGGCGCTGGTGCCGACGAGGGCCCGGACGAGGGCCTCGTCGGCGCGTTCCTCGCGCGGGGCCCGGACGCCGAAGGACATCAGTTCCGCCTCGGTCAGGGCGAGCTGAGTGGGCCGGGAGCCTGTCCAGAGCCGCAGCGAAGACCCTGGCGGCCGGTTCAGCAGCAGTGCCGCGACCTGGCCGCGCTGGAGGGCGGCGACAGTCGCGCCCAGCCCCTGCGTCATGGGTCCGTCCAGGGCGCGCCGGCCGATGAAGATGTCCACGAGCTCCCGGTCGTGCGCGGCCATGCGGCCGCTGAAGACTCCGTCGAGCTGCGGCTCCAGCAGGGCGCGTCCGGTGTCGGTGCGGGTCCGGCCGCCCACGCGTACGACCTTGTCCCGCAGGGCGTGCGGCAGGCGGCGGATCAGTACGTTGCACGCCCACTCGTCCCCGCCAACGACGACGGCGTCGGCATGGACGCGCCGCGCCCGTTCGTCCAGCTGGTGGCCGAGCCGGAGGGAGGTGCGGTGCCAGGTCGCCACCGCGACCCTGCGGTGCAGCCGCTCACCCGGGGTGACGGTGGACGCGGGCCAGGTGCCGGTCTCCGCCTCCAGGGTCACCCAGCCGTGGGTCTCGGCGGTCGGAAGGCCGCCGTAGTGGACGACCACGGCCATGTAGGGGATCTCCGGAACGTGCTGTGTGACCAGGGGCATCGCGTCCGGCAGGGTGCTGTAACGCGCGGAGTCGTGTTCGGGCGGCCTGGGCAGCTCGCCGTCCAGGACGAGTGTGCCGTGGGCGGCGAAGATGGCCTGGCCATGCACCCCCGGCACCGCTGTGTCGGCACCGACCGCCTCCTCCAATACGTTCAGCAGAGCCAGGTCCGAGCCCTGACGGGACAGACTCTCGCGCAGCCGCTGCCAGCGCAGCGCGATCGCTCGCTCGGGATGCTCGACGTCTCGGGAAGTGTCCAGGTACACGGAGGCGAACGGACCCGGCTCCGCGTAGAGGGGTTCAAGAAACGACAACCTCATCGTCACTCCTCGTCGATGGTCTCCCCTCCTTTGATGATGCGCGCCTCAGCGCAGCGATGGAGCTCGACGAGCGCGATGCGGTGCGGAACGTGGGGTGGTTGGGCGCCGGCCGTAACAGCTGCGGCCCCGATGCAGGCCGACACCCCGCGCACTTCCGCATCGGGAAGCGATTGTTCAGCACTTCATGCAACTGTTCAGAGAGGGAGGAAGTATGGGAAATCTTCGGGAAGACGCCGGAGTCGCCATGGCGCGCGAGATCTTTGGGCCCTTGGGGAGGCGTCGTTGAAATAGGTGCGGTGGTCGATGGCGAGTTCCGTGTTTCACTCGGAATCCTGCAAGTTGCGCAGGTGAGCGGTGGTTTCCCTGATTCGACGATGGCGTTGGTGGATGAGCGCGGCTGGCGTCCTGACCATGAAGTGACGGCTCCTTCCTTGCTGCTGTGGTCCGGCGGCATCGAGGAGATTTTCTCCAACTCTCGAAAATCCCCGGTCGGTGCGTCGAATGGTCGAAGCAGGGCGTGACCTGAAACTGGTGAGGCTCATGCACGCCCTCATGGGTGCTGCTGTGACCAGAGGAGAATTCAGTACTTCGCTGTCCGACGGGTGGCTGGGGGCCCGTCCCGGCCTTGACGCCCCGGACGCCTGCGATGTGACGCGAGCCCGCGAGCCCCCATCCCGTGTGCGAGCGGTCAGGCGAAGAGCGGATCCAGCATCGCCTCCCCGGCCCGTACGCGCCAGGCCGGCAGCCGCACCGCCCTGGTCACCGGCGCGGGCTTCGCGCCCCGCCCGCCGGACGGCAGCCCGATCAGCAGGTCACCGCGTGCGTGGGTGAGCCGCAGATGGCGCGCGGGATCCTGCCCGGGCAGGGGTCCCGTGTCGATGAGCACAGCCGTGTTCTCCCCGTCCCCCGTGAACAGCAGGTCCACGGTGTGCCCGCCGACCACTGTCGCGCGCTCCAGGTCGGTGATGCCACGGGCACCGAGATACTCCTGGAGCCGGTCGGCGAGCTCCTCGCGGAATCCGGGCGGCGCCAGGGGACCGGAAGCCGTGTCCTGGTCGGCACAGGCGCCCGCGCGCAGCACGGTCGAGCGTTCTGCCAGCAGGGCCGGCAGCCCCGCCTGGCCCTGCCAGAAGCGATGGCTCCCCACCGTGATCAGCTGCGACTTCGCCCGGGTGACCGCGACGTTCCAGAGATTGACCTGGCTCGACACCCAGTGCGTCGTCTTCGGCGGGGTGTTGTCCGTGGCCACCGGGCTCAGCACCATGACGTCGCGCTGGCCGCCCTGGAAGGCGTGCACCGTACCGACCCGGACCCGGTCGTCACCGGCCCACACCCGGGCCAGTGCCTCCTTCTGTGCACGGAAGGGCGTCACCACTCCGACCGTGGCGTCCTCGGGCAGCCGTGCCAGCAACTCGTCCACCGTCTGCCGCACCTGGCCCGCCTCGGCCTGGTTGCGCCAGGATCTGCCGCCGCTGCCGGCCGCTGACTCGCCGTACGGCACGTCCACCCAGCCGAGCACCGGAGCCGGATCGGCAGCCCCCGCCGGATCGACCGGCGGTACCTGCCTGCGGACATCGGTGAGTACCTGCAATTGGCCTGCGTAGCAGTAGCCGTTGACCAAATCTGCGATCTGCGGATGGCACCGGTAGTGCTCGTCGAGCAGCAGCGCCGCCTCACCGTGCTGCGCCGCCGCGTGGTACGAGGCATACACGTGATAGGCCAGCCTGTGGTCCTCCAGCTGCGCGGCGGTCAGGCCCGCCCGCACCCGGGCCTGCCGCTCCTGTTCCGGGCTGATTCCGGGAATGTGTCCGAGCTGCATCGGGTCGCCGATGATCAGAGCCCGCTTCGCCCGGAAGAGCAGCGGCAGCACCGACGGGATCGAGCACTGGCTCGCCTCGTCGATCACCACGAGGTCGAAGAGCTTCGGGGAGAGTTCGAGCTGGCGCACCGAGTGCGTACTGATGGCCCAGGCCTTCAGGTGCGCCATCAGATTGCGCTGGCTCTTCTGGAAGCCCGAGCGTCGGCGCAGCGCCTGGAGCCGCTGGTTCATCAGCGACCGACCCCGCGCCGTGCTCTCGGCGGCCACGGAATGCGCCAGCTCTCCCGACACCGCGGAGGACGCGGCGGCGCTCTCCAGCCAGGCCTGCTTCAGCGCGTCCTCGTCCCAGGCCAGATGCGCCGGTGCGAGCTCCCGCAGGGCCCTCTCCACCGCCACGGCCTCCGCGAGGTCGAGCAGCAACTCGGGCGGGACAGGGCGCTGCGCGGCCCAGGCCGGCCACGAAACCCCGGATCCGTCGCCCGACGAAACTGCGAGGGCCGCGAGAGCCCGCCCCCGGCGCCACCCGCCCAAGGTCAGCCGTCCGGCCCCGGCGGCCCTCCGGGCGCGTTCCTCCCAGCGGGCGAGGGCAGCCGGTTCCTTCGCCGCCCAGGTACTCTCCAGCACCTGTACGGGCAGCGCGAGCCCGTCCGCCCGTCGGGCCCGCTCACGGACCAGCTCCAACAGGCGAGACTCCTCGCCGATCCGCCCCGCCGCCTCCGCCCGGAGCGCAGCCGTACGTGCCTGGCGGTTGCGCAGGTCACCGGCCACGGTCGCGGCACCCCGGGCCGGGGCCGCTACCGGCTCGGCCAGCAGTCCGGCCAGCTTCGCTGCCTCCCGCTCCCGGGCCTCCACGTTTCCGGTGCGCATGAGCAGGCCCGGCGAGATCTCGTCACACCGCTCGGCCACCACGTCGACGGCCTCGTTGTTGGTGGACGCGACGAGCACGGACTGGCCGGCGGCGACGGCGGTCGCGACCACGGCGGTCACCACCTCGCTCTTGCCGGTACCGGGCGGGCCGGTCGCGACGGTGAGCCGACGGGTCATCGCCGAGGAGATCACCTGCTCCTGGCTCTCGTTGCACGGGCCGGGGGACACCACCGTCACGACCGCCGCATCACGACCCGGCCCCACACCGTGGTCGCCGCCGGTGAGGAGGGCGTCCAGCGCGGTACCCGCGATCTGGCCCGCACGCGTGGACATCTGGAGCAGGTTGTCGACCAGGCCCTCGGTGGCGACCCGTTCCAGGCCGGAGGGTGCCAGCAGCACCGCGGCGTTGTGGGCGCCGGGCCGCAGCGAGTCCATCACGGACCGCTCGCTGAGCGAGGACAGATCGAAGGGCTCCAGCTCCGGAACGCCGAGCTCGGTCAGGAGTTCCCGTACCGCCTTGACCATCTGGGCGCCGTTGCCCTCCTGCCAGCTCGGCTGCCAGTGGGTCAGCAACTCGGCGGCCTCGTCGTCGGAGAGCAGCTCGGTCACCACACCGGTGTGCAGGGAGGGGACCCCGCTCGGGCGCAGCAGATCGCGGCCGTTCTCGTCCGGGGTGAGTTCCATGGGCTGGACCAGCAGGGGTGCGATTCGCACGGGCGTCCGCCGACGGCCGTCCGCGCGTTCGGGAAGGGTGATCGCGGGATATCCGTACCAGTACTCCTGGAGCCCGGTCCCGTTGGCCTGTGCGCCCGTGCTCTTCGGTCTGGGCAACTGCCCGGGGGCCGGGAAGGAGTGCCCCAGCCCGGATTGGATCGCCTCCGGGCCCTGACCCAGCAGGAAGTAGGCCGATCCCCGGCCGCCGTCTCGATCGGGCAGCATGCCGGACGCCACTTGGGCGCCGAGGCAGTGCGCGTAGTAGCGCAGCAGTCGCTGCGTGTCGATGCCCTCCCCGGCGTCCCGGGCGACCAGCTGCCTGGCTTTCAGCAGGGTGGGGGAGACGTCGGATCGGGCGGCGGCACGGGCTGCGTCACGCGGTGCGTCGGGGAGACGGACCGGACGGGCGACCGAGCGGGCGAAGGGCAGTGAACGGGTGGCCCGGATCGTGGACTTGGTCGGCCGCTGCTCTTCCGGGACGCCCTTGATCACCATTTGCGCGGTCAGGTACTCGAAGAGGTTGTCGGGGGTGATCCAGCCGCCTTCCTTGATCCGCCCACTCCGCAGGCCTTCCACAATCTCGCCGGTGAACCGGGAGGTGCCGAGAGAGGATCCCTCCGGTGCCATCGCGGACGCGGCCTGGAGGGCGTCGGAAGCGGTGATGAAGTACACGCCGGTCGGGTGCAGGAGCGTGCTGGGCGTCGTTCGGTCGCCGGGGTCCGCACAGCCCTTGGAGGTCCACCCCTGGACGACGGACCCACTGGAACAGCAGTCCAGCAGCACCAGCTTGGACGAGGCCCGGCAGGACTGGAGCATCCGTTCCAGGAACTCGGCCGGGACGGCCGTGCCGGGCAGGTCGTCCGGGTCGGCGTCCCGGGTCAGGAAGTACAACTGCCCGTCGGCCTCGCAGAACTGGCCGTGCCCGCTGAAGTAGAGCAGCGCCGTCTCGCTGGGCTGCCGTTCATCGAGGAACTGCTCAACCGCGTAGAGCATTTCCGAGCGGGTCGGCTCGGCGACCATCGAGCAGTCGTTGTACATGCCGATCTCGGTGCTCTCCAGCACAGCCCGCATGTAGTGCAGGTCGGCCCGGACGGGCGGCAGGTCGTGGTAGCGGTCGCTGGTGTACGTGGATACGCCGATGAGCATGGCGTACCGGTCGTTGTCGCTCACTGCGTGTCCGGCCCTGCCTCGTCGCCTTCCTCGTCCCGGGCCCCGGCCGCACCGCCGGCGAGGAACCGGTCGATCAGCTCGCTGTCGGCCCGGGCCTCCTTGCCGGAGACGCGGAGCGTCGCCCCGTCCGCCCGGGTGATGACGATGGTCCGCTGGGGTACGCGCGCCAGCCAGATCTGGACGCCGGCGGCGACGAGTGAACCCCCGCTGAAGACCAGTCCGATCAGGTCGCCGACCGGGCCGCCCTTGAGAGTCTCGTCCTCGGGCCGGGGGCGCGGGAGGTCGAGCGCGGCGCGAGGATCGGCGTCGATGAGGGCGGCAAGCAGCTCACGCGCCTCGCGCCGGGCGCGCAACGGGTCCTCGTCGAGGATGGCGATGTGGTGGCCGGAGTCGGCCAGATCGGTGGTGGTGCTCACGTTCTACATCCCCCTGGGTCTTTCCCGTGCGGCGGACACACGGACGGGTGAGAGTACCGAAGATCTCCGTCAGCGAACCTACGAATTTCCGAAAGGCCGCTGGTCATTGGCGTGAAACGGCCGAATCCGCTCTTACGGCCGCAGTTGGCGCCGTGAGGCGCGGCGCCAACTCCCCACGCCCGGACGGAAGGCAGGCGAGTCACGCACGCCAGGGTGCCCGCGGTCCCCGTGGAGGCGCGGGCGTTCTGGCGTGCGGGGTGGAGTGGGTCAGGCAGAGGCCGGCTCCTCCAGCGCCACCACGACCATCACCGGAAGATCGGTGTCGTGCTGGATCACGCCTGCGGTCAGGATCCGGCCGTCGAGGGTCCACTTCTTCACCGCGATGAACTCGTCCCTGTCCGCCGCCGTCTGCTCGGCCTCGACGAGGTGGCCGACGAGAGAGGATTCCTCGATCTCGGGCAGAAAGTCGGCCAGCGCCTGCTCCCCCTGCTCGTAGACGGCATCCATGTCGTCGAAGTAGCCCGACTCGTCGACGTCGCGGATCCAGACGGCGAACGAGACGCAGACCACCCCACCGCCGAACGTCTGGATCCAGCCCCCGACGCCGTCCTTGTCCCACGACGTCTCCACACCGTCGCGGGGCTTGCCCCCGGGCGTCCACGCCTGGGCCGAGAACCGCGCCGCCGCGCCATCGGCGGTCAGCGGGGCGATACCCCTGAGCTCTTCCAGCATTGCGATCACTGCAGCCATGAACCCATTCCACTCATTCCGTCGCCGGGCACGTGATACGCCTTCAGTTGCCCGCCTGGGGCCGACATACTGCAGCGATGTCGTCCCCGGGGCAGGCGGCTCGACACGGTGCCCTGGGCCTCGGCGTTCCTCGCTGGGCTCACGCGGTGAAGGCGGTGCCGTCCAAGGTCCAGTGGGGGTCGGGCGTGACGCCGAGGGCGGTGTAGACGTGCGCGGCGACGTCGGCGTGGTGGAGGGGCGACGGGGCCGCGCCGGCGGTCAGGCCTGGACCGCAGGCGGCGATCCAGGCCGTACGTTCCTGTCGGCTCCGTCCTCCGTGGCCCCCTTCGTCGCGGTGGCCGTGGTCCGTCACCACGATGACCGTCCACCGCTCCGCCGCGTGGCCGGGGCGATCACGTATGGCGGCGAGGAGGCGACCGAGGCGTCGGTCAGCCGCCTCGATCGCCTGGCGGTACTCCTTGCCGCAGCCGAGGAAGTGGGCGGTCTCGTCGACGGCGCCGAGATAGACGAAGCCGGCGTGGAGATCCTCGTCCAGCCCGAGGAGGTGCACCGCGTCGTCGGTCACCCTGTCGTCCGCCTCCTCCCAGGCTTCGGGGGTGTCCTCGCGGGGAGCGATGTAGCGGAGCCTGGTGGGGGAGACGAAGAGGGGGCCGCCGTCCTGGGCGAGGAAGAGCGGTGCCCAGCCGCCGACGGCGAAGGTCCGTCGTCCGCAGTCGGCCGCGAGGCGGGTCGTGAAGTCGGGGAAGAGGTCGAGGCGGTTGCCGTCGAAACGGTTGGCCCAGACGCCGTGCTTGGCGACGCCGACGCCGGTGACGATGGTGGTCCAGCACGGGCCCGACATCGTGGGCGTCACGGAGTCCACCTCGACGGGGGCCAGGAAGCCTGCGCGGGCGATCCCGTCGAGATGCGGCGTATGCAGTTCGGGGAGCAGGTCGAGGCGTACGCCGTCGATGCCGATCACCAGTACGTGGGTGCTGTTCATGGGCGGTTCCAGGGGAGTCGTGAGTGGGCGCGAGAGGGAGGTGTCAGGGGCCGACGCGGCGGAGCCGGATCAGGCTGCTGGCGTAGTCGCCGACGGGCAGCCGCGGGTCGATGCCGTGGCGTACGAGGACGGCGCCCCGGTGGACCTGGTTCAGCTCCGGGTCCAGGTAGCGCGCCTCGGGGTCGAGAGCGGGCAACCGCACCGGGGCGGAGCGGTGGCCGAAGCGGGTGGTGGGACGCCAGACGAGGAGCACGTGCTCGCTGTCGTCCGGCGCCGCGCAGTGGACGGCGGTCACCGGCTCGCCGGCTGCGGCGACCCGGTGCTGGTGTCCCCTCTGCACGAGTGGGCGGATCAGCTTGTACTCGGCCACGAGCTCTGTGGCTTCCGCGAGTTCCTCCTCGGACCACGACGTCAGGTCTCCGCCGAGACCCAGCGCGCCTGCCATGGCGACATGGAAGCGGAAGCGCAGCGGAGTGCGCCGGCCGGTGGCGGTGTTGGGGCTGTCGGTCACCCACGAGGCCATGGCCTGGGCGGGGAAGAGCTGACCGAAGCCGTGCTGGATGCCGATCCGGTCGACCGGGTCGGTGTTGTCCGAGGTCCAGGCCTGGTCGGTGCGGGCGAGGATGCCGAGGTCGACGCGCCCGCCGCCGCCAGCGCACGCCTCGATGCGCAGACCGGGGTGGGCGGCGCGCAGCCGGTCCATGATGCGGTGGACGGCACGGGTGTGGTCGATCCACAGGCGGTCGGGGTCGGGGTGGCCGTCCCATCCCGCTTCGGTGAAGGCCCGGTTGGCGTCCCACTTGAGCCAGTCGACGCCGTTCTCGCGCACCAGGTGGTCGAGCGTCTGCCGGGCCCAGGCCTCGACCTCGGGCCGGGCGAAGTTCAGCACGAGCTGGTTGCGCAGTTCGGTCGCGTCGAGCTGGGGGGAGTGGAGGACCCAGTCCGGGTGCTCGCGGTACAACTGGCTGTCACGGTTGACCATTTCCGGCTCGACCCACAGCCCGAAGTCCATGCCGAGGCGGTGCACCTCGTCGGCGAGCGGCCGCAGTCCCCGGGGGAAGGCCTCGGGGCGAGGGGTCCAGTCGCCGAGCCCGGACCGGTCGTCGCGACGGGTGCCGAACCAGCCGTCGTCCAGGACGAAGAGTTCGGCACCGACGCGCGCGGCCAGCTGGGCCAGGCGGATCTGACCGGCCTCGTCGACGTCGAATCCGGTGGCCTCCCACGAGTTGTAGAGCACCGGCCGGTCCCGCTCGGGCTCGGGCAGGATGTGCCCGCGTACGTAGTCGTGCCAGGCGCGGGCGGCGCCGCCGAAGCCGTGCGGGGTGAACAGCCCGGCGTACACCGGTGTGCGCAGGCTCTGGCCCGGCTGCAGGGTCCAGCTGAGACCTTCGTGACCAAATCCGCCGGTCCAGGTGGTGCGGCCGGTCGGGTCACGGTGGATCGTGACGCGCCAGCTGCCGCTCCAGGCGAGCGCCGTGCTCCAGACCTCCCCCTGGTCCTCGCTCGCGGTGCCGTCGTCGATGGCCAGCCAGGGACTGGCGTGGTGGCTGGTGAGACCTCGACGGCTGGTCAGTACGGTCTCTGCGACGGGAAGCCGGTCGCGCTGGAGCTGGAATTCGCTGTTCCAGCCGCCGGTCAGGTGGCTGAGCCGGTAGTCGGGCAGCGGAGGAGCGGTCCATGACGCCGAGTCCAGCCGGTCGACGCTGATCGGATCCGGCGGGCCGTCCGCGGCCCCGGTGTGGGTCAGTTCCGTCCAGCGCTCGATGACGTCGGTGTCGCTCCGGACGCGGTAACAGAGTTCGGCCCGCAGGGGGTGGCGCCGGTCGTCGAGGCGCAACCGCAGTTCGCCGCCGTCAATGGTGTGACCGGCGAACCGCCACTGCGCACCCCGGGTCCCGTCGGCGAAGCGGACCTGAAGGCCGGCCGGGCCGAAGCGCGCCCCGGTCTGCGGCGCGAGTTCGTCGGCGGCCGCGTCGGCCTCGAAGCTGCTCGCCGCAGCGGAGACCGTGTCCGGGACGTCGGCGAGCGCCGCGGTGTCGAGCGGCAGGCCCCAGCGGAGGTGCCGCGGGCTGCCGTCGGAGGCGAGGCGCAGCGCGTAGATGCTGTTCGGCGTGCGCAGGACCGCGAGGCCGGGGCCGGATTCGAAGGTGACGGGCGGGAGTGTGGCGTGCACGGATGGATCCCCTGAGTGGTGGTGAGGAAAAGGGCGCGGTTCAGGGCGACTTGGAGAAGAAGTGACACAACACCGTCAAGGCGGCGCGGTGTTCGAGAAGTCTTGGGGGAGCAGAGGAGGGCCCGAGCGTAGGGCGGCACCAACTCCCAAATCAATACTGGAAGAAGTTATTTATTTGCTCTATGTTGCTCCCGTGTTTCGACATCACTCCCGCCCTCTGGTCAGTGCGCCCGCCGAGACCGCGGTCCTCGCCCTGCTTCTTGCGGAGGGGCCGCTCAGCAGAGTGGAACTGGCACGGCGGACTGGACTCTCCTCGACCGCGGTCACCAAGGCGGCCAGGCCCCTCATCGACGACGGCTATCTGTATGAACTTCCGCCAGAGCGCACCGCGCCCGGTGCCGGCCGACCGGTCAACCCGCTCGCGGTCGACCCCGACCGGGAGTACTTCGTCGGACTGAAGATCAGTGGCGATCAGGTCTTCGGCGCCGTCTGCGATCTGCGGGCGGGGATCCGGGCCACCGCGAGCCGGCCGCTCGACGGCTGCACCCCGGGGGCCGTCGCCGGGCTGACCGCCGAACTGGTCGACGAACTGCTCGACACCGAAGCCGCGTTCCGGGCCCGGACCCGACACCTCGGCGTCGCGGTCAACGGGGACGTGGACCGCGAAAGCGGCAGGCTCCGCCACTCCGGCCTGCTGGGCTGGCGCGAGGTTCCGCTCGCGGAACTGCTCACCGAGTCCACCGGCCTGGCAGTAACCGTCGAGAACGACGTCAGGGCCCTGACCATCGCGGAGCACTGGTTCGGCGAGGGCATCGGCACCGAATACTTCGCGCTGGTCACCATCGGCGCGGGCATCGGCTCCGCGCTCGTCGTCAACGGGCAGCTGATCAGGGGGGCGTACGGCGTCGCGGGGGAGGTCGGACACCTCTGTGTCGACCCGACCGGTCCGAGCTGCCGCTGCGGGGGGCGCGGCTGCGTCGAGGCGATCGCCTCGACCGACGCGATCCTCGCAGCGGTCCGCCAGGCCACCGCGGAGCCGCACCTCACGTTCGGCGAGGCCGCCGACCTCGCCCGGGAGGGCCACCCGGCAGCCCGCGAAGCCTTCGCCAGGGCCGGACACGCCATCGGGGTCGGCATCTCCGCACTGGTCAGCCTCGTCGGCCCGGAGCGTGTCGTCGTCAGCGGCGAAGGCGCCGACGCCTACGACCTGTTCAGCCGCCACATCCAGGACGCGTACGCCGAACACGCGTTCGGGGCGGCTTCCCGGTGCCCGCTGTCGCTGCGGCCGCTCCCTTGGGAGGAATGGGCCCGAGGCGGTGCTGCCGTGGCCATCCAGGCCCTCTTCCCGCAGTACGCGGCCACCACCACGATCGGCGTCGGCTGAGCACTCCCGCAGCCGTCGCGTACGACTCCCTGGCCGACGCCTTCCTCTGCCGGCAAGCAATGACGAAGGCGCCGGCCAGGCAGCACATCCACTCCGCCACACCCATACAGAAGGATGCGACATGAGCACACGCAGACCAGAGCATAGCCGACGCGGATTTCTCAGGGGATCGCTGCTCGTCGTCGCCGGAACCGTCCTGTCGGCCGCGTGCAGCACCGATCCCACCGGTGGTTCCTCCTCCGGAGCGAAGACCACTCTCAACGTCTGGTACCACGCCTACGGCGAGGCCGGGACCCAGCAGGCGGTGCTCCGCTACGCCACCGCCTTCACCAAGGCCAACCCCGACATAGCCGTGAAGGTGACTTGGGTCCCCGGCGACTACTCGGCCAAGGTCAACGCGACCCTGCTGACCGACGCCGCCCCCGACGTCTTCGAGATCGGCGACTTCAAGGAGAGCCTCGTCCACCGCGGCCAGATCGCCGCCCTCGACGACGTGTACGGCACCGCCAAGAACGACTTCAACACGAACGCCGTCGAATCGGTCACCGTCGACGGCAAGCTCTACGGCGTCAAGATGATCGACGACGTCATGATGCTGTACTACCGCAAGAGCGCCCTGTCGAAGGCCGGGATCACCCCGCCCACTACCTTCGACGGTCTCGTCGCCGCGGCGAAGGCCCTGACCACGAAGAAGAACAAGGGCCTGTTCATCGGCAACGACGGTCTCGGCGACTCCGCGACCAGCGCCGTCTGGTCCAACGGCGGCGACCTCGTGACCCCCGAGGGCAAGGTGGAGTTCGGATCGGCACCGGCACTCGAAGCGCTGACCGGCCTGAAGCGACTGCATGACGACAAGTCGCTGCTGCTCGGCTTCACCACCGACTGGTGGGACCCTGCCGCCCTCACCCAGGGCGTCGTGCCGATGCAGTGGAGCGGCCTGTGGGCATATCCCGCGATCAAGTCCGCGCTCGGCGACGACTTCGGCGTGCTGCCGTGGCCCGCCTTCAAGGCCGGCGGCGCCCCCGTCGTCCGCGTCGGCGGCTGGACCAGCTGTGTCAATGCCAAGGGCAAGAACGTGGCCGCGGCGAAGAAGTTCGTCCAGTGGCTGTGGGTCCGGCAGGCCGACCTGCAGAAGGACTTCGCCGAGAGCTACGGTTTCCACGTCCCGCCGCGCAGGACCGTCGCGGCGTCCGCGGAGAAGCTCTCCCAGGGCACGGCCAAGGAAGCCGTGGTGCTCGCCGAGAAGCACGGGAAGCACTTCCCGGGAACCTGGGACACCGCCGTGAGCAACATGTTCAACGCGGCCGCGATGAAGATCGTCGAGGGGCAGGGCGATCCTGCCGCCCTTCTGGCCGACGCGGTGAAGAAGGCCCAGCGCGAGATAGACAAGCAGCTCGGCCGATGAGCCGGTCGACGGACCTCGCACTGAAGCCCGAGCATGCCGGGCGGCGCCCCGCGGCCGTCCCGCGCGGCGCCGCCCGCCCCGGCCGGGCACGTCCCGGCCGGGCCGGCTGGGCCGCGTTCGTCCTGCTGACCGCGCCGATGCTCATCGGCCTCGGTCTCTTCAAGTACGTTGCGATCGGCTGGAGTTTCCTGCTCAGCCTCAGCGACGCGCGCGGCACCATCGCCCTGGGCCACTGGGTCGGACTCGAGAACTATCGCAGGCTCCTGTCCGACCAGGAGTTCCGTGTCTCCCTCCTCCAGATCCTGCTGTTCACCGCCTTCATCGTGCCGCTCACCTTCGCGGCCTCGCTGGGCCTCGCCCTGCTGGTGCACCGGATCAGACGGGGCCGGGCCCTGTTCCGTACCACCTTCCTCATCCCGGCGGCCGTCTCGTACGTGGCCGCGTCACTGATGTGGAAGATGTCCCTGTTCAACGGCCTCCCGGCGGGTGTCGCCAACACGATCGGAGGCTGGTTCGGAGCGGATCCCGTTCCCTGGCTCCAGTCCACCTCGCCGCCGCTCTACTGGGTGGCGCTCGTCACCCTGCGGCTCTGGCTCCAGGTCGGCTTCTACATGGTGCTGTTCCTGGCCGGACTCCAGGCCATCCCCAAGGAGTTGTACGAGGCCGCCGCACTCGACGGCGCCACCGGCAGGCGGCTCCTGACCAGGATCACCCTGCCCATGCTGCGCAACACCTCCGTCGCCGTACTGATGCTGCTGTTCATCGCCGCCTTCCAGGCCTTCGACGAGTTCTACAACCTGTTCAACAGCGGCCTCTCCGGAACGGGCACCGCCCCCGTACAGACACCGCTGGTCCACCTCTACAACACCGCCATGGGCAGCCAGAACTACGGCATGGGCTCGGCCGGAGCCTTCGTCCTCACCGCCCTCATCGTCGGAGTGACCCTGCTTCAGGGCCGGTTCGCCGGCTTCGGCCGGAGCGGAGAATGAGACGCGCATGATCACCCTCCCCGGACTGTCCCGATCCGCGCGCCTCCTCGTACGCGCTCTGTTCGTCGGCCTCCTCACCACGGCCTTCCTCGCGCCCTTCTACCTCATGCTCCGCAACGCGCTCATGGACTCGCAGAGCCTGACATCGCCGGAGTGGACGTGGTGGCCCTCGACGATGCACTTCGAGAACTTCACCGCTCTCTTCGCCGACCCCACCGTCTCCATGGGCAGGGCCCTCGGCAACTCCCTGCTCATCGCTGCCGTCACCGCGCCCGTCTCCACCCTTCTCGCCTCCGCCGCGGGCTACGCCCTGGCCCGGATCCCCGTCCCGGGACGCGGCGTGGTGCTCGCCCTGATCGTGGCCACCCTGATGATCCCCGGCTCGGTCACCTTCGTGCCGACGTTCGTCGTCGTCGGCTCCATGGGGGGTGTCAACACCCTGTGGGGCATCATCGTGCCCGGTCTCTTCAACCCGTTCGCGGTCCTGCTCTTCCGCAACTTCTACCTCCAGTTCCCCAGCGAGATCGAGGAGGCCGGCCGGCTCGACGGCCTCGGCTGGCTCGGCCTGTACCGCCGGGTCGCCCTGCCGAGTTCCGGAGCCATGCTGGCCTCGCTCGGTGCGCTGTCCTTCATCGACAGCTGGAACTCCTTTCTGTGGCCGCTGGTCATCGGACAGGACCCGTCCGCCTGGACCGCGCAGATCGCGCTGTCCACCTTCCTCACCTCGCAGACCATCAATCTGCCCGGACTCTTCGCCGGTGCCGTCGTCACCATCACGCCCCTGGTCGTCATGTTCCTCGTCGCCCAGCGGTACATCGTCGAAGGCATCGCCACCAGCGGCCTCAAGGGCTGACCCCACACCGCACCTCCCTGCACCACGCACAAGGCAGACGCACGCACCCCCACCCGTAAGGAGCCCCCGTGACACCCCGCTTCACCTTGCTCCGACGCGCGACCGCAGGCCTCGTCACCTCGTCCGCGCTCGTCCTCGCCACCCTCACCCCCCACACCGCCGCGGCGGACACGGGGACGGCGCCGCCCCCGGCCCTCACCGGCGCGCAACTCGCCGCCTCATGGACCGCCCCGCTGTCGACCCGGGACCGGTACGTCGTCGACGCCGACGGCGACCGGTTCAAGCTCAAGTCAGGAAACTGGGCCGGCGCGCAGGGCACCTGGCAGGGCAGCGGCGACGTAGGGGACGTCGCCAACCACCAGGCGAGGCAGATGTCGAACAACATTCCGCTCGGCCTGGACCGGAAGCCGATGGCCCAGATCCTGGCCGATTTCCACGCCCTGGGCCTCAACAGCATCCGGCTGCCCTTCGCCAATGCGCTGATCCACGACACGAGCGTCGTCCCGGACTCGGCCGTCGCCGCCAACCCGCAGCTCAAGGGCAAGACCCCGCTGCAGGTGCTCGACGCCGTCGTCGGGGCCCTGTCCACGGACGGCTTCGCCGTCATCCTCAACAACCACACCACCAGCTACCGCTTCTGCTGCGGCCTGGACGGCAACGAGCGCTGGAACAGCGGCCAGTCGACCCAGCAGTGGATCGACGACTGGGTGTTCCTGGCCAAGCGCTACCAGGCCGACAAGCGGGTCGTCGGAGCCGACCTGCGCAACGAGGTCCGCCGCGACACCTGGGACGATGCCAACTGGGGCTGGGGCGACGACCACGACCTCAACAAGGCACTGGAAGAGGCCGGCAACAAGATCCTGCAGGCCAACCCGGACATGCTCGTCATCATGGAGGGCATCAACTGGCAGGGAATACCCACCGATCTGACCCCCCACGGCCGCCCGACGCTCACCCCGGTCGCCACCCTGTCCAACACCCTGATCCGCTCCGACAAACTCGTCTACGCCGCCCACTTCTACGGCTACACGGGCCCGAACCACACCGGCGCCACCGGCACGGGCGAGACACACGACCCGCGCTACGAGGAGCTCACCCCCGCACAGCTCGCCCAGGTCGTCGACGACCAGGCCCTGTTCGTCACCCGGTCCGGCCAGCACTTCACCGCACCGGTGTGGATCAGCGAGTTCGGCGCCGCCGGGCGTGGAGAGACCGACGCCAAGGAACGCGCCTGGTTCACCAACTTCACCGACATCATGGTGAAGAACGACACCGACTTCGCCATCTGGCCCCTCGTCGGCTGGACCGACATGAACGGCACACCGCAGGACAACTGGGCCATGGTCAACTACAGCGCGAACGGCACCCGGCTCGGCGTCATGGACGCGGGCGACTGGCGCGCCACCGACTGGAACAAGCTCGTCAACGCCCCCGGCCGCACCGGCCGGGTCGCCCCGACGCCGCGTTGGAACATGCTCGACCTCGACCACGCCGACTACAACGTCTCCGCCACCATGCTCGCGAAGCCGGACTGGTCGCCGGGCAACCGCAAGGCCAACTGCCCGGACGGTCAGCGCGTGACCGGGATGGCCCGGAGCAGCAGCCGAGGACTGTGCACCGACGCCGGGCAGCCGGCGAAGGCGAGCGGCCCCTGGACCGTCGTAACCGACGAGCGGTACGTCACCGGCGGCGACTGGGCGAGCGGCTACAACAAGCTCCAGTGCCCCGGCAACACCTTCGCCGTCGGCTACAGCGTGAGCGGCAACGCCATGGCGGCCCTCCTGTGCGCACCCGCGACCGCCGCCCTTCCCACCACCGGCCGCGCCCTCTGGTTCGACGGCGGCGACAACCGGCCCGCCACCGGAGGCTCGAGGGCCAGCGACTGGGCACCGGGTTACTACAAGGGCCAGTGCCGCGACAACGAGTACCTCGCCGGCGTCGCCTACACCTGGAAGTGGAACCACGGCGGCGTACCCGACGCCCTGCTGTGCCGCCCGCTCGCCTGAGCCTCCCATCGACTTCAGGCCCATCAACGACCGACCTCCGAGCGATTCCGGCCGCCCGACTCCGGACGGCCGGCCCGGCCCGTACCGTCTCCCGGCCCGTACCGTCTGCGTGCCTTCCGCGTGTCAGGGCCCCTCCGTCCGGCACAGGCGCCGCCGACACGGACAGCCTGTACATTCCCGTACCCCTCACCCCGACCCCCGCCCAGGTCAGCAGGAGAGCCCCGTGCCCACCGAACTCCAAGCGGTCCTTTTCGACATGGACGGCACCATCGTCGACACCGAGCGACTCTGGCGACAGGCGGTCGAGGAGGAGGCCCTCGGTCTGGGACTCGTCCTCACGGACGCGGACCTCCCGTTCGTTCTCGGCCGGGCGGTCGAGGACTGCGCAGAGCACCTGGCCGCCCGCGCAGCCGGCCGCGTCCGGTCGGCGCAGCTCGGCGACTCCCTCGAACAGCGCTTCACGGAACTCGTACGCCGACAGGTCGCCCCCATGCCGGGGGCTGTCGAACTCGTCGCAGCGGTCCACGCCGCAGGGGTGCCGATGGCGCTGGTCTCCGCCTCGCCGAGGCCGGTGGTGAACACAGTCCTCGACGTCATCGGGCGGAACCGGTTCGTCACTTCCGTCGCCGCGGGGGAGACCCCCCGCACCAAGCCGTCTCCCGACCCGTACCGGGCGGCCCTGGCCACTCTCGGTGCCGCTCCGGCCCGCTGCGTCGCGGTCGAGGACTCCCCGGCCGGCGTTGCTTCCGCGGAGGCGGCCGACTGCGCGGTCCTGGCGGTGCCCTCGCTGACCGACATTCCCGTGGCACCGGGCAGGACGGTCGTGCGCACGCTGTCGGACGTGGATGTCGCCCTGCTCAGGGCGATGGTGGCGGGGCGATGACGCAAGGGTGGGTCCGGGCGGCAGGCGAGCGGGTCCTACTCCCCGAGCCGAGGATCGGTACAACGCACTGAGCGACCACTTCAAGAACCCTTTCCGGATGCCTGGCCCACGATCCAGTAGTCCGCCCACGCGAGACGCACCCGGGGTCGGACGGGGAGGGACTGCTCACGCGACGTATCCGGCCGCAGATGCCCGCGGCTGTCGGTTCGGTCGCACGACGGCCGTTGTATCAGCCACCGCGACGGGACGGTCGAGGAAGCGCTCTTCTCGGCGACTTGCCGATCCAACGGTCAGAGTTCCGCGTCGAGGACGGCCGGCCACGCCGTGCCTTCCACGCTCCCGTCGGGCCGGGGCAGCGCCATCTCCGCCCAGATGACCTTTCCTCGGGGGGGGTAACGGGTGCCCCAGCGCTCGGCCAGTTGTCCGACGAGGAACAGGCCGCGGCCCCCTTCGTCCATCGCGGCGGCATCGCACAGATGGGGCGAGGTGCTGCTGCCGTCGGCCACCTCACAGGTCAGGGTGCGATCGAGCAGCAGGCGTACGGTGACCGGTGCGGAGCCGTAGCGGATGGCGTTGGTGATCAACTCGCTGAGCACCAGTTCCGTGGCGAACACGAGCTCGGACAGACCCCAGTCGTCGAGCTTCTCGGCCACGACAGCACGCATTCCCGCCACGGCAGCGGGATCGAACGGTACGTCCCAGTCGGCGACACGGTCGGGCGGGATCGCCCGCGTCCGGGCGATGAGCAGTGCCACATCGTCCTTCGGCCGATCCGGCAGGAGCGCGTCGAGGACCGCCTGGCAGCTCTCCTCCGGCGACCGGTCGGGGTGGCACGCCAGGGTCTCACGCAGCAGCTCGATCCCCACGTCGATGTCCCGGGTGCGGTCCTCGATGAGCCCATCGGTGTAGAGGATGAACTGCGTGCCTTCCGCCACTTCCAGTTCCGCCGTCTCGAACGGCATACCGCCCAGGCCCAGGGGCGGGCCGGCCGGCAGGTCGGGGAACGACACACTGCCGTCGGGCCTGACCAGTGCGGGCAGGGGATGCCCCGCCCGAGCCATGGTGCAGTGGCGGGAGACGGGATCGTAGATCGCGTACAGGCAGGTGGCTCCGATGATCCCCGCGTCGGCACCGGACTCCGTCTCCTCCTGGTCGATGCGGCCGATCAGGTCGTCGAGGTGGCGGAGGATCTCGTCGGGTGGCAGATCGAGTGTGGAGAAGTTGTGCACGGCCGTGCGCAGCCGTCCCATGGTTGCGGCCGCGTGCAGGCCGTGGCCGACGACATCCCCGACGACCAGCGCCACCCGGCTGCCCGGGAGCGGGATCACGTCGAACCAGTCGCCGCTCACCCCGGAGAATGCGGGCAGGTAGCGATGAGCGACGTCGAGCGCGCTCTGTTCGGGCAGGGCCCGCGGGAGCAGGCTGCGTTGCAGAGTCATGGCCATGGCGTGCTCACGGGTGTAGCGGCGGGCGTTGTCGATGCTGACGGCCGCCCGTGCGACGAGTTCTTCGGCCAGGGACAGGTCGTCCTCCTCGAACGGCTGGGGCTTCTCGGAGCGCCAGAAGTTGGCCATGCCCAGGATGACGCCCCGTGCCTGGAGGGGCACCGTGATGAGCGAATGGATGCCGTAATCGACGATCCTCCGTGTTCGCTCCGGGTCCTGGGCGAGCCAGCCGGGAGCGTCGGACAGGTCGGGCACCAGCTCCGGTCGGCCTGAGGCGAAGGCCCCTGCCTGTGGCGTGGAGGGGAGAAAGCTGATCAGCTGACCGAGTTCGTACAGGGGATGGTCGTCCTGGATGCCGCATACAGCGGTGCGGCGCATGCCCGTTTCTGTGTCCGTACCGGTCGGCTCGTCCCCGTGGAGGACCGGTTCGGCCAGATCGACGGTTGCGAAGTCGGCGAGCCGGGGAACCGCGACCTCGGTCAGTTCCTCGGCCGTGCGCACCACATCGAGCGTGGTACCGATGCCGAGACCGGCGTCGTACAGCAGGCGCAGCCGCTCGCGGGCGTTCTCCGCCCTGCCGGACAGTGCCCGCAGCTCTGTGGAGTCACGCAAGGTCACGACTGTCCCCCGGGGCCCACCGCTGCGCCCCGTCGGCCGCTGGTTCACCGCGAGCAGTCGGCTCCCCACGAGGTGCACTTCGTCCGTGGCCGCGCGCCCCGAGTTCAGCAGCTCCACCATGCCGTGATCAAGGCTGGACAAGTCCGGGACGCGTCGTCCCTCGGCGTCGAGCGGCAGATCCAGCAGCCGTCTGGCCTCGTCGTTGGCCAGCAGCAGTCGACCGCCTACGCCGACGATGAGTACGCCTTCGCGCACGGCGTGCAGCACCGCGTCGTGATGCTCGTACATGCGATTCATCTCAGCAGGGCCCAGACGGTGGGTCTGCCGCCGCAGCCGCCCGGTCACCAGGGCCGTCCCGCTCGTGGCCACTCCGAGCGCAACCGCTCCTGCGCCGAGGATGATCGGCATCTGCCGGGCCACCACGCCGGTCACGCTCTTGATCTTCATGCCGGCAGCCACCAGGGCGACGACCTTCGCATGATCGTGTACGGGGACGACAGCCTGCACCTCGCGGCCGAGCGGGCCGTTGACTTTCTCGGTGTACACGTGTCCGGCCAGTGCCGGCGCGAGGGTGGCGACGGCCTTCTTCCCGATCAGCTCCGGACGGGGGTGCGTGTAGCGGATCCCGTTCGTGTCCATCACCACGATGAAGTCGACGCCCGCCGCCTTCCGCCCCGCCTCGGTGAGCGGCTGGAGCACCCTGGAAGGATCAGGAGACTTCAGAGCGGTCAGGAGGCCCGGTGAATGAGCGAAAGCCTGCGCGACGGCGACAGAGCGCTTTCTCGCCTCCGTACTGCTGTCGTGCCGGGCCTGCACTACGAGCGCCAGCACCGAAGCGGCCACTAGGAGGACGACCACGACCACCTGCAGGGCGAAGACCTGGCCTGCGAGGCTCCGGGGGTACTTGCCCGTGAGTGACCGCATTTGAGCGCTCCGGAATCGGCCGAAACGACTAACCCAGTGCCCTTTGTAACACCGTGAGGTCGAAGGTGCGTGCGGTCGGGGCTCGCTCGGAGGCGGTACCGCGCGGTGGCCCGACGACAATCCGGCAGCAGTGGAACAGGATCGGCGCCAGGACGGTACGGATACGGCGTGCGGCCGCGGTGCTCCGTTCCGCGGTGAGCGTTTGCCGTACCTGTCGGCCGGCGCGAGGCTGGGAACATGGTTGGTGTGCCGGCTTCGGAAGTGCTGACCGGGTGGGCCGTGGAGAGCCCTGGTCCGATCCAGGATGGCCCGCTGGTGCGTGTGAGGCGAGCGGTGGCCTCGCCGGGGCCGGGTGAATTGTTGCTGAGGGTGGAGGCGTGCGGTGTGTGCCGTACTGATCTGCACCTTGCCGAGGGCGACTTGCGCCCGCACCGGGCGTCGACCGTTCCGGGCCATGAGATCGTCGGCCGGGTGGCTGCCGTCGGCGAGTCCGTCACGGGGTTCCGGGTCGGTGACCGGGCCGGTGGGGCGTGGTTGCGCAGTACCTGCGGCCACTGCCGCTACTGCCGGGCCGGTCGCGAGAACCTCTGCCCGGCTTCCCTTTACACCGGCTGGGACTCGGACGGCGGGTTCGCCGACGTCGCTCTCGTACCGGCCGACTATGCCTACCGGCTTCCGGAGGATCAGGATGCCGTGCTGCTGGCGCCGCTGCTGTGCGCCGGGATCATCGGCTACCGCGCCCTGCGCCGCAGCGCCCTGCCACCGGGCGGCCGGCTCGGGGTCTACGGTTTCGGGGCCTCGGCGCATCTGGCGGCGCAGGTCGCCCTGGCCGAAGGAGCGAGGGTGCATGTGCTGACCCGTTCGGCCCGGGCCCGTGAACTCGCTGCCGGTCTGGGGGCCTCCTCCGTGGGCGGCGCCTACGACCGTCCGCCCGAGCCACTGGATTCGGCGATCCTGTTCGCGCCGGTCGGTGATCTGGTGCCCGTGGCGCTGGAGGCGCTGGACCGGTCGGGAACGCTCGCCGTCGCGGGCATCCACCTCACCGACATCCCCGTGCTCGATTACCGGCGCCACCTCTTCGAGGAGCGGAACCTGCGCAGCGTCACCTCCAACACCCGGCAGGACGGCCGTGACTTCCTGGATACGGCCGCACGGATCGGCATGCGGGTCACCGCCAGTCCGTATCCGCTGGGCCGCGCGGACCAGGCGCTGAGTGATCTGGCCGCCGACCGGGTCAACGGCGCCGCCGTCCTCGTCCCTGGGCCTCGTTCCCGGCCGAGGCCATGGGCCGATCGGTACCTCTCCGGCACGGCTGCTGGGCGGACAGGCATTCGAACCGGTCGAGGCGAATTCGATGAGCGGCCGGCGTGGCGCCGGCCGCTCATACAGAGACAGCCACCAGGAAGACTTCGCCGGACTGCCGGGCGCTGCGCCGGGGTGAGTCACGAAGAACCCGATGGGTCCCGCCGAGTGCATGCACGGGCCGAAGGCAACGGCCATGACCATCGCACGGAGATCACGCACGCCGATGCGACCCGCATCCCAGGGAACGAGACGCTGGAGGACACGGCGCGTTGCATGAGTGGGCAGAGCGATCACCATTGACGCCGGGGCCAACACGGATGAAGTTCTGCGGGCGATGGAGGAGCACAGGATCCGGCGACTGCCGGTCGTCGAGAACCATCGCCCGGTCGCACCTCACGGCCGCTGCCCGACGGCTGCGTGGCGGACGCCGAGGGTTGGACGTGTCCGGAGAACACAGGCCGGCCAACTGCGTCAGGAATCGATGGAGTCGTCGGCCGTCAGCCCGGAGCGTTGTGGATGCCGATGCGCGGTTCAGAGGAAGAGAGGCCCAGGTCGGCGCGTCGCCGCTCCTCGAGGAACTCGATGCACCGGGCCTGCTCGTCGGTGATCACATCGCACACCCAGTCCCAGTGCAGTGCCACCCGGTCGCCTGCGGAGAGACCGTCGAGCAGTGTCAGTCCACCGGCCGAGCAGCGTACGGTCTCCTCCTGCCACGCGCCGTCGGTCAGCCCCGCACCGTCCCAGCGCAGCGGGCGTGACCGCACGGTCGCGATGTCTCTGTCGGCGGCTAGGACCACTCCCGTACGGACGCGGCACCGGTCGAGCACGGACAGGGCGGTCGGATGGCCCATCGATCGCAGCATCGGGGCCCACGGATACACCTCGAACACCTGGAAGCTGTGATGGGCCAGGGCGCGCCGCCCGGCGTCGCGCCAGGTGCCGCCGAGCTGCCCCCGGAACCGGTCGGTCATGCGCTCCACCAGAGCGGCGGGATCGGCACGGTCCAGCAGTTCGTTGCCGATCCAGTACGCCTCGACCACCCGCACGTCCAGCGGGTCCGCCAGGCCGGCCGTCTCCGCGAGGAACTGGAGATAGCACCAG
Organism: Streptomyces sp. NPDC102437; assembly: GCF_044765565.1. Lineage (NCBI taxonomy): Bacteria > Bacillati > Actinomycetota > Actinomycetes > Kitasatosporales > Streptomycetaceae > Streptomyces > Streptomyces sp. NPDC102437. The sequence continues at coordinate 104,106 of NZ_JBIWKI010000011.1, read as the reverse complement.
GCCCCCTCGAACTGCCGGGCGCGCCGCTCGATGTCGGCGGTCGCGTCACGGCGCAGGAGCCCCGCCGCGTCGGCCGGGCCGCAGTAGCCGAGCTCGTTGGGCGGATAGGCGTATCGGGCGAACAGCAGGGCACCCTCGGCACTCACTCAGCAGATCCTCGGTAGTTGTTCGCCGATCGGCAGCCCGATCACCCGGCTCCCGCCCAGCCCCGTCCTCGCCACGACCATCCCGGCGTGATCCGGAACGCAGCTGCCGATCCGGCAGGCGGACCTGCCCAGGGGATGGGCCCGCATGGCGGCCAGCACCCGGTCCGCGTCCTCGGCCGGGACGATCGCGATCAGTTTGCCCTCGTTGGCCACCTGGAGCGGGTCGAGCCCGAGCAGGCTGCACGCGTCGCGCACTGCGGACGGCACCGGAATCAGCCGCTCGACCAGTTCGATGCCCACGTCCGAGGCGCGGGCGATCTCGTTCAGCGAAGCCGAGACACCCCCGCGCGTGGGGTCCCGGAGCACATGGAGGTCGCTACCGGTGGCGAGCATGGCGGCGACCAGTCCGTGCAGCGCGGCGGTGTCGCTCTCCACCGGCGTACCGAATTCGAGGCCCTCCCGGCAGCTCATCACGGCCACACCGTGCACACCGATGTCGCCGCTGACGAGCACCGCGTCGCCGGGGAACGCCCGGCGGGCGTGGATGTCGACACCGGCAGCGATCACGCCGATACCCGAGGTGTTGAGGTAGACGCCGTCACCACTGCCGTGCTCCACGACTTTCGTGTCCCCGGTGACCAGGCGTACGCCGGCGTCCTCGGCGGCCCGGCCCACGGCCTGTGCGATCCGGCCGAGGTCGCTCAGCGCGGTGCCCTCCGCGAGGATGAAGGCGGTGGACAGGAACAGGGGCGTCGCCCCCGACATGGCCAGGTCGTTGACCGTGCCGTTCACCGCCAGGTCACCGATCGAACCGCCGGGGAAGAACATCGGCTTGACCACGAACGAGTCCGTGGAGAAGGCGAGGCGGGTGCCGGAGCCGACCGTCAGGACGGCCGAGTCCCCGAGGTCGGCGGCGGCCGCGTCACCGTACGCGGGCAGGAACAGGTGCTCGATCAGCTCACCGGACATCGCACCGCCGCCCCCGTGACCCATGACGACGGACGGGATGTCCCGCAGCGGGACCGGGCAGGCCCACCCCTCGAAGTCGAGCCCGGGCACGTCGTTCACCACGGCGGTCATGTCCTGCATCGCGTCAGTCACTTCGCATCGACCAGTTCCAGGCGGCGGTGGGTGTAGTACGCGGCACACGCGCCCTCGGACGAGACCATGGTCGCGCCGAGCGGATTCCGCGGCGTGCACTCCTTGCCGAACGCCTCGCACAGATGCGGTTTGATCAGCCCCTGAAGGACCTCGCCCGAACGGCAGAGCGACGACTCGGCGGTGTGGATGTCCGTCACGTCGAACCGCTGCTCAGCGTCGAACGCCCGGTACTTCCGGGAGAGTTGCCAGCCGCTGCGGGGAATCGCGCCGATGCCGCGCCAGGTCCGGTCGGTCACCTCGAACACATCGGCGAGCATCTCCATGGCGGGCACATTGCCCTCCTCGCGCACGGCCCTGGGGTAGGCGTTCTCCACTTCGTACCGGCCCGCCTCCAGCTGGACGACGGTCCGGCGGACCCCTTCGAGGATGTCCAGCGGCTCGAAGCCGGTCACCACGATCGGCACCTTGTACTTCCGGGCCAGCGCCGGGTACTCGGCCGTCCCCATCACACTGCATACGTGGCCTGCGGCGAGGAAAGCCTGCACCCGGCACGTCGAGGACTCCATGATCGCGGCGATCGCGGGCGGCACCAGCACATGGGACACCAGCAGGGAGAAGTTCCGCACCCCGAGCCGCTGGGCCTGATACACCGTCATGGCGTTCGCGGGGGCGGTGGTCTCGAACCCGATCCCGAAGAAGACGACTTCGCGGTCAGGGTTCTCCCGGGCGATCTTCAGCGCGTCGAGGGGCGAGTACACCACTCGTACGTCGCCGCCGGCGCTCCGGATGGAGAAGAGGTCCTGGCCGCTGCCGGGCACGCGCAGCATGTCGCCGAACGAGCAGAAGATGACGCCGGGGCGGGCGGCGATCGCCAGCGCCCGGTCGATGGTCTCCAGCGGGGTGACGCAGACCGGACACCCCGGCCCGTGGATCATCTCCACACCGGCCGGCAGCAGTTGGTCGATGCCATGCCGGATGATGGAGTGGGTCTGGCCGCCGCAGACCTCCATCAGGGCCCAGTTCCGCGTGGTGGCCGCGTGGATCTGGTCGATCAGTTTCTTCGCGAGATCGGGGTCACTGAACTCTTCGAGATACTTCACCGGCCGACTCCTTCGGGAGACGCACCCTGCTGGGCTGCGCGTTCGAAACCGTCTCCGAACTCCTCGGCCAGAATGCCGAGCCGCTCGAAGTCGGCAAGGGTGTCCAGCGCCGACCGTTCGTCGAGGCGCTGGATGGCGAAACCGACGTGCACGATGACGTATTCGCCGACGGTCGCATCGGGGATGTACTGGAGGCACACCTCCTTGCGCACCCCGCCGAAATCGACCTCGGCCATCACGGTGCCGTCGACTTCGGCGGTACTGAGGACACGCCCCGGAACAGCCAGACACATGGTCCCTCTCCTCTGTGGATCCCTCTTGAGGTACGTCGGTACGGTCGTGCGGCGGCGTCAGCCCGAGGCGGCGATCATGAGCTGACCGAGGGCGATCCCACCGTCGTTCGGGGGGAGCAGACGCGGCCGCAGGACGGTGAAGCCCCGCTCGGTCAGACGGCGTTGCGTCGCTTCGAGCAGTACGGCGTTCTGGAAGACGCCGCCGCCCAGCGCCACGGTGGAGAGTCCGGTGCGCGTGCGGCAGTAGTCGGCGAGGCGGGCGGTCAGAGCGGCGAGGGCAGTGTGGAAACGCACGGCGATCAGCTCGGCCGGAACGCCGGCCCGTACGTCGGACACCACGGCCCGGACGACGGGACCCGGATCCGCGACGGCGGGTTCCTCCCCTTTCCCGGGCCGGATACCGAAGCGGTAGCCGCCCTCCGCTGCCCCGGCACGGGCCAGCCCTTCCAGTTCCATCGCCGCCTCCGCCTCGTACGCCACCACGTGCCGGACGCCGGCCAGGGACGCGACCGCGTCGAAGAGCCGGCCCACGCCCGACGTGGGCACGCAGCCGAATCCGGTGGCGAACTGATGGGCCAGCACGTCGCGTTCGGCGGGCGGGCAGGCACGGATCGCGGGCATGTCGTCGTCCCAGGGGATGCCGGCCGCGTGCAGATGCGCGAGGGCCATCCGGTACGGCCGCAGCACGCTCGCGTCGCCCCCGGCCAGCGGTACGTAACCCAGGTGCGCGGCCCTGCTGAACGACGCGTAGCCGGCCACCAGGACCTCGCCGCCCCAGGCCGCCCCGTCGGCGCCGTGGCCGGTGCCGTCGAAGGCGACGCCGATCACTCGCTCGTCCGCGCCCATGCCGTGCTCCGCCATCACGGACGCGATGTGCGCGTGGTGGTGCTGCACGGTGCGCAGCGGCCGCCCGGCCGCGTGGGCGCGAGCCCAGTCGCCGGAGTGGTAGCCGGGGTGGCGGTCGGCCACCAGTCGGGTGGGCGCCACCCCGGTGAGGTTCTCCAGATGCTTCTCGGTCCGGGTCAGGGCGTCGACCGTGGACAGGTCGTCCATGTCGCCGATGTGCTGGCTCAGCCAGGCGCAGCGCCCCTCGGCCAGCGCACAGGTGTTCTTCAGGTCGGCTCCCACGGCGAGCGTCGGGGGCACGTCGAAGGGCAGCGCGATCGGTAGCGGGGCGTATCCGCGCGAGCGGCGCAGCGGCAGCTCGGCCCCGGCGGCCCAGCGGCTGACCGAGTCGTCGCACGGCACATGGATGCGCCGGTCGTGCCGCAGCCAGGCATCGACCAGCGGTGCCAGCACGGCCAGCGCGTCGCCGTCGTCGGTGACGATCGGCTCGCCCGACAGATTGGCCGACGTCATCACCAGTGCGTCCGGGCCCGGATCGTCGTCCCCGATACCGAAGAGCAGGACGTGCACCGGGGTGTACGGCAACAGCAGTCCGAGGTGGGGGCTGCCGGGTGCCACGGCGTCGGACACCCCGGCCCCGGGCCCGGCAGGGTGCCGGGGCAGGAGCACGATCGGGCGGCGGCCACCGGACAGGAGCTCCTCCTCGTCCGCCGTGACGGTCACCAGCCGCCGCGCGACGCCGAGGTCCGGCACCATCACCGCGAACGGCTTGCCACCGCGCCGCTTGCGCCGGCGCAGTTCGGCCACGGCCGCGTCGTCGCGGGCGTCGCACACCAGGTGGTAGCCGCCGAGTCCCTTGACCGCGATGATCCCGCCCTCGGCGAGGAGCTTGCGGGCCGTACGCAGAGCGTCCTCGTCACGGGACAGGGACACGCCTTCCCCGCCGACCAGTTCGAGCCGCGGTCCGCAGTCGGGGCAGGCGATCGGCTGGGCGTGGAAGCGCCGGTCGCGCGGGTCCTCGTACTCCGCTCGGCAGGCCCCGCACATCTCGAAGTCCGCCATCGTGGTGGCGGCCCGGTCGTACGGAAGGCCGGTGACGATCGTGAACCGGGGGCCGCAGTGCGTGCAGGTGATGAACGGGTGGCGGTAGCGCCGGTTCGACGGATCGCCCAGCTCCTCCAGGCAGTCCCGGCAGGTGGCGATGTCGGGCGAGACCAGCGTCCTGGCCCGGTCGGACGCGCTGGACCGCTCGATGGTGAAGCCCGTTCCGCCGCGGGTCGGCTGTTCGCTCGTGCGCACGTCCTCGACGACCGCGAGCGGTGGGGCGTCGGAGCGGAGACGGCGGCCGAACTCCTCCACGGCGCCGGCCGTCCCCTCGACCTCGGCGAGCACCCCGTCGCCGGTGTTCGTCACCGATCCCGTGAGCAGCAGCTCCGAGGCGGTGACATAGACGAAGGGCCGGAAGCCCACGCCCTGGACGACGCCGCGCACCTCGAATCTGCGCCGGATCCGCTGCTCCTGGCCGCGGCCCATCATCTCCAGTCCCGACAGGGCCTCCCGTGCCTTCGCCCGGTCGATGAGCTCGACGGCGAAGCCCATGTGGAGAAGCACCCAGTCGTCACGACCGGGCGCTTCGTCGAGCATGCCGATGTTGACGCGGCGCCTGGCGCCCTCCACGTCCACCAGAGCCAGCTGGCCCGCATACCCGTCCACGATCTCCACGACGCGGCCAGGAATGCCTAGGCACATGATCAGGGTCTCCAGGGTTCGGCGCTGTTCACGGACGCGGTCGGTACGGTCGGCACGAGCTGCCGGACCAGGGTGTGCACTGCCTGCATCGCCTCGGGCACCGCCCTGTCGACGGCTTCGCTGAGTCCGATGCCCTCCTCGACTCCGGCGGGCGTGCAGCCGACGAGGTGGGTGAGCGGAAGAGTACCGCCCAGTTGATCCAGATTTGCCAGCACGGCAACCGGATTCATGCCGTGTGGGTCGAATTCACCCGAACCGAGGTCCTCCACACCGATGCGGAGCACCGTCACCTCCCCGGGGGCGCCACCCCCCGGGCAGGCGTCGACCAGAACCAGTGCGTCGTACCCGCCCAGCAGGTCGTACGCGAGATGCATGCCGCGGATGCCGTAGTCCACCAGCCGGACCTGCGGGGGCATCCCGCCGTCGTGGGCCAGCCGGCGCACCACCTCCGGGCCGAATCCGTCGTCGCCGAGAAACAGATTGCCGATGCCCGCGACCAGCACCCGGCCGGCCGCGTCGGGTTCCTTCGTCATCCTCGGCTCAGCCGTCCCCGGACTGGAGGTCGGGCGATTCAGGGTCACGGGCCTTCTTCGGCTGTACGGAGGTGTCGGAGCGTTCGTCCGAGGTGCCGGAGGGGCGTTGGGCCGGGCCGCCCGACGGCCGGTCCGAGCCGGTACCGCGGGACCCCTTCGGGCCCCGTTCCTCCTGCGGCTCTTCCTCGATGCCGCTGTTCTTCTCCGGTGTGTCCGCCATGGGTGCTCCTCACTCATTTCACTCGGATCGGGATTCACATCGAACGGATGCGCAGGTAGCGGCGGATGTCGGGGATCGACCTGATCCCGACCGCCACGGCGACGAGCGCCATGGCCGCGGCCCCTCCGGCGGCGATGATTCCCAGGGTCTTCACGATCGGTTCTCCTCTCGGTGCTGCGCCGTCTCCTCGGCGCTCAGGGGTCTCAGCTCGTCGGGAGCGAAGTAGAAATAGCGGCCGTACCAGTCGTGCAGGTCCGACGCGGGGTCGTCGACGAGAACCAGGGCGATGTGCGTACCACCGTCCACGTCCGAGAGGACCGCGGTCACCCGGGCCACCCGGCCGGCGAAGAAAAGATCCTGGGCGTCTGCCCGCCGGGAGGGGTGGACGCGGACCAGGCTGTCCTTGGCCACCCGGACCCCGTCGATCACGACCGCGTCGCTCCCGGGCCGTACCGAGGCGTCGGCCGCGGGGTCCCACCACGGGGCCCCCGCGGTGTCGAAGGCGGCGGGCGTCACATCCCGGACATCGGCCGCCGGGCCCGCGGTAGCCGCGGGCTCCGGCGGGTGCGGGTCGCGCAGCAGGCCGTGCAGCCGTTGCAGGTCGGCGGGCGACATGCCGTCGCACCGGTCGATGATCTCCCGGGCCCGGGGATCGGTGGCCCTGGCCTCCGCCTTCTCCTCCTCCGTCATGGTCATCACGCGGAGCGTCAGGATCTCGTCGATCTCGGTCGAGTCGAACAGGGCGCCGGGGCTCTGCTCAGCGACCTCCGGGTAGTCGTACAGAATGATCGGCGCGCCGAGCAGGGTGTCCGTCGCCCCCTTCGGCCCGGCCAGCACGGGCCAGCACCTGCGCTGCCGGCAACGGCCGGCGGCCGCCGCCGCCCCGGCGGGCGGTTCGAGCAGCGAGACGAACTCGGCGTCGTGCGCCCGCAGCAGCAGATGCGCGCCGATCAGCGAGGACCGGATCGCGGCGTCCTTGGTGACCACCGGCTCCGGATGCTCGTTGCGTACCGTCACCGACAGTCGTACGTATCCGTCGTCGACGACGGCCCGCGTGCGGACCCGGACCGCCAGTGGCAGCCGCCGTCGCACGATCCGGCCCACCACCGCGCCCCGCGCGTCGGTCACCGGCTCGGTGTCCTCGCCGCCCGGGACCTCGTGGACGGCGTCCGCCGGCTCCCCCAACGGCAGGGCGGGCAGCACGACTTCACGCTCGACGGCCTCGTCCCAGGACATCACCGGCACCCCGTCGACGACGAGCTGCCCGACCGGCACGTCCACGCCGTCCTCGCCCGTGCCGCGCACCTCGCGGACCTGGAGCTGGAGGAAGCGAAGATGCACGGTGACGGCCGCCGGCCCGTCGTGCGGTGCCAGCAGGCACTGCGTCTCCATCTCCGGCTCCTCGCCGAAACTCGCCGCCGCGGCGTGCGGCGGACCGAGGACCCCGAACTGCCAGCGCGACCGGTTCTTGTGCGAGCTCGCCCGGTACGGGTACAGGAGGTACCCCTCGTACAGAACGGCGTCGGCGATCGAACGCACCTGGTCAAGACTCACGGGACCACCTCGTCGTGCTCGGCCAGGAGAGCCTGGACCGTCTCGTCCCAGCTGATCAGCCCGCGCCGGGCCCGGAAGTCCGCGAACCGTGCCAGCACCTCGTGGTCCAGCCGGATCCATCCGGTGTTCGGGTAGTGCGCCGCCATCATGCGCCGCCACACCTCGACCGGCATCGGATGCCGGGCCTCGCAGTCCCACGGCACCTGCTCGACCCCGAAGCCCTTGCTGCCGCGGGTGAAGACCGTGCCGGAGAACATCAGGGCGAGGGGCACCGAACCCTCGCCCAGGGCGTGCAGATAGCGGGAACCGATCACGTCGAAGTCGTAGGTGCAGGGCAGGGCGAGATCGACCTCGGTCGCACCGCTGAACCCCTGTACGGTGGTGTCGCAGCTCATCCACTGGAACGGCTTCAGCGTGTCCGTCCAGCGGTCCCGGCCACCGAACAGCGCCACCAGGCCGCTCTGTTCGGCCTCGTCGTAGTGGCGCCGCTGCGGTTCGATGCGGACCTGGCAGTGGAGTGCGATGGCGTGGATCCGCCGGCCCGTCCGTTCCTCGATCCGCAGCCGCGCGGTCAGCTGCGGGGTGGCCGCGTACGGCTCGGCGACGATGTCGAGCACGGAGAAAGCGAAGTCGTTCACGGCGCCCCGTTCCCTGCGGCGGGCCGACTGCGGTCCGCCACCCGTGCGAAGAAGCCGTCCATCGCGGCACGGACCTCGGGGCCGCCGTCGAACCCGTGCCACAGCGACCGCAGTTGCCCCACCAGCTCGTAACAGGCGTCGATCGGTACCAGATGGCACGAACCATCGCTCTGGGCCGTACGCCGGATCAGCAGCGCCTCCACGTCCGGACGGAGCACGGCGAGCTCCGGGCTCGCCTCGACGACGGCCGCCCAGGCATCCAGCGGCAGCTCCGACTCGGTGGCCCCGGCGGGCCCGGGGTAGAACGCGACCATCCGGTCCTGGACGGAGTTGCGGAACAGGAAGGCGAGCCCCACGGGAATCTGCAACTCGTCCCACGCCCGCCCGTCCACGGCCAGCCCGGCGAAGTGCAGATAGCGCTCCGGGACCGCCCGGTAGCGCAGCTCCGCGTTCTCGTCGGTGAACAGCAGATAGCAGGCCCGGCAGCCGCACATCAGGGCGCGGCTGTCGAGGTTCACCACATGGGGGTGGCTCTCGCCGATCGGTTCCGCGCACATCTCGCAGCGCTCACCGGCGGGCGGCCGCGGCCGGTTGCGCCTGAGCCGCAGCAGCGTGGAGGCCGGCGAGGCGGAACGGCCGGCGGCGATCACGGTGCCACCGCCGCGGGCACCGACACCGAGACCGCGGCACCGTCCGACAGCAGGGGCAGCGGGGCCAGGTGCGCTCCGTCCCCGTCGAGGCAGGCCCCGGCCCGCCGCACGTCGTAGTGCGCGCGGCACCCGGCGCAGCGCAGGATCGCGTCCCCGGACCGTCCGCCCAGCCGCCGTGCCAGCGTGGCCCCCTCGAACGGCCGCTCGCAGCGCGCACACCGGTCCTCGAAGGCAAAGAGATCCGCACCCACCCGGCAGGCCACCACCGGCATCCTGCCGACGCCGAACCGGGCCACGGTGCCGGGCTCCAGCCCCGACAGCTCCGGGACGACCTCCCACGACGCGCCGTCGTCGCCGGCCGTCCCGGACTCCGTGTGCAGCCGGGCGAACAGCGAGTCCACCGGTACCAGCGGCCCCGCCGCCCCGGCGTCCTCGCCGGCCGCGGTCTCGACCTCGATCGAGGTGATCTCCGGCGCCGCCGCCTCCACAGCGCCCTGCACGGCCAGCCTGAGCGTGACCGAGGACGACGGGCAGCCGTCACAACTGCCCAGCAGCCTCAACCGGACGGTTCCCTCGTCGGTGACGGCGAGCAACTCCACATCACCGCCGTGCGAACCCAGGTACGGTCGTACGCTCTCCAGCGCTCGCTCGACCCGGGTCTCCACGCTGTACGGATGCAGCCCGTGCACCAGCAGGACGACGGACACCAGCTCGTCTTCGGCCAGGGCGGCCAGGACGTCGTCGTCCAGCCGCCCCTGTTCGTGCACCAGGTCGAGCAGCCGTTCCAGCCCGGCACCGTAGAAGTCGGCGACGATCCGGACCAGTTCCTCGCTGCGCTCGCGGGCGACCGCGCCGCCCGAGCCGCTGGCGGCGATCAGGGTGTCGATGCGTTCACCGGTCGTCCGCCAGTCGGGCGCGGCGGGGGAATCCTCCCGCGCCATCACTCGCTGCCCGCGGACTGGGTGGGGGAGTGCAGGAGCTCCAGCTTCTTGCCCTCGCCGAGGTACATGTGCACACCGCAGGGCAGACAGGGGTCGAAGCTGCGCACCGTGCGCATGATGTCGATGCCCTTGAAGTGTTCCCGGTCGTTCTCCTCGAAGATCGGCTGGCCCTGCACGGCGTCCTCGTAGGGGCCGGGTGTGCCGTACGTGTCACGGGGGCTGGCGTTCCACGGAGTCGGCGGGTACGGGTGGTAGTTGGCGATCTTGCCGTCCCGGATCACCATGTGGTGGGAGAGGACACCGCGGACCGCTTCGGTGAACCCGCAGCCCACCCCCTCCTCGGGCACCTCGAACTTCTCCCAGGTCTTGCTGTTCCCGGCGCGGATCTCCACGAGAGCCTTCTCCGCGAAGTGAAGCGCGCAGGCGGCTGCGTAGGCCTGGAAGTAGCTGCGTGCCCGGTTGCGTTCGATGGTGTTGCTCCACTTGGGGACGTGCCACTCCAGCTCCACCGGCCCCTTGAGGGCGGTCTTGGGGAGGTTGATCTTCACGCTGTGGCCGGTGGCCCGGATGTAGCCGATGTCGACCAGACCGGCCAGCGCGGTGGTCCACAGCCGCGCGAGCGGCCCGCCGCCGGTGTCGAGCGCCAGGTAGTCCTTGCCGTCGAACCACCGAGGCGACATGACCCAGCTGTACTTGTCGTCCAGGTCCCGCTTCTGCGGCTGCGGGTTGGTGTGCTGGTTCCAGGGGTGGCGCCGGTCGACCGGATTGCCGAGCGGGTCGTGGGAGACGAAGGTCTCCTGCTCGTCCCAGTCGTTGTAGTAGGACGAACCGAGCAGGATCCGGATGCCGAGGTTGATCTTCACCAGGTCGGTGGTGACCAGCTTCCCGTCGACGACGATGCCGGGGGTGACATACATCTTCCGGCCCCAGTCGGTCATGTCCTTGTACTCGAAGTTGCAGTGCTCCGGGTCCTGGAAGGAGCCCCAGCACCCCAGCAGGATGCGGCGGTTGCCGACCTGCTCGTACCCCGGCAGGGCTTCGTAGAAGAAGTCGAAGAGGTCGTCGTGCATCGGCACGACCTTCTTCATGAACTCGACGTACCGCTGGAGACGGGTGATGTAGTCCGTCATCAGCTGGACGGTCGCCACGGTGCCGACCCCGCCGGGATAGAGCGTGGAGGGGTGCACGTGCCGGCCCTCCATCAGACAGAACATCTCCCGGGTCATCCGGCTGACCTGGAGGGCCTCGCGGTAGAACTCGCCGGTGAACGGGTTCAGCGACCGCATGATGTCGCCGATCGTCCGGTATCCGTGCGCGTCGGCGTGCGGGGAAGGGGTGCGGTTGGCCTGTTCCAGCACCCCGGGATTGGTCTCCGCGACCATCTTCTCGCAGTAGTCGACCCCGACCAGGTTCTCCTGGAAGATGTTGTGGTCGAACATGTACTCCGCGGCCTCGCCGAGATTCACGATCCATTCACCGAGGTGCGGCGGCTTCACGCCGTACGCCATGTTCTGCGTGTAACAGGAACACGTGGCGTGGTTGTCACCGCAGATCCCGCAGATGCGACTCGTGATGAAGTGCGCGTCGCGCGGGTCCTTTCCCTTCATGAAGATCGAATAGCCCCGGAAGATGGAACTGGTGCTGTGGCACTCGGCCACGACCTTCTGTTTGAAGTCGATCTTCGTGTAGATACCCAGGCTGCCGACGATCCGGGTAATGGGATCCCACGCCATTTCGACCAGGTCGTTCTTGCCCTGGCCGCCTTCGGCACTTTTGTGCTGCGTCGCGGTCATTGGCCGCCTCTTCTTTCTGTCCGTTTGCGGTGATGTACGAGGTCACTCACCAGGTGCGTGTGGCGCCGGTCGTGAGTTCCTCGCCGGGCCTACGCCATTTCGGTTCGCGGTCCAGGGTGTGGGTGGTGAGGTGGCGCAGGCGCCGAATCGTCGCCCCGTACGGCCCGACCGCGTTGGTCGAGAGCCGTCCGCCAGGGGGCTCGTCCATGAACGGCATGAACTTGTCCGGGAACCCGGGCATGGTGCAGCCGATACAGATGCCGCCGACGTTGGGGCAGCCGCCGATGCCGTTCATCCAGCCGCGCTTGGGCACGTTGCACTTGACCGCGGGGCCCCAGCAGCCCAGCTTGACGATGCACTTCGGCGAGCCGTACTCCGTCGCGAAGTCGGCCTGCTCGTAGTACCCGGCCCGGTCGCAGCCCTCATGGACCGTCGCCCCGAACAGCCACGTCGGCCGCAGCGCGTCGTCGAGCGGGATCATCGGTGCCTGGTCGGTGGCCATGTAGAGCAGGTAGGTGAGCGTCTCCGAGAGGTTGTCCGGCTGGATCGGGCACCCGGGCACGCACACGATCGGGATGCCGGCCTTGGACTTCCAGTCCCAGCCCAGGTAGTCGGGAACCCCCATTGCGCCGGTCGGGTTGCCCGCCATGGCATGGATGCCGCCGTACGTCGCGCAGGTGCCGGCCGCGACGATCGCGGTCGCCTTCGGAGCCAGCCGGTCGAGCCACTCGCTGGTCGTCACGGGCTGGCCGGTGGCGGGATCGTTGCCGAACCCGCACCAGTATCCGTCGTCGTGCAACCGCTCGTTGGGAATGGATCCCTCGATCACGAGAACAAACGGTTCCAGCTCTCCGCGATCGGCCTTGAAGAACCATTCGAGAAAATCGTCGGCGCCGCCGTTCGGACCGCATTCGAAATCGATGAGTGGCCAGTGGACGGCGACCCGCGGAAGTCCCGGCAGGGCGCCGAGCGCGATCTCCTCGATGCTCGGCTGTGTGGCGGCGGTCAGGGAGACGGAATCGCCGTCACAGCTCAGTCCTGCGTTGATCCACAGCACATGGATCAGTGTGTCCTCCGCCTTTACCGCTTCCTCTGTCGGCATGGCAGTGTCGCCTTTCAGGATGACGGCCTACCGGCCATCGGCCCCCACGGGTGGGTATGCGCACATTGCTACCATCACGCCTCGATTCGCGAGCACCGGCAACAGGGGAATTCGCCGCTCCGCCTGGTCACCGGGGCCCGAATGACGGCATGCGGTCGGCCGCTCGGGTGATCCGGGCGAGGGACGGGTCCCGTCGGACGGCGTCACGGTCCTCCCGTGGCCCTACGGTCGGAGCCACCCGCGGAAGGACGAGGCACCTGTGCACGAGCTGGCCATCACACAGAGCGTCGTCGACGCGGTGTGCGAACGCGCCGGGGGGCGTCCGGTCCGGTCGGTCCGCGTCCGCGTCGGCGTGCTCACGGCCGTGGTGCCCGACTCGATGCGGTTCTGCTTCGGCCTTGTCACAGAGGGAACGGCCGCCGAGGGCGCGCGGTTGGAGATCGACCAGCCGCCCGGCGCCGGCCGCTGCCGCACCTGTGCCGTCGCATTCACCCTGACCGACCTGATTCTGCTGTGTCCCTGCGGCAGCGCGGATGTGGAGATCACATCGGGACAGGAACTGCAGATCGTCTCCATGGAAGTGGGCTGAACCATGTGCGGTACCTGCGGCTGTGCCGAGGAGTCCGGCGGGACCAGGATCGTGATGCTGCGGGAGGATGATGCGCCGGACCACGGACATCCGCACCCGCACCCGCACCCTCGTCCGCACGAGGGTCGTCAGCCGGATGGAGCCGGTGGGACGGTCACCATCGAGCAGAAGGTACTCGCCAAGAACGACCTGCTCGCGGAGCGCAACCGGACGTGGATGACCGACCGGGGCGTCGTGGCCGTGAACATGATGAGCTCGCCGGGCGCGGGCAAGACCACCCTGCTGGAACGCACCGTCACCGACCTCGGCGGCCGCCGGCCGGTGGCCGTCGTCGAGGGCGACCAGGAGACCAGGCTCGACGCCGACCGGATCAGACGTACGGGCTGCGCCGTGGTGCAGGTGAACACGGGGGCGGGGTGCCACCTCGACGCGGAGATGATGCGGGACGCCCTCACGGCGCTGTCCCCGGCCGAGGGATCCCTGCTCATGGTGGAGAACGTCGGAAACCTGGTGTGCCCCGCCCTGTTCGACCTGGGGGAGCGCAGCAAGGTGGTGATCATCTCGGTCACCGAGGGCACGGACAAGCCGCTGAAGTACCCGTACATGTTCGCCGCCGCCGACCTGATCCTGATCAACAAGTCCGATCTCCTGCCCCATGTCGCCTTCGACGTCGAGCAGTGCGCGCACCACGCGCGCTCGGTGAATCCGGACGTGCGCGTGCTGACGGTCTCCGCGACCACAGGCGAGGGCCTGGCCCACTGGTACGACTGGCTGGCGGAGCAGCGGTAGCCGCTCCGCCGCCGCGCCGCGGTCAGCCCTGGGGGAACGGGAGCTGTGGGACCGCGGCGCCGGACGCCGGGCGCTCCTTGCGGACGAAGGCCCGGCGCAGCCGGTGGTACGGGTGGTGCGGGTCCGCGAAGATGCGGTGCATGCGGACGAGTTCGGCCTCCCGGTACGCGGCCAGGTCGACCCGGTCCCGCTCCTCCTTCTTCGCGTGGATCCGGGACTGGGTCGCCGGCAGGGCTGCCAGGCGGGTCGCCAGGGCGCCGACCTCCGAGTCGAACGACCGGGGTGCGCACGGGATCACCCTGTCGACCAGCCCGAGCCGGTGGGCCGCGGTGGAGCTGACCGGCAGGGCGTCCCGCATGAGCCGGTCGGCAGCCGGCGCCCCCACCCGCCGCGGCAGCGTGTACGTCCAGTACTCCGATCCGTAAAGCCCCATCAGGCGGTAATGCGGATTCAACACCGCTCCCGCCCTGCACCACACCTCGTCGGCGGCGAGGGCCAGCATCACCCCGCCCGCCGCGGCGTTTCCGGACAGGGCGGCGACGACGAGCCGGTCGGTGGTGGTCAGCACCGCTTCCACCAGATCGTCCATGGCGTTGATGTTGGCCCAGGACTCGGCGCCGGGATCGGCCGCCGCCTCGATCACGTTGAGGTGGATGCCGTTGGAGAAGAAGTCCCGGCCGCCGCCGACCACCAGCACCGAGGTGGGCCGGGAGCAGGCGAACCGGTAGGCGCGCAGCAGGCGTCGGCACTGCTCCGTGCTCATTGCGCCGCCACGGAACGAGAACGACAGAAAGCCGGTTCCGGCCTCTTCCCGGTAGCCGATCTCGGACCAGGTGTCGTCGTCCCCGGTCCGGTGCAGCGGAGCCGGCCGCTCGGGCACGGCGGACAGACGTCCGGCCAGCGCCGAGGTGGCGGGGAGCTTGAAGGTGGCCGGGCCGCCCGGCGCCCGCCGTGGCCGCAGCTCGGGGATCCACACCGCCCCGTCGGTGGTCGCCCGGCAGATCGCGCCGTCCCGGGTGGCCACCACATCCCCCGGACGCCCGCCCGGCCGGGAGTCGGGATACCCGCCGTGCAGGAACCACTCGCCGCCCAGCAACTCGTCGAGCACACCGGGCTGGGAGTCCGCCGCCCTGAGTTTGCGGACCACCGTCGCGGTGGAGTCCGACTGCCAGTCGATGCGACGCAGCGACTGGCGGAACAGGGGGCGGCAGCCCTCGCCGGTGCCGGGGGCCTGCGGCGCCGGGGTGTACGCCCCCGACGCGAAGCGTCCGACCGCCAGGAACACCGCCTCCACGGCGGCGTCCGAGATCTCGTTGCGGTACAGGTCGCTCTTGCCCACCGGGGGCAGCGGACAGGCCACGGACGCCCAGACGTCGCCCGCGTCCATCTCCGCGTTCGCCTGAAGCACGGTGACGCCCCAGCGGTCCGCTCCCTCGTGGACAGCCCAGTCCAGGGAGGAGGGCCCGCGGTCTCCGACCGGCCCCGGATGGACGACGAGACAGGTGTGGACCGACCAGACGTCCCTGGGGATCGCGGTCTTCAGGTACGGCGCCACGACAAGGTCCGGGCACTCCCGGCGGACGGCTTCGCGGACCGGGTCTTCGTCGTGCGCGAGCTGCACGGCAACCGAGTGCCCGTGGTCCCTCAGCTCCGCCTGGACACGTTGGGTAAGGCTGTTGAAGGCGCTTGCGACAAGCAGGATGTGCATGGCGATCTCCCGGTGGCTGCGGTCCGTCCTGATCGAGCGTGGATGTGGGCTCTTGCTCGGAGGGACTCACCCGGCGGGAACATGCCGGGAATTCACCCGAAGCGCACTGGGCGGACAGCGATCCGACGCACTGCTTCGCTCGCCGGATTCACAGCACCGGACCGCACCTCCTGCGGGTGAGGGCCGCCGCCGTGACAGCCGGTGGCGCGGACTCCGGCCGCGGGGGCGACCGCTCCTGCCCGCGGGCGCACAGGTGTGGTGAAGGCGGACCGGTCGCTCGATCTGCGAGACGGTGTCCTCACCCGCCATCAGCTCGGTCGCGTGGCGCGACGCCGAAACCGCGGCACAGGCCACCCGCTCCCGCCCCAGTGCGTGCAGCAGACGGACGGTACCTGGCGAGGCGGCGACGCCGTGCGCACGCACGCTCGCGGTGAGCAGCTCCTCCTTGCGGGCCGCGACGGCCCACACCGTGGCGGTGCCCGGCGCGTCGCCGGGATCGCCGAGCGGCAGGTCCAGCCCCCGGGAGGCGAGGAATCCGGCGGCTCCGTCCAGCCGTGACCGGCCGTCGACATGGTGGAGACAGTCGGCCACCGGATCGAACGCGCGCTGCCCGCCCGCGGCCGACAGACAGGCGTCGAAGGCACCCTGCCAGGCCACTGCGTGGTTCCTGGGCTTGGGCCGTCCGGCCCGTGCCGCCGGCCCGCCCGGTCCCTCCACCGCAGCCTTCCGCGCGCCTCGCGACGCGGTCCGGCCGGATCCCGAGGAGGGCCGAACGTTCCCCGTCCGGGCCGGACCGGCCCTCACCGGGGGCCTGCGCCGGTGCGACTGTGGGAACAGGCGCTCGCTCCATCAGGTGAACGGAAGGCGGCGGGGATGATGAAGCTGCCCCTGGTCGTGGGTGTGGACGGCACGGAGAGCAGTCTGAGGGCGCTCGACTGGGCCGCCGATGAGGCAGCCCTGCGAGGGCTGCCACTGCGGCTGGTGTGCGTGTCCAGGCCGGTGCGGTACGAGGGCGCCGCACTCGCACTCGCTCTGGGCCGCCCTTCGGAGCGGGCGCTCGCCGGCCGCGTTGCCGGATCCGCCGCCGAGCGGGTCCACCGCCGTCGTCCGGAGGTCGATGTCTCGGCCGAGGTGACGCCTGGGGACGCGGTGACAGCGCTGTTGCGGGAGGGGCGCCATGCCGAGGCGCTGATCACCGGGGAGCGAGGCCGTGGCGGGCCAGCCGGACTTCTGCTCGGCTCGGTCAGCCTGGCCGTGGCCGCGCGGGCCCCGTGTCCCGTCGTCGTCGTGCGCGGCGACAGGCCCGGAATCGAAGGCGGGCACGGGCGGATCCTCCTGGGTGTCGGGGATCCCGAGAAAGGACCGGCGGCGGTCCGGTTCGCCTTCCGCGAGGCCGGGGCGAGGGACTGCGAACTCGATGCCGTACACGCCTGGCACTGCTCCTCGCACGACCGCGCCGACCACCCGCGTACCGTCGACGAGCCGCACCTCTACTGCAAGGAACGTGCGGCGACCCTGATCGACGAGGCGGTGGCCGAGGCCGTGCGCGAGAACCCGACGGTCCGGCTGCGCTCGGCGGCGGTCGAGGGAAAGGCCGTGAGGGTACTGGTGCAACGCTCGGCCGCGGCGGACCTGGTCGTCGTAGGGGCACAGCACCGCACGGGCCACCTGGGACCTCGACTCGGCCGCGTCGCCCATGTCCTGCTCCACCACGCCGACTGCCCGGTGGCCGTCGTACCGCTTCCTGATCGGCCCGATACATGAACGCCTCTGACCAGCACCCCCGAAAGGCGAGTCACATGCATCACCGAACCGTTGCAGAGCTCATGACCCGGAACGTCGTGCGGGCGCGACGTGACCTGCCGTTCAAGGAGATCGTCGAACTGCTGGCGGAGAACGATGTCACCGCGCTGCCCGTGGTGGACGAACTGGACCGGCCCATGGGCGTCGTGTCCGAGGCCGACCTGCTGCGCAAGTCCGCCGACCTGACCGATCCGACCGGCCGGACACCGATCCCGCATCTGGAGGCGTGGGAGCGGGCCAAGGCCGAGGGGGCCAGGGCCGAGGAGCTGATGTCGGCTCCCGCGGTGTGCGCGCGGCCGGAGTGGACTGTTGTCGAGGCCGCCCGCCTCATGGAGGTGCAGGACGTGAAACGCCTTCCCGTCGTGGACGAGACGGACAAGCTGCTGGGCATCGTCAGCCGCAGAGACCTGCTACGGGTCTTTCTCCGCCACGATGATGCCATCCGTGAGGAGATCGACCGGGACGTGTTGCAGCAGACGATGGGCCTCGCTCCCTCGGCGGTGACGGCCGAGGTCCGGCAGGGGGAGGTGGTCCTCAGCGGATCCGTCGAGTTCAAGAGCCTGATTCCCGTCATCGAACGGCTGTGCAGGAGCGTCGACGGTGTGGTGTCCGTCGCCGAGCACCTGTCCTACCGGACCGACGACGTACCGAGTTCACCCGACGGCACGTGAGGGCACCTCGGCGCTCGGTGCCGCACTGGACTCTGAGCTGAGAACGGACATGGGGCGGGAGCTCCTCCGTGCATGGGTTCGCCCAGCGTGCGCCCGTTCTCGGCCGGTCGGGTCGGGTGCCGGCGCGTTCTTGGTGCCGCGTGCCGGTCTTTTCCCGAATTCTTGACGGTGACGGCCAGGACGGCGTCAGAGCTGCCCCGAACCAGGCGCTGGTGCGGAGGTGGTCCGCACCGTGTGGTGTCCCACGGCACGGGAGCGGCCCCGGGTTCCCTCTACGTCACCCGCTTTGCCCTGCCGTACTGCCCTGCGGCTAGTTTGTGTGCAGTACGGATACGCAGGCCCGTCGCGGCAGAGCCGCACGGGGGACGGGAGGCAGGGAAGAGTGTCGCTGCGGGGAGGTGACCCGGCCGAGATCGGCGGTTATCCGCTTGAGGCGCGCCTCGGCTCGGGTGGCATGGGCACGGTCTTTCTGGCCCGTACGAGCTCGGGGCGGCCTGTCGCGATCAAACTGATCCATCAGCAGTTCGCGGCGGACGACGAGTTCCGCATCCGCTTCCGGCAGGAGGTGGCCGCGGCGAGGCGGGTGAGCGGCGCGTTCACCGCCGCCGTGGTCGACGCCGCCCCTGAGGCCGAGCAGCCGTGGATGGCGACGACCTACATCGAGGGGCCCACGCTCGCCCAGCGCATCGCGGCGGATGGCCCGCTGAACGGAGCGGAGCTGCGGAGGCTCGGCATCGGGCTGGCGGAGGCGCTGCGCGACATCCACCGGGTGGGGGTCGTCCACCGTGACCTGAAGCCTTCGAACGTCGTGCTCTCCCCCGAGGGCCCGCGCGTCATCGACTTCGGCATTTCGCGCGCCGCGGACCAGCAGACGCTGACGATGACGGGGCGGGTCATCGGCACGCCGCCCTTCATGTCGCCGGAGCAGCTACAGGCACCGCGCGACGTGGGGCCGCGGTCCGACGTCTTCTCGCTGGGCACGCTGCTGGTGTACGCGGCGACGGGCCGCGGGCCCTTCGACGCGGACAGCCCGTACCTGACGGCGTACCAGGTGGTGCACGAGGAACCGTCGCTGGACGCCGTGCCGGAGGCCTTGCGCGCGGTCGTCGAGTCGTGCCTGGCCAAGGACGCCGAAGGGCGCCCCTCGGCGGGCGAACTCATGGTGCTCCTGCGGGACCTGCCGGCCGACCTCGGCGGGATCGATGCGCAGGGGAGCGGCGCCGGCCGCACCCGCGACATGATCACCCAGCATCACTTCGCGACGCCGGCCACCCCGGCACCGACCACCGCCCCGGCCGGTCCCGGCACGGGGAGCACCGGCACCATCGGCCGCCGTCTCCGTCGCCGATGGCGTCCCGTGCTCGCGGCCGCGGTCGCGGTGACGGCGATCGGCGGGGGAGTCGCCGCCCTGCAGGCGGGCGGCTTCGGGGGGAACGGCGGCGGCGACCCGGACGACACCATTGCGACGCCGGGTGCCTCGCTTCCGGACGGCTTCACGTCGTGGCGCACGACTGTGCGGGGCGGCAGCGAGGACACCCCCGACGAACTGCGTTGCGTCGCGCGCGGCGACGCGCTGTTCTGCGGGGGCGGAGGCGTGGTCGCGACCCGTATCAGGGCCTCGGACGGCTCGCGGGCGTGGACGGTGAAGAGTCCGGGCGTCCCCGTCCAGGGCATGCACATGGTGGGCGCCACCGACGACACTGTGCTCGGTTACCGCTTCGCCGCCCAGGGCGCCCCGCAAGGCGCTCTCGACGAGGTGGTGGCCATTGACGCGGACAGCGGCCGGGAGCTGTGGTCCGTGCCGTCCGGCGCCCAGTCGCAGGCCGTCACGGGCCGGACCCAGGACGCCGTTGTGGTCGGCTCCGCCGTTGTGACGGTCGACGCCTCCAACTCCCGCTTCGAGGCCCGGGACGCGCACAGCGGTACGGTCGCCTGGCGGACGCCGTTCCCCGCGGGGACGCAGTGCGCTCCCGTCCCTGTGGGCCCGCAGCTCCTCGCGATGTGCGCGACGGACGCGGAGGTGGATGGCCTGGAGGTGCGCCACTCCACCCTGTACCCGGTCGACCGCGCCTCGGGGACGCTGGGCAGGGCCATCGCGGTCGACGGTCCCGCCGTGCCGATGGGCGTCGCCGACGGCAGGCTCGTACTCCTCAAGGAGCACAAGGAGGGATGGGAACTGGCCGGCTACAACGCGGTGGCGCAGGTCGACCCGGCCTCGCGGAAGGTCACGTACTCCCGGCTTGCCAAGACGTACGAGGGGACGCCCGGCATGGCGGACGGCACCCTCTACGTGAGCGGCCAGACCGGTCTCATCACGGCGCTCGACCCCGCGACCGGCCGGAAGAAGTGGTCCCGGCAGACGAGCGTGGAGGGTGCGTCGGGTCCCGTGGCGGGAGACGGCTCGCTGTATTTCAGCTCGGCCACCGGCCGGGTGGTCGCGCTGTCACCGTCCGACGGCAAGCCACTGTGGACAACCGATCCGCAGGCCGATGGTCTGACGGGTGAGCTGGGCGCGAGCCCGCGCGTGACCGTCGCGGGGCGTGTGGTGATCGTGGCCGCGGCGAAGAACACCCTCTTCGCCTTCGACACGCAGAAGCCGCCGAAGTCGAGCTGACCTCGGCGGGGTTGCGGGGGAGGGCTCGTTCCGTCGGGACGGGCCCTCCCGGTCAGCAGGAGGTCAGACGCGGTCGGCCGCGATGAGCAGGTACTGGAAGGACCCGTCCCTGTAGGAGTTGATGAACGCGTCCTCGATTCCCGTGACCAGCGAAGACGTGGCCCTCAGCTCCCAGTAGGGCAGGGTGTCGGGGGTGAGGTCGACGACGGCCTGTGGCACGAGCCGATTGTCGGCCATGGCGCGCAGGTACTCCCGGCGCGAGTGGATGTTGCACTCGAAGTGCGCGTTGATCTGCGAGACCCACTTCGAGGGCTGGCCGTACCGGGGGTTCCAGCAGCCGGTGATGGTCACGTAGCGTCCGCCGACCGCGAGGACGCGGGAATGCTCGGCGAAGAGGTCGTGCAGATCGACATACATGCTCGACTCGTTGTTCCAGGAGGCCGCGGCCGACCCGGTCTCGAAGGGCATGGCGAGCATGTTGCAGACGCGTGCGCGGACGTGGTCCTGGAGGCGGAGTTCACGGGCACGGTTGTTGGCGAAGTCGGCTTGCCTGGCCGACAGCGTGACACCTTCGACCTTGCATCCGAAGCGCTGGTGCGCCATCACCATCGAGCCGCCGCGGCCACAGCCGGCGTCCACCAGGGTGTCGTCACGCCCGATGTCGCCGAGGTGCCCCAGGAGGAACTCCGCCTGCGCCGACTCCAGCCGGTGGAGTTCGGCGATGAGTTTCTTCTCGCTCTCGCTGTCCTCGGCGTCGCCGAGTGCGGAGCGGTCGACTTCACCGATGCCGTAGTGGTGGTGGTAGAGGCCGTCGACATCGCCGAGACGCAGGTTCACGGGCCTGGCCTCTCCGTCCCAGTAGCGGGCGATGTCGCTCTGGTAGGGCGTCGCCGGGCGGGGGATGCGCAGGGAGGCGGAGGCGGCGGTGATTTGGGTGTCGGTCACGATGATTCCATTCTCTTACCAGAAGTCGGGCAGGCTGTAGCGATAGGTGTTGGACTGGTGCCAGTTGTGGTTGCCGTCGACCCACGCGGCCACGCCCCGCAGGAAGCGCTGCACGTTCGGGGAGGGGCAGGCGGCGGTCAGGGCGGCGGCTTCGGCCTCGAAGTCGTGCATGAGGTCGTTGTGGACCTCGACCGACTTCAGATAGGCGTCCCGGTCGGAGAGGCCCTCACGTTCGGCGATCACGACGGGCAGGTTCAGGTGCCGGCCGGGAGCAGCGAGTTCCTTGGTGTACGAGTAGAGGTCGTTCACGATGGTCGTCGCGTTTCCCGCGAGGGCGATGACCCTCTGCATGCCAGGCTGGGCGTGCAGGTCCGCCGGCAGTTCGTAGCCGCCGACGGTGTCGGTGATGGTGGGGCAGGGACGGAAGTTGTTGAACTGGCGCATCGCCAGGTACTCCCATACCTCCGGAACGTGGTCCAGCTGGGCCCAGGCCGCTTCGGCGAGGTACCCCATGTGAAGCCGGGCCATGTCGTGCCGGAGCCGGTCCGCCTGGGACGGGCTCGCCGCTCGGACGAAATACTCCATCGCGGAGCGGTAGGCGCGCCGGGGCGCGTCCGCGTGGAGGGACTCGGCCCATTGCGGCTGGTACTCCTCAGTCGTGTGCAGGGGGTCGAGGGCGGTGTGCGCCAGCAGAAGGCGTTCGCCGAGGCCGATGGGCGAGCCCCCGTGGTCCTCGCAGTAGCAGTCGTCCACCGCGTTCTCGGCCACCATCAAGCGTGTGGCGACCATCAGGTGGTCGATGGTGGGCGCGTCCGGATGACAGCCGACCATGTAGCGGCCCACGGAGAATCCGTCGAACTGCTCCTCCCAGTCCTCGGGATACAAGGAGACCTCGTCCAGTGCCCAGGACTTGATCCTTCGGCTGACCTCCTCGACCCGCACCGGGTCGGGCTCGGGCACCGGGTGGTGGTAGAGGCCCGGGACCGGCGTGCCTTCCGTCGTATGCGCCGGCGGGGCCGAAGGCGGCGGCGGTTCCTCCCGCAGGCTCAGGCGCAGGCCCGCCGTGCCCAGACCACTGGGGCCGCGCAGGATCCGTTCCAGGCCGGTGCCCGGTGGGGGTACGTCGACTGCCGGGGTGTCGGGAGGAGGCGGGGCGGGCGCGGAAATCGCAGGTGCCGCGGGCAGGGAAGGCGTGGACGGCGGGCCGCCGGTGGCGTCCTTGACATCGCAGGCGCGGGCGGCTGCGGCGAGTACGTACGCACCGAAGCGGGAGGCGGCCTCGGGCAGGCTCGACTGTGGTGGTGGCAGCTCAGGCGTGGGCATCCGTGGCTCCTCGGTGGGGTGGGCGGCTGTCCTGTCCCGAAGACAGGGGTGGGGGCTGTCGCGAAGCCCTTCGGGCACGCGCGACTTCCCCGGGGCGTTCGGGGTGTCGCACCAGGCCCTTCGGACCGGGCCGCTACTTGGGCCAACGGGCGATCTGCACGTTCTCCAGCACGCCGACCGCGTCCGGCACGAGGATCGCGGCGGAGTAGTAGGTACTGACGAGGTAGGACATGATGGCCTTCTCGTCGATGCCCATGAAGCGGACCGACAGACCCGGTTCGTACTCGTCCGGCAGCCCGGTCTGGTGCAGACCGACGACGCCCTGGTTCTCCTCGCCGGTGCGCATGACAAGGATCGAGCTGGTCTTCTCCGATGTGACGGGGATCTTGTTGCACGGGAGGATCGGGACTCCGCGCCAGGCCGGGACCTGCTGGCCGCCGAGGTCGACGTGGTCCGGATAGATCCCACGTGAGTTGAACTCACGCCCGATCGCCGCGATCGTCCGGGGGTGCGCGAGGAAGAACTTGGAACCGCGGCGACGACAGAGCAGTTCGTCCATGTCGTCCGGCGTCGGCGGGCCGGAGTGTGTCTGGATGCGCTGCTTGAAGTCGGCGTTGTGGAGCAGGCCGAACTCCCGGTTGTTGATCAGCTCGTGCTCCTGGCGTTCGCGCAACGCCTCGACGGTGAGCCTGAGTTGCTCCTGGGTCTGGTTCATCGGCCCGTTGTAGAGGTCGGCGACCCTGGTGTGGATCCGCAGAACGGTCTGGGCGACCGAGAGTTCGTACTCGCGCGGACCGAGTTCGTAATCGACGAACGCGCCGGGCAACTCGTGCTCGCCGGTGTGGCCGGCCGACATCGCGATCTCCGCTTCACCGCGGTGGTTCTGCCGCCGGCGGGAGAGCGATGAGAACGCTTCGAGGTGGTCCCGGAGGCTCGGCGCCGTGGACAGCACGGCCGCGAAGTCGGCACGTGACAGCGTGAGCAGTGTGCCCGAGGTCTCGGCGGTGGCGGTCTGCTCCCACCGGGCGTCCCCGTCGAGGAGGACGTTCTCCCCGAATCGGTCCCCGTCGGCGAGTACGTCCAGGGCGACCTCGTCGTCGTAACTTCCCATGGAGGACTGCTTGATGCGGCCGTGGGCGATCAGGTGGAGCTTGTCCGCGGGCGTCCCGCGCTCGACCAGCGTCTCGCCGGCCCGGAAGTCGCGTTGGACGCACCGGTCGGCGATGGCCGTCAGCACCTCCGCGTCGTCGAAGCCGCGCAGCAGAGCCAGTTCACCGAGCTCACGGGGGATCACCCTGACGTCGGAGCCGTCCTGGACGAAGTCCACGCGCCCGTCGCCGACGGTGTAGGCCAGGCGACGGTTGACCCGGTAGGCCCCACCCCGGGCCTCCACCCACGGGAGCATCCGCAGCAGCCAGCGAGAGGTGATCTCCTGCATCTGCGGGGCGGATTTGGTCGTGGTGGCGAGGTTGCGGGCAGCCGCCGTGCCCAGGCTGGATTGCCGGGGCAACTCCAGTTGTGCTTCCGGGCTCGAGTCAGTGGTCATCGGGCGAGCTCTCCTTGATGAGGGCGTTGATGTGCGTATGCGGACGCCGCGGGGCAACAAGAGGGAAAAGGGGTATGTGAACGGGAATCCGTCCAGGTCCACAGGGACACTAATGGCCGCTTCGGCCTCCGGACCAAGGAAAGTTGCCGACATTAACTCGATACGATGATCGTGCTCGCGCGATGTTTGTCCGAGTATCAGCGAGATCCAGCCGCGATCGGCGGCGCGTCCCTGCGAGTGGCCGGTTCGGCTCCAGCGGTGTGGGGCCGACGAGTCAGGGCGGCAGGGGCGCCGGCGTCGACGGGCTGCGGCGCGGCGCCCCGCAACTTCCGGGCGAACCGCCGCGGACGGACCCGCTCAGCCAGCGGTGGAGCGACCCGCCCACGGACTCGAAAGGGGCTTGTCCGACGAGCAGCTACGAAGTGCGGCTGCGGGCAGGCGGGGAGGGTGTTCGGCATCCGGCCGCAACGGCCGGGACGCGGGTCCCGACGCGCGCAACCACGCGCGCAAGGACCCGCAAGGGGGCGCGGGACCAGGCCTGTTGCACCAAGCCGAAGAGGACGGTGCTCGGCCGTCCTTCAGCGCCCTGGAAGCCCCAGCGGTCGGGGCTACGGGCTCTGATAGGTTCCATTGTTCGATCCGCCGGCGATGATTTGAATCCGCCAGTGGTACTGGGGGAGGGGGCTCCGTGGGCCGAGTGCCGTCATGGCTGCGCAAGCCGTTGTTCATAGGGCTGCCGCTCGTGCTGCTCGTCACCGGGGTGGTGTTCTTCTCGGGCGGTGGCGGCCGGTCGGACGAGCGTGGCCATATGGCGGCGAACCGGGCGCAGTTGAAGCGTGCCTGTGCGGGGCTGCTGCCGTACGAGGAGCTGCGGGGCCTCGTGCCCGACGACGTCGCGGGCGAGGTGAGTCAGTACGGCACCGTGCTCGATCCCGGTGAGGACAGCCATTCCCTGGTGAACTGCTCCGTCACCTGGCCGGGGCACGGATCGGTGCGGGTGCGGGCCGTCGCGCTCATATCCGGGATGCCGGTGACATTGCGGGCCAAGGACATCCTGCCCGGCGTCGACAACGACGGGTACGAGGCGCCCGGACTCACCGGCCGGGTGGACGAGCGCGGGCGGACATGGGTCGTCGCCGAGTGCCCCGGCGGGCTGGCGGGGCGGGCCCGCGAGGTGTCGGGGATGTACGTCGCGGCCGATGTCGATCTGCCCGTTCCCGGCAAGGGGAAGCCGGCCGGGTATCTCTACGGCTTCCGTACCGCGGTCCAGGTCGCCAACGGGATCACCGCCGCGCAGAAGTGCGGCGGCTCCCCGCTGGAGCCGCCCACGCGGGTCCTCGACACGCACGAGGCCCATGTCACCCAGGACGCGGACGGCGGCAACATGGAGGTCGTGGGGGTCGACGAGCCGGGTCTGGGCGTGAAGAAGTGCCGCGGGGTCGGCAGGCGAGCGGGTTTCCCGGGCAAGTGGACCGCCGGCGGTGATCTGCAGGACTCACGGCTGGTGAGCGTCTGCACTGCCACCGTCCTGAACCGCGAGGACCCGATGGAAACGGATCCGACACCACCCGACGGTGCGGTCGTCGAGGTCTCGGCGGCGAGCTGGTCCGGGCCGCTCAGGGACCCGGTCGACGCCCAGTACGAACGCTCCGGTGACAGCTTCGGCTTCCGCGACGGGGAACGGACGAGGGACATCCCGGACTCGGGGTCGCGCGAACTCGCCCTGTGGGCAGGGTCGGAATGTGCCGCGGGCAGCACGTACCACCGGGTCACCGTCCGCATGGAGACAAACGACCTCAGTGCGTACACGCTCACTGAGGCTGAGCGGACCAAGTACTCCAAGGACGCCCGCAAGCTGATGGACAGCTATCTCGCCGACCCCGACGGCTGGCCCCGGCAGCAGGGGTGTCATGAATCCAGGATCCTGGGAGAGGTGGAGAGATGGCGGTGAGACGGAACGTCCTGCGGGCGGTCGTGGCCCTGGTCGTAGCGGCCGTCGTCGTCGCCGGGTATCTCCAGGTGCACGGCGACTTCCAGCGCTGGAGCGACGAGTCGGCGCTCGACGGAGCCTGCGACGGCCTGCTCGACCGGAACGTGGTGCGCGGCGTCCTCGGAGCGGGAGCCGTCGAGGTCGAGAACGAAAGACGTGGCACGGCCCTGGTGGGGTGTGAGGTGCACGTCTACGGTGGCGGCGCCGTCGAGATCAGCATCCTCGACACCTCACAGGCCGGACAGTACCCGGACTCCCTCTTCACGGGCTCTCAGGCAGTCTTCGCCGTGCCGGTCGGCCACGGGTGGTCAGGGCTCTTCGGAGCCGGACGGGAAGACGTCGCAAGGGCGGATCTCTTCAGTGCCACCGAGTACGAGGACGTGACCACGAGTCTGGCCCTGAAGTGCACCGGGACACGCAGTCCCAAGAGCTTGTACGTATCCGTCACGACAACCGGCGACGCGTCACTGGACGACCCGGCCGAAAGACCGGGGTTCACCAGGATCGCCACCTCCACCGCGTCCAGGGTCTCGAAGGCCCGGCACTGCGGAGCCGAGCTCGGGAAGCCCGTCAGCAGCCTCGGACTTCCGGTGATCCGGGACGAGTACGAACCGCTCGGCACTGCGCAGGGAACCTGCTCCGGGATTCCCGCCGCACACGGCATGGCGATCGCCACCGAGACGGCCCGCGGGGGCGCCCCGCACGAGACGTGCCGACTCGCTGACGCCGACCGCAGGCCCCGCTACGTGCTGGAAGCGGACTTCGGCCCCTATGCGCAACAGCAGTTGGTTCTCGCCGCGGAGGACTCGTACGAGGACACACCGAACGCCGACACCCCCGCGCACCAGCGCGACCCCGGCGGCCGGATGAGCTGGACATCGGCCAAGTGCCCCGACGGCCAGGCCCTGTTCACTCTGCAGCCGTCGGCCGAGAGGGGCGAGCGCCGCAAGTACCCCGGAAGCGACGCGGACCTTGCCTACGAACGTGCGGCACTGCGGGCCTTCGCCGAGCGCTCGGCGAAGGGCCACGGATGTTCCGCCCCGGCCACTCCGTGACATCGCGAGCAGCCGTCCACCGGACTCAGAGCCCGGTGACCCTGGCGCTCGCCGACACCTCGTAGACCAGGGTGACCGTGCGGCGGCCGCCGGGCGGGAGCGGGACGTCCCAGCGGGCGATGCCCTCGGCGTCGACCGCGTCGGGCGCCGGGGAGCACGAACCCTTCCGCAGCCGGATCTCCACCGCCGAGACCTCGGAGACCGGGACCCGCTCCCGAAGGACGACCATCCGCTCGTCGTGCTCCCCGGGGGCGGAGAACCGGGACAGGTGCAGCCGGACCTTGCGGGTGACCACGGTCCGCTGGGTGATCCCGGTGGAGTCGCGGGACTCCTCGGCACGCCGGACCACCCGGTAGTCGTCGCAGCTGCCGAAGGCCAGCTCGGCGGGTGCGCCGGGGGCGGTGAAGTCCAGCGTGCCGCGGCCGACGAAGCCGCTGCCGCGCACCAGGTCCACGGGCCCGGCGAGCAGCGCGTGGCCGGACAGGTTGTCGAACCGCACCACCTGGGTGACCAGTGGGGACAACTCCGGTGAGCAGGCGTACTCGCTGCGCGCGGCCGCGGTGAAGGCGGAGAGCGGCACCCGGTGGGCGCGGCCGTCACCGGGCACCGAGACCGGCGCGGGGGATCTCAGCACCCGCGCCTCGCCGCCGTCGTCCACTCCCGGCAGACCGAGCACCGGGGCCGGGCCGAGGACCCCGATCTCCTCCTCGCGCAGCTCGACGTCGATCGTGCGGCGCTCCGCCGCGGAGCGGTCCTTGAGGGTCAGCCGGTCCTCGTCCAGCCGTGGCGGATCGGTGGCCAGCGCCGACCGGGCCGTCGACAGTGTCAGCCGTACGTCCGACCAGTCCTCGCCGGTGCGCTGCCAGACCATCGCGTCGGTCTCCAGCGTCAGGGAGTCCCCGTCGAGCACGGCCCGGTAGGCGGGCCGCCACAGCGCACACGGGGTGAGGTGGCTCAGCCGCAGCCCGGCCGGCCCGGCGGCCACGGCCTCCACGGTCAGCTCGACATGGCCGACCAGTTCGGCCGGCTCCTCCTCGGCGAGCCGCATGGCCCGCTCGGCTGCCCCGAGTTCGCTGTTGAGGGCGGCCAACCGGGCGTCTGCGGAGCGGAGTTGCTCGCCGTGCTCGTCGCGTTCGGTGTCCACCCGGTCCAGTTCCCGGGCCCAGCGGGCCGCTTCGGTCTCCCCGGAGCCGGCGCCCTCGCCGATTTCCCGCAGCAGATCGGCGGTGAGGCGGCCGAGCAGGCCGAGCCGGGTCTTCAGCCGGTCTCGCCGCTGCTCCAGGGCCTGCCGCTCCTCTTCGAGGGCGTGTACGCGATGGCGCAGGGCGGAGTCGTCCTCCGTGGGCGGCAACGGCGCGCGCGGCGTCCAGCTGCGGACGATCCGTACGTCGAGGACGGTCGCGGGGTGGTCGGCGGTCAGCTCGGCATGCAGGGTCCGGTCGACCGCCAGCGCGCTGACCGGCCCGAGACGCAGCCGCTGGATCCCGGCCTCCAGATCGAGCACGACGGCGCGCTCGACGTGGGCGCGGTCCTCGAGACAGGTGACGGCGGTGACGGGGAGGGCGATCGGCTTCGGGGCCGTGGACATGTGGTGTGTCAGCTCCTGCGGTTGCCGCCGACCAGGGCCTTGCCGGTCGGGATGCGGATCTCGTAACCGCCGTCGAGGGCGGCGGTGGCGCCTGCGGGCAGGTCGAGCCACCAGACGCGGGTTCCCGGCGAGTGCCGGTCGGGCCCCGTGTCTTCCTCGGGTGCCGTCCAGTCGGCCCGTTCCTCGATCCGGACGTCCGGCTCGGAGGAGACCGGCACCCGTTCGTGGACCTCCACCGTGACGGGCCTCGCGAGCCCATTGGACAGTTCCACGTGGACGCGGTGGTCGAGCACGGTGGTGTTGTTGCGCAGGCCCGCGGTGGACTCGTGCACGTTGGTACGGCGGGTGACCCGGATGCCCTCGGCCGGCCCGAGCCCCACCCGGCGGACCCCGCCGGGGGCGAGCGTGGGCAGTGCGGCGGTCAGCAGGTAGTCGTCGTCGACGGTGATCTCCACCGGGCCGGCCAGCAGAGCCTGGTCGGTGGAGTTGGAGAGCACCAGCGTCGCGTACACGGTCTGCTCCACGGAGGGCGCACAGAGGTACTCGGTACGCAGACCGACCGGGATCTCGCCGACGGTGACGGTGTGCCAGGTGCCGTCCGACGGGATGTCGGCGCGGGTGGCGGCATCGAAGCGGTGGTCGAAGGAGCCCGCCGACTCGCGGGGACGTACTGCCTGACGGGGCAGCGGCAGCGCGGCGACCGCCTCGGCGCGGCGGCGGTACTCGGCCGCCACCGGGTCGAAGGGGGAGCCGGGAAACAGCCGGCCCCTGCGACCGCCCGTCTCCTCGGGGCCGCACAGGACGAGGCCGGCATAGTCGAGTTCGGCGCCGCTCGGCTGAGGCGGACCGGCTGCCGGTGCCGGTTGGGGCGGCGGCACGGCGCCGCCGGGTGCCGCGGGCGCCATGGTGGCGCCTGGGGCACCCGCGTAGGGCCCGCCACGGAAGGCGGCCGTGGGGGGAGCGCCGTACCCGCCGCTCGGCGGCGGGAACGCGGCCGGCGGAGCGCCGTAGCTCAGCGGGGCCTGGGCCGGGGTCGGTGCGGGCGGCGGGGGAGGCGGAGGTGGCAGAGCCGGCTCCGCCGCGGCCGCTGCGGGGGCGTAGCCGCCCACCGACGCCGCTGGTGCCGGGGCCGGGCCGGGACCTGCCGCGTCGTAGCCGGAGAACAGGTCGACGAGCCCGGCCGGGGGCTCGCGCCAGCCGGAGGGAGCGGGGGCGGCCTGGCTGCGTCCGATCCGCATCGAGCGGAGCCTCGGCAGGTCGGTGCGGCGCCGGAGATCAGCGGTGGCCAGGGCGATGCGGACACCGGTCCAGTCCTCGCCGGTCCGCTGGGCGACCGAGGCGCGCAGCATCAGCCTGCCGCTGCCGTCGCCCTGACGGTGACCGAGGCGGTAGGCCGGCACCCAGACGGCGCCCGGCACTCCGTACTCCAGCTCCACCGCCACCTCCGCGTCACCCGCGTCGCTGTCGGTGCCGGCGAGGGTGAGCACCGCGCAGACCGTGGTCTCCACGTGCGCCGACGGCGCGTCGGTGGAGGCCCGCGCGAGCCTGTCGGCGGCGCCGTCGAGCTCGTGCTCGACGGCGCGCAGCGCCTCCTCCAGCTCGACGAGCCGTTTGTGCAGCCCCGCCAGCCGCTCGTCCACGAAGCCGGCGAGCTCCAGCCAGGATTCGACCGGGGTGCGGCGGTGCGGATCGTCCCGCCTGCGGGGCGGCGGGACCGGGTGGAGAGCCCTGACCTCCTCGATCAGGCTCAGCTGCCGGTCCCGGCGTCCTTGCGCGGCAGCGTGCTCGTCGCTGAGCCGCTCGACCTCGCGCCGCAACTCGTCGGGGGCGCGCGAGCCGACCGGCTCGGCCTCGACCTCCACTCGGGCCTCGGTGACGCGCACACCGGGGGAGCCGAGGACACCGGCCCGCAGCGAGCCCGGGTCCAGCGAGCGGGGCAGCCCCGTCACCCGCACCCGGCCGTCGGGCGACACGCTGCCCCGGGCCAGGCGTCGGCAGATCGCGCCCTGCGCGTACACCACGACCGAATCGAGGGTCGAGCCCCACCGTTGTGCCGACTCATCCGTCATGTGCTCCGCCCCCAGCCGTGTCCATGCCGAACGCAGCTTACGCCGGGCCGGTCCGCGCGCCCGCGTCGAATCCGGCGGAAGGCATGGGTCAGTTCCCTTCGAAGACGGTCCGGGTGCTCGTGACGACGGCGCATCTGCCTGCCGCCCAGCGCAGGGCCATCGCGTGGTCCTCGGCGGAGAAGTCGGCCACCGTGTCGGCCACCACGAAGGCCCGGATGTTCTGCATCCGGGCCTTCGTACGCGGTCATGAGGACGCCGATGTGGGCGTGGACGCCGGTGATGACGACCTGGTCGCGGCCCTGTTCACGCAGGCGTTTCAGTAGGTCGTGCGGACGAAGCCGATGTACTTCCACTTGGTGAGCACCGTGTCGCCCTCGTCGGGTGCGACGGCCTCGGCGATCGCGGCGGAGTGCGGGTCGGCCGGCAGACCCGGACCTCAGAAGACCTGTTGCAGTCCGCGCTGTTCCGGGCTCCGGCCACCGGGCTGCGCGGTGTGGAGCACCGGGATGCCGAGTCGCGTCGCCGACTTCTTCAACTCCGCCACGTGCGAAAGCCCGGAAGCGGGCCACCCATCGATGCGCGCACTGCCGCGAGACTCCCAGCTCGTTGGCCCCATGCGCCACAGGACGCAGGTCCTGCACGACACGGCGTACCAGAAGGCATCTGCCGTGAAAGGTCAGCCGGGCATTGGCGTGGGCCATCAAGACCTCCGGTTGTGGTGAAGACAGGCATCTCCACTACGCCCGGAGGTCTCTTCTTGATCAACTACCGACGCGAGTCCCCAACCTCATGGCCGAGTACACCTAGGCGCTCTCGCCGCCCACCGACACCACGACGGCGGTCGTACGTCCCCCGGGCGCGTCATAAGTGACGGTCTCGCCGGCGCGACGGCCGAGCAGCGCGCTGCCGAGCGGGCTGTCCGAGGTGACCAGCGTCGGGTCCTGTGCGTCGGGGAACTCGCTGATCCGCATGGTCATCTCCGTGCCGTCAGCGAACCGCACCTTCACAGTGCTGCCCACGCCGACCGGTTCGGTCGAGGGCGGCCCCGCGACGTCCGCCTCGCGGAGCCGGCCGTCGATCTCCGCGATACGGGTGTCCAGACGGTCGAGATGCATGCCGCGCTGCAATTCGTCGGCCTCGTCCGCCCGGTCGCCCACCTGCTCCCCGCCGCGCAGCGTGGCGGCGACGGTGGCGCGCTCGGTGCGCAGGTCGGCGAGCTCCTGTTCCAGAGCCCTGCGGCCGGCAGCGCTCATGGGTTCGGGTCCACCGTTCATTCCTGCTCCCGTCGCACGGGCGGCACGGTCCAGCACCGCAGGTCATCAGTGATATTCGTAACATATCAGGCATATCTCCATGCTGCGGTGGTGAGTCCCACGCCGTGGAGGTGAGCCGGGAGCCGCCCGCCACTCACCCGATACGGCGGTGTCCCCCTCGAAGCGAGGAACGGATACCGGACTGCCCTTAGACTCCGCGAATGGCGAAGTACTTCGACGTGCACCCCGAGAATCCTCAGCGGCGCACCATCAGCAGCGTTGCCGACAGCATCCGGTCCGGTGCGCTCGTCGCGTACCCGACAGACTCCTGCTACGCACTGGGATGCCAACTGGGCAGCCGAGACGGGATCGGCAGGATCCGCTCGATCCGGAACCTCGACGACCGTCACCACTTCACGCTCGTCTGCCGGAACTTCGCCCAGCTGGGTCAGTTCGTGCAGGTCGACAACGATGTGTTCCGTGCGATCAAGGCGGCGACGCCCGGCAGTTACACCTTCATCCTCCCCGCCACGAAAGAGGTGCCGCGCCAGCTGCTGCACCCGAAGAAGAAGACGGTCGGCGTACGGATCCCCGACCATGTCGTCACTCAGGCGCTGCTCGCCGAACTCGGGGAACCGCTCCTGTCCAGCACCCTGCTCCTGCCCGACGAGGACGAGCCGTTGACACAGGGCTGGGAGATCAAGGAACGCCTCGATCACGTGGTGGACGCCGTCGTCGACTCGGGCGACTGCGGCACCGAGCCGACCACCGTCATCGACTTCTCCGGCGGCGAACCCGAGATCGTCCGCCGGGGCGCCGGTGACGTCACACGGTTCGAATAGCCGCCCCGGCCGGACACCGCGCCGCCCGCCCGGACGCCTCGTCGAAGCGCTTCAGCACCAGGCGTGCCACGTCGGGGTGCGCGCCGAGCGGGGCCGATACGAGGCAGCCGCCGGCTTCCTGCGCGCGGCGGGCGAAATGACCCGGGGCCATCAGATGGCGGGCCACCGCCACCCGGCGGTGACCCGCGGCCCGCAGGGCCCGTACCGCCTCGGCCGGTGACGGCGCGTTCGCGCAGAGGTAGGCGGCGACCACCGGGCGCCCGAGCCACTCCCGGAGCAGACCGGCCATCGTCTCGGTGTCCGCACGGGCCACCGGATCGGTGGACCCGGCGGCCGCCAGCACGACGGCGTCGGGCCCGGACGGTCCGTGGCCGCCCGCGCTCCGGCCCGCCTGCGAGAGTCGGCAGGCCTCCGCGAGCCGGTCGGCCAGGGCGGCGGCCAGCAACGGGTCCGGGCCGAGCGGCGCCGCCTGCCGGATGCCGGGGTGGGGCGCGGCGGCCCGGACGGCGGGCAGGTCCACCGTCACGTGGTAGCCGGTGTTCAGCAGCAGCGGGACCAGCACCACCGGACCACGACGGGCGGCGAGCACCTGGGCCGGCGTCGGCAGCGCGAGGTCCAGGAAGGACAGCTCGGCCGTCAGACCGGACCGCTGGGCACGCACCAGGTCGAGCAACGCCCGGTAGGCGGCGATGCCCGCCCGGTCACGGGTGCCGTGCGCCACGGCCAGCAGGGTCGGCGCCGCGGTCTCGTCCCTCATGCCGTCGCCAGGCTGTAGCCGCGTTTGGGGACCGTACGCACCAGCCGGGCATGTCCGTCCAGCGCCCCTCTCAGCCGGGCGACCGCCGCCTCCACCGCGTGCTCGTCGGCCTGGCCGGTGCCCCAGACGCGGCGCAGCAGTTCGGCCCGGCTGAGCACCCGCCCCGGCTGCTCGGCCAGCGCCCGCAGCACGGCCGCGAGCAGCGGCGGAAGCCGCACCGGCGGGTCGTCGTCGATCAGTACGGCATTGCCCTGGAGCACCAAGGTGCTGGGGCCGGCGCGTACTTCACGCCGGGCGTGCGCCGACAGTGCGGCCTCGACGGTCCGCACCATGGCACCGAGCCGCCCCCTCTCGGGGAAAAGCACGTCGACTTCGGCCTCCTCCAGCCGCCTGCCGCAGACCGGCCCCACACAGACCGGCAGCACGTCCTCCCGCAGTGCGGTCAACACCTCGTCGCCGAGCCGGAGTCCGGCCGCCGCAGCGAGGAAGGCGTCGATCGCGGGCGCGCTGGTGAAGGTGAGCGCGTGCAGTTCGCGACGGACCGTCTGCTCGACCAGCCGGCGCAGCGGCGACGGATCGGCCGGCGGGCCCCAGCGATAGACCGGGATCGGGATCACCTGGGCGCCCCGCTCGCGCAGCGCGGCGGAGAAGGCGTCCAGCGGCACTCCGTGCTCCTGCACGGCGATCCGTCTGCCGGGCAGTTCGCGCGCCAGCAGCCAGGTCAGCAGCGCGTCGGTGGTCTCGGTCACGGGGGAGTAGGTCTCGCTCAGGCCCCCGGCACGCACCGCACCGGTCGCCTTCGGACCGCGGGTGAGCACCACGGCCTCCCGGCACACCTCGGCCAGCCGCGCGCCGTACCCCCAGCCGTCGGCCGCGCTCAGCCAGCCGCGCCAGCCGACCCCGGTGGTCGCCACCACATAGTCGAGCGGCCCGGTCAGGCAGCGCGCGGTGGCCCGGCGCAGCGCCGCGTCGTCCTCCAGCGGGAGGATCCGCAGCGCGGGCGCCTCGACCACCGTGGCCCCGCGCCGGCGCAGCAGCGCGACGAGCTCCTCCCGCCGGCGCGCGGCGGTGACGCCGATGGTGAAGCCGACGAGCGGGCCCGCGGGCTGGGTGCTGTTCATGTTCTGAAGGTTCCGGCGGCGCTGTTTCGGTCACGTTGCACCCTCATCACGTCGTCGTAAGCGGGAGGCCTCCGAACGTTACGCGAGATTTCCGCCACATCACCCCGGGCCCGGCGGCCGGTGAAGGAGCCGTACCCCGGACGCAACAGGGCCGACCCGGTCGCGAAACAGCGGCCGCCGACGCTCGGGGCATGACGACGACCGACACCCACTGCCCGTACTGCTCGTTGCAGTGCGGCATGCGCCTGCGGGCGGCGCAGGACGGCGGCGAGGCGCAGGTACTGGAGCGCCCCGACTTCCCCGTCAACCGCGGCGCGCTCTGCGGAAAGGGCCGGTCGGCCACCGCGGTGCTCGGCGCCGGGGTCCGGCTGACCACGCCGCTGGTACGCGACGGGCGGGGCGGCGAGCTGCGCGAGGCCTCCTGGGGAGAGGCCCTCGACCGGGTGGCATCCGGACTGGCGGCGGCGGGCCTGCGCCACGGGCGGGACGCGGTCGGGGTCTTCGGCGGCGGCGGACTCACCAACGAGAAGGCCTACCTGCTCGGCAAGTTCGCCCGGGTGGTGCTCCGTACCCCGAACATCGACTACAACGGCCGGTTCTGCATGTCCTCGGCGGCCGCCGCGCACCGGATCGCCTTCGGGCTGGACCGCGGACTGCCCTTCCCGCTGGCCGACGTCGCCACGACGGGCTGCGTGATCCTGGTCGGCGCGAACCCGGCCGACACCATGCCACCCGCCCTGCGCCACTTCAGCGAACTGCGCGCCAACGGCGGCACCCTGATCGTGGTGGATCCGCGGCGCACCCGTACCGCCGAACAGGCCGACCTGCATCTGCAACCCGTCCCCGGCACCGATCTGGCGCTCGCGCTCGGCCTGCTGCATCTGGCGGTCGCCGACCGCAGGGTGGACGAGGCCTTCGTCGCCGAGCGCACCACCGGCTTCCAGGCGGCCCGCGCCGCGGCGATGGCGCACTGGCCGGAGCGGGTGGAAGCCATCACCGGCGTACCGGTGCACCAACTCCGCGAGGCCCTGCGGCTCTTCGCCGACGCCGCCACCGGCATGGTGCTCACCGCGCGCGGCCCCGAGCAGCACAGCAAGGGGACGGACACCGTCGGCGCCTGGATCAACCTCTGCCTGGCGCTCGGCAAGGCCGGCCGGCCCGGCTCCGGCTACGGCTGCCTCACCGGGCAGGGCAACGGACAGGGCGGGCGGGAGCACGGCCAGAAGGCCGACCAACTGCCCGGCTACCGCTCGATCGAGGACCCCGCAGCCCGCGCGCACATCGCGGACGTCTGGGGAGTGGACCCCGACGACCTGCCTGGCGTGGGCCGCTCGGCCTATGAACTGCTGGACGGCCTGGGCACGGCCGGCGGCGCGCGGGCACTGCTGGTGATGGGCTCCAACCCGGTGGTCTCCGCGCCGAACGCCGCCCACGTCACCGAGCGGCTCCGAGCCCTGGACTTCCTCGCGGTCAGCGACCTGGTGCTCTCCGAGACCGCGCACCTCGCCGATGTGGTGCTGCCCGCGGCGCAGTGGGCGGAGGAGACCGGCACGACCACCAACCTGGAGGGCCGGGTGATCCTGCGCCGCGCGGCACTGACCCCGCCGCCGGGCGTCCGCACCGACCTGCACGTACTGCGCGAACTGGCCGCCCGGCTCGGCGTGGCGGACGGCTTCCCCGAGCAGGCCGAGGACGCCTTCGAGGAGCTCCGCCGCGCCTCGGCCGGCGGTCCGGCCGACTACGCCGGGATCAGCTACCCGCGGATCCGGGCCGAGAACGGGGTCTTCTGGCCCTGCCCCGACACGGAGCACCCCGGCACGCCCCGGCTGTTCCTGGACCGCTTCGCCACCCCGGACGGACGGGCCCGCTTCGCACCCGTCACCCACCGCCCGGCCGCCGAGGAACCCGACCGGGAGTACCCGCTCCACCTCACGACCGGGCGGGTCCTCTCCCAGTACCAGAGCGGCGCCCAGACCCGCCGGGTGCCCGAGCTGAACCGGGCCGCGCCCGGCCCGTTCGTGGAGCTCCACCCGCAGCTGGCGGCGCGGCTCGGCGTGTCCGAGGGGGAACCGCTCAGGGTCACCAGCCGGCGCGGCCGTGCGGTCGCCCCCGCCCGGGTGACCGCGGAGATCCGGCCCGACACCGTCTTCATGCCGTTCCACTGGGCGGGCGCGGGGCGGGCCAACACCCTCACCAACCCGGTCCTGGACCCGGTCTCCAAGATGCCCGAGTTCAAGGTCTGCGCCGTGCGGGTGGAGCGGATCCGATGAGCCGCCGGATCGCGGTGGCCGGCGCCGGGATGGCGGCCGCCAGGTTCGCGCAGCAGTACCGGGCGCACGGCGGCGACGCGGAAGTGGTGCTGTACGGGGCCGAGCCGCGCGGCCCGTACAACCGGGTGCTGCTGGCCGATGTGCTGACCGGGCGTCACGACCCGGAGGCGATAGCGCTGCCCCACGGTGCCGGAACGATCGTGCGCAGCGGCTGCGAAGTGGTCGGCCTGGATCCGGCGGAACGCCGGCTGAGGCTGTCCGGGGGCGAATCGGCCGGCTACGACGAACTGGTCCTGGCCACCGGCGCCAACCCCGTACTGCCGCCCCTGCGCGGCCTGCACGAACCGGACGGGCACAAGGACGGGCAGAGGTACGGGCACAAGGGCCGGCTGAAGGAAGGAGTGCACGCCTTCCGTACCCTGGCCGACTGCGCCCGCCTCGCCGAGGAAGCCGCCGGAGCCGAACGCGCCGTGGTGATCGGCGGCGGGGTGCTCGGGGTGAGCGCCGCCCGCGCACTGGCCGCGCTCGGCCTTCCGGTGGAGATCGTCCACCAGGCCCCGTACCTGATCGAACGCCACCTCGACGAGCGGGCCGGGAACGCTCTGCGCGGCCACCTCGCCGCGCTCGGCGTGGAGACCTACCCGGACAACCGGGCCCGTGCCCTGCGCGGAGGAGCGCGCGTCACCGGGGTCGAACTGGCCGGCGGCCACCTGCTGGAAGCGGACCTGGTGGTGCTCGCCTGCGGGGTCCGCCCGCGCACCGGCCTGGCTGACGCGGCCGGGATCACGGTGCGCAAGGGCGTGGTGGTGGACGACCGGCTGGCGGCCTCCGAGTCCGGGGTGTACGCGATCGGCGACTGCGCCGAGCACCGGGGCACCGTCCACGGACTGGCCGGCCCCGCCTGGGAGCAGGCCGATCTGCTCGCGGCCCGGCTGGCGGGCGTGGGCGAGGACGTCCGATACACCGGCTCGCGCCCGATGACCCGGCTCACCGCGGGGGCCCTGGAGTACGCGGCCTTCGGTGAGGTGGGCGAGGACGTCCCCGGCACCGATGTGCTTCGCCTGTCCGACCCCACCCGTGGCTCGTACAAGAAGCTCGTGCTCCGCGACGACCGGCTCGTCGGCGGCATCCTGCTCGGCGATCTGGCCGCGGCCGGCGATCTGGCCCGTGCCTACGAGCGCGACGATCCGCTGCCCCAGGACCCCCTCGACCTGCTCACCACCACCCGATGACCCTCCGCAACGCCACCCGAGGAGACCGTCCGTGATCGAGAAATCCCTGGTCCTGGTCGGCCACGGCATGGTCGGACAGCGCTTCCTGGAAGCCCTGTTCGAGCAGCCGACGACCGCCGAGCAGACACACCGCTGGCGGGTCACCGTGCTCGCCGAGGAACCCCGCCCCGCCTATGACCGCGTGCATCTGACCAGCTGGTTCTCCGGTACATCGGCGGAGGAACTGAGCCTGTGCCCGCCCGGGTTCACCGAGCTGCACGGCATCGATCTGCGCCTGGCCGACCCGGCCACCGCCATCGACCGGGAAGCCCGCACCGTCACCACCCGAAGCGGCGACGTACTGCGCTACGACGCCCTGGTGCTGGCCACCGGCTCCTATCCGTTCGTGCCGCCGGTGCCCGGCCACGACGCCACCGGCTGCCATGTCTACCGGACCATCGAGGACCTGGAGGCGATCACCGCGAGCGCCGGGCACGCCACGGTAGGCGCGGTGGTCGGCGGCGGGCTCCTCGGCCTGGAGGCGGCCGGGGCGTTGCGGGCCATGGGCCTGGAGACCCACGTGGTGGAGTTCGCACCCCGGCTGATGGCCCTCCAGGTGGACGACGGAGGCGGCGCGGTGCTCCGGCGCAAGATCGAGGACCTCGGCGTCCATGTCCACACCGGGGCAGGCACGCAGCGGATCGACACCGACGAGCACGGCCGGGCCCGCACCATGGCGCTCTCCGACGGCACCGACCTCGCCGTCGACCTGGTGGTCTTCTCGGCCGGTGTGCGCCCGCGCGACCAGCTGGCCCGCGACTGCGGGCTGACGGTGGGCGAACGCGGCGGCATCGTGGTGGACGAGCACTGCCGCACTGCCGACCCGCACATCCGGGCGATCGGTGAGTGCGCGCTCGCCGCCGACGGCCGGGTCTACGGACTGGTCGCCCCCGGCTACGCGATGGCCGAAACGGTGGCCCGTGAACTCACCGGCATCGACGCCGAGTTCACCGGGGCCGACACCTCCACCAAGCTCAAGCTGCTCGGTGTGGACGTGGCCAGTTTCGGCGACGCGCTGGGCACCACCGAAGGCGCTCTGGAAGTGCTCTATGCCAACAGCAGGGCCGGAATCTACAAGAAGCTGGTGGTCGGCCCGGACGGCCGGCTGCTCGGCGGAGTGCTGGTCGGCGACGCCGACTCGTACGCCACGCTCCGCCCGCTCGCCGCAAGCCGCTCCCTGCTGCCGGCCCCGGCGGAACAGCTGCTGCTGCCGGCCGCCCCGGACGGCCGGGGGAGCGGCCCGTTGGTGCTGCCGGACGAGGCGGTGGTCTGCTCCTGCCACAACGTCAGCAAGGGGGCCGTCCGGGCGGCCGTGTCGGAACAGGGCATGCGTACCGTCCCCGAGGTCAAGAAGTGCACCAAGGCTGGTACTGGATGCGGCAGTTGCGTGAAACTGCTGGGCTCCATCGTGGCCGAGGAACTGGCGGCGGGCGGGCACGAGGTGGCCCGGGGCCTGTGCGAGCACTTCACCCACACCCGCGCGGAGCTCTACGAGATCGTCCGCGTCAAGGGCATCACCGGCTTCTCCCGGCTCATCGACGAACACGGCAACGGCGAGGGCTGCGACATCTGCAAACCGACCGTCGCCTCGATCCTGGCCGCCCTCGGCAACGGCCACGTCCTGGACGGCGAACAGGCCGCCCTCCAGGACACCAACGACCACTTCCTGGCCAACCTCCAGCGCAACGGCTCCTACTCCGTGGTGCCCCGGATCCCCGGCGGCGAGATCACCGCCGAAGGGCTCATCACCATCGGCGAGATCGCCCGCGACCACGGCCTCTACACCAAGATCACCGGCGGCCAGCGGATCGACCTGCTCGGCGCCACCGTCGACCAGCTGCCGGGGATCTGGCGTCGCCTGGTGGACGCCGGATTCGAGTCCGGCCACGCCTACGGAAAGGCCCTGCGCACGGTCAAGTCCTGTGTCGGGCAAGCCTGGTGCCGCTACGGCGTACAGGACTCGGTGGCCCTGGCGATCGAACTGGAACTGCGCTACCGGGGCCTGCGGGCACCGCACAAGCTCAAGTCCGCGGTGTCCGGCTGCGCCCGGGAGTGCGCGGAGGCGCAGAGCAAGGACTTCGGGGTGATCGCCACGTCGCAGGGGTGGAACCTCTACGTCGGCGGCAACGGCGGAACGACCCCGCGCCACGCCGATCTGCTGGCAGCCGGCCTGGACCACGACACCCTGATCCGCACCATCGACCGGTTCCTGATGTTCTACATCCGCACCGCCGACCGCCTGGAGCGCACCGCCCCCTGGCTGGAACGCCTGGAGGGCGGCCTCGACCACCTGCGCGCCGTCGTCCTGGACGACTCGCTCGGCATCTGCGCGGACCTCGACGAACTGATGGCACGGCACGTCGAGACGTACGAGGACGAGTGGGCGGCGACCCTCGCCGACCCAGAGCGGGTACGCCGCTTCGTCTCCTTCGCCAACGCCCCGGGAACACCCGACCCCACCGTGCGCTTCGTCCACGAACGCGACGGGATCCGGCCGGCCCGCCCCGACGAGGACGGGTTGCCCCTCACTCCGGCCCTGATCGCCGGCCCGGCCCTGGAGGTACGCACACGATGAACGCGACCACGCCCGACGCGAGCACCATCCCCGACGCGAACACCGAACCCGTGGTGGAGATCGACGAGGGGCGGACCTGGACCCCGGTATGCCGGTACCGGGACCTGGACCCGGGACGCGGGATCGCGGTGCTGGTGGGCCCGCGGGGCGACCAGGTCGCACTCTTCCGCGAGCGCGGCGGCACGGTGCACGCACTGGCCAACCGCGACCCGTTCAGCGGCGCCCACGTCATTTCCCGGGGGCTGCTCGGCAGCCGGCTCGGGGTGCCGGTGGTGATCTCGCCGATGCTCAAGCACGCCTTCGAGCTGCGCACCGGACGCTCTCTGGACGAGGCGCACACCCCCGACGGCACCCCCGCCGACCTGCGCGTCTGGCCCGTGCGCGTGGTCGCGCCCACCCTTGCGGAGGTGAGCCGATGAGCACCACCACCGCAGCCGTCACCACCGGCCGCACCGGCTCCCGGCGGATCGAGGACTGGGATCCCGAGGACAACGAATTCTGGACCCTGGCAGGCGCCCGGATCGCCCGGCGCAACCTGGCCTACTCGGTCCTGAGCGAACACATCGGCTTCTCGGTCTGGAGCCTGTGGTCGGTGCTGGTGCTCTTTCTCGGCCCGGATTACCACATCGACGCGGCCGGGAAGTTCACCCTCACCGCCCTGCCCACCGCACTCGGCTCGGTGCTGCGGATTCCGTACACCGTCGCCGTGGCACGGTTCGGCGGCCGCAACTGGACAGTGTTCAGCGCGCTGTTGCTGCTCGTGCCGACCGTCCTGGCCGGGATCGTGCTCAAACCCGGGGTCTCGTACGGCACGCTGCTCGCGGTGGCCGCCGTGGCCGGGGTCGGCGGCGGCAACTTCGCCTCCTCGATGGCCAACATCAACGCCTTCTACCCGCAGCGGCTCAAGGGCTGGGCGCTGGGGGTGAACGCCGGCGGCGGCAATCTCGGCGTGCCGGCCGTACAGCTGCTCGGCCTCCTGGTGCTGGCCACCGCGGGCGCCGGTCACCCGCGGCTGCTGATCCTCGTCTACCTGCCGCTGATCGTGCTGGCGGCGCTCGGCGCGGCGCTGAGGATGGACAACCTCGCCACCGCACGCGGTGAGCGCGGCGCCATGCGCGAGGCGCTGGGAAACACGCACGGCCGGGTGATGTCGCTGCTCTACATCGGTACCTTCGGCTCGTTCATCGGCTTCGGCTTCGCCTTCGGACAGGTCCTCCAGGTCCAATTCCACCAGCAGTTCGACACCCCGGCGAAGGCGGCGGCCCTCACCTTCCTCGGGCCGCTGCTCGGCTCGCTCTCCCGCCCGCTGGGCGGTCTCCTGGCGGACCGCTACGGCGGCGCCCGGGTCACCTTCTGGACCTTCGCCGCCATGGCACTGGGCGCGGGCACGGTGCTGGAGGCGTCACGGCAGCACTCCCTGGCACTGTTCCTCGGAGGGTTCGTCGCGCTCTTCGTCCTCAGCGGGGCGGGTAACGGCTCGACGTACAAGATGATCCCGGCGATCTTCCGGGCCACGGCGGGGGCGGAGATCGCGCAGGGCGTCCCGCAGGCCGAGGCCGAGCGACGCTCACGACGTCGGACCACGGCCCTGATCGGAGTGGCGGGGGCCATCGGTGCCTTCGGCGGGGTGCTGGTCAACCTGGCCTTCCGGCAGTCCTTCCTGGAGACGGGGAACGGGCAGGCGGCATATGTGGCGTTCCTCGGGTACTACGGTCTGTGCCTGGTGGTGACCTGGGCCTGCTGTCTGCGCCGGTCCGAGGGCCGGCTGCCCGGCGTGTGACCCCGGCCGCGCCGCCTCGGCGACGCGACCGAGGGGCCCTTGGCGCATACGGGGTGCGCCGCGCGATTGGAGGACGCCACGATCGTCCTCGGTGTCATTCTGCTGCTCATCGGCCTGCTGGCCGGAATCTCGATCCTGCGGACCATCGGGATCGTGCTCGT
This sequence comes from Streptomyces sp. NPDC102437, assembly GCF_044765565.1. Taxonomy (NCBI): domain Bacteria; kingdom Bacillati; phylum Actinomycetota; class Actinomycetes; order Kitasatosporales; family Streptomycetaceae; genus Streptomyces; species Streptomyces sp. NPDC102437. Next base: position 60,720 of record NZ_JBIWKI010000011.1, on the reverse strand, counting down.
CGTGATCGGCGTCGTCCTGTGGATTCTGGGCGCCGTCGGACACGCGGTGGGCGGCCGGCGCCACTACTGGTATCGCTGCCGCGCCGACCGTCCGGGGCACTGGTCACAGCCCCGGCGCTGTCGGCTCCCTACGGACCGGGCGCGTGCTCAGGCCCGGAACGCCGCGGCGAACACGGCCGCCATCCGTGCCCAGGACGGCCGCTGAGCCAGCAGGGTGAGACGACGGCCCGTCAGAGCCGCGCTGCGCGCGGTGACGAACCACGGCGGCTTCGGGAACAGCGCGAGCTCGCCGCCCGCGACCGACCTCGGGAAGGGCCGGAACGGCCCCCGGACGACGGTGCGTTCCGGTGCGTCGATCAGCAGGGCGTTGTGCACGACGCCGATCCCGCTCCCGGCCTCCGTGACGGTGTGGCCGGGGAAGGCGCCCCACGGCGCCGTCGCTGTGAGGAAGCCGAGCGCCGTCCAGGCGTTGACGGCGACCGTCCCGTACCGCAGTTCCGCCACCGCACGGTCGAACGACCGGCCCAGGCGCTTCATGGTGGCCGGATCGATCACGATGTTCGCCCCGAGCGTGCCGAACAGGTCCCGGTTGGCCCGCTCGACGGCCCGGTCCAGGAATTCGGAACCCAGTCCGGGCAGCGTGAGGACACCGAGTACGGGCGCGAAGTACTCGGTCGTCTCCACGTCCGCCGGGCTCCGGTCGCCGCCGATCTCGACCAGCAGACGCGATCCCTCCGCCCCCTGCCACTCGGCCCCCGGATGGCTGCGCGCCGCGTCGGCCATCCGGTCCGTGCTGCCCGGATACCAGGCGGGCCGGTCCGGGGCAGTCCGCAGGGCGTCCCGGAGATGCCCGAGGAAGGCCTCGCGCTGAGGCCAGTCGCCGCTGACCACGACCACTTGCGAGGCGATGCAGTTGTGGCCGCTGTTGTGCAGCCGCTGGGTCGCGACGTGTTCGGCCTGGTAGCGGAGATCGGCAGCGCTCCACGTGCCCGGGACCACGATCACCGGGGAGACACCGCCGAGTTCGCTCGTCATGGGCTTGTCGAGCAGCGGGGTGCCGGCGGCCTTGTGGGCCCGGCCCTCCTCGCCCGGTCCGAAGGCGACGACGTCATGGGTGGCGAGAGCGCCGGTGATGTGGACGTGCGCGACGTCCGGATGGTGTGCGAGGTAGCCGCCGACGTCGCCCCCGCCGGTGACGATGCGCAGGACGCCGTGGTCGACGAGCGGTGCGAGCGCGCGCCGGAAGACCGGTTCGAGCTCGCCCAGCACCGGATTGAGCTTCAGCACGACGACCCGGTTGTGCGCGACCAGTTCGTACAGCACGTCGAGCGGTGCGATGGAGGTGATGTTGCCGGCGCCGAGGACGAGACCGATGCCCGAAGTGCGCTCCGGATGCAGCGCGCCGAGGCCCGCCCGGCGCCGCACGGTGTCCGCGTGGACCCGGGGCGGCATCCACACCTCCGCGCTGAAACCGTTCATGAGCAGCCGGTCCCGCACGGTGAGCGGCAGGACCGGCACGCTCACCCGGCCGCCCGGTGCCCGCCCGAACTTCGCACCGTCGAGCGGGCCGTGACCCGACGCGATGGTCCGGAGCGTGCGGGTGAGCGCGTCCAGGGAGTTCAGCAGCGCGTACGGACCGGAGAGCCACTCCTCACCGACGAGCGGCGAGTCGTCCGGCAGCAGCTTGATCCGGCTCGCCACCCGGACCCAGTTCTCGGCCTCGGCGCAGACCGCCGCATGGACCCGGCTCAGCAGGGCACCCCGCTCGGCCAGGGATGTCGCCCCCCAACGCCGTTCACCCTCCGCGAGTTCGGCCAGCATCGTGTCGAGGCCGGGTGCGTCCCCGGCCGTCGTCCCCGTGCTGCCTTCGGGTGCTGCGGCAGTCATGGTGCTCTCCCTCGGTCGCGACCGCACGGACAGGAGCCGTGCTGCGGAGTTGGTCCGTGGCACAAGGTTCTCCGGACCACACCAAGATGACGGAGATCCGAACGCCCCGCTATGGGCGGGCACCGCAAGATCCACCGAACTGCACTGTGTCGCCGCACAATTCAACCGTGGGCGGGTCGGGTACGGTGGCGGCATGCGTGACACCACGGGCTGCGGCCCCGTCTTCGCCGGGATCCTCGCTTCCATCGGTGAACTCACCGACGTGACCGTCCAGAAGATCGCCGCGGACGAGTCCTGCTACACCGGGAGTCCGCTCCCGCCCGCCCTCCTCCGCGACCTCGTCCACGACAACATCGAGGCCCTCCTGCACAAGGAGACCGGCGGTCCCGATGTCTGCGAGGAGACGGCCCGGCGGGCCGGGCGGATCAAGGCCGAGTACGGCGTCCCGCTCCCGGCGCTGCTGCACGCCTTCCGGCTCGGCGGCATGGAGATCTGGGAGCGGGCGATCGCCCGCGCCACGACCGGTGAGCAGGCCGACGCGCTGCTGCGCCGCTCCACACACTTCTGGGCCGTCCTGGACCGCTGCTCCACGGCCGCGACCGAGGCATACCGCGAGGTCGCCGACGACCGGGAACGGCAGGAGCAGGTGGCGCGACGGGTCACACTGCTCCGTGTCTTCGAGGGGTCCGACGACGTCCGGTTCGGCAGCGCCGCGGGCGTCCAACGAGCCCTGGGCCTGCCGGAACGGGCCTCGTTCCACGTCGTGGCCGGCGAGCTCGGGCGCAACGGCGAGGACCCGCTCCCCAAAGTCGCCGCCCGGCTGGCCGACGTCGATGTGACGTCCGTGTGGACCACCGAACTCGGCGAGCGGCTGGGCCTGGTCGCCCCGGCCGGCGAGGCCGGGACCGCCGCGGTGCTCAGGACCGTACGGCAGGCGGCCACCGCCCGGGTGGGCGTGAGCCGCCCGTTCACCACGCTCGCCGCGGCGCCGGAAGCGGTGCGCCAGGCACGGATCGCCCTGGAGTGCGTGGCCCCGGCGGGGACCGGCGTCCACTGCTACGGCAGCGCCCCGATCGACGCCCTCGTCGCGGCCCACGCCGAGTCCGCGGCCGAGCTCGGCGAGAACGTGCTCGGGCCGCTGCTCTCCGGCGACGGCGGCGATGTGGCCCTGCTCGACACCCTGGACGCGTGGTTCGCCGCGGACGGCTCGACCGCCGAGGCGGCACGCCGGCTCCACTGCCACCGCAACACGGTGCTGTACCGGATCGCCCGCATCACGGAGCTGACGGGCCGCGCTCCGACCCGCCCGGTCGACGCCGCCGAGCTCTATGTCGCCCTGCGGGCGCGGCGCCTGACCGGCGACACCCGGTAGCTCTCCGCGATGCACGGCCCGGCTACAGGCGCGGACCGCGCCCGGCGAACCGCCCCGACGGGCCGCCCGGAGCCCGTACCGAAGATGCTCACCAGCGGATTCCGTACGGTTCTGCCCAGTCGGCCGGCAGTGGCCGTACTGCTCGTCCCCCTCGCCGCGGCGGCCCAGGCGGTGGGGGTAGGAGCCACCGCGTTCCTCGGCGGAATCATGCTGGTCGCGGTGTTGCTGACACTCGCGGCCAGGGTGCCCCAACCGCTCAGGTACAGCGGCGTGAACGTACCGGGACGGGCCGGGGCGGGCCGGACGGCCCTGCGGCACCGGCGTACGTGAACGGCCGCGGCATCGGCGTCCGGGAATGACTTCGCGGCATCGGCGTACGGCAACGGCCGCGGCGGAACGGGTCCACCGCGGCCGTGCCGGTCGTCACCGACATCGATCAGACCTGGATCGGCCTGAATCAGCCCTGGAGTTCGCCGTCCCATGGTGTACCAAATGTATTCGGGTCAGCCGGCCGACAGGCGGGGGGCGGTGTCGCGCCGGCCCGCGAAGGCGAGCGGCAGCGTGGCGAGGCAGAGCGCTGCCGTGGCCAGGAACGCCAGGGAGAACGAGGCCCCCGTCGCCAGGTAGCCGACGAGGAGAGCTCCCACTCCCGTGCCGCCGTCGAATCCGATGTTCCACACGGCGCTCGCGACGCCGCTGGACCGGCTGTCCACGGCGGCGAAGGCGTCGACCAGAGTCAGGTTCTGGAGCCCGCCGTAGCTGACCCCGACCAGGGCCATCCCGGCGAGCAGCGGCACCAGGGCGGTCGCCTCCGGAGTGGCCACCGCCCAGGCCGTCAGGGCCAGTCCGGTCGCCGTGGCGATCACGAGCGGCCAGCGGAACGGCTCTGTCCCGTACCGGTCGGCCAGTGCGCCGAACCGCCAGCGTGAGACGGCCGCCGTCCCCGTCAGGAGCAGCAGCCCGGCCATCGTCGCGGTGGAGTCGCCGCTCATCTGCGGGGCGAAGGTGATCAGGGCGCCGCCGGCCGTGGTGACGCCGAGCAGGAGCAGCATCGGCCGCAGCAGCGGAAGGTACACGGCGCGCCTGTCCGGCACGGCGTCCCGGGCGGGCGCGCTCTCGGCCCCGGCCGGGCGCCCGTCCAGCCGGCGGGCCAGCCGGAGCGCGGGCACCGCGCCGAGCAGGGGCAGCGCGCCGATGGCGAACACGACCCCGAACCCCAGGTTCTGCGCGGCCCACGGCGCGGTCGACACCAGGACGAACTGGGGCCCCGCGATCGCCAGACCGTACGCGCCGATCGCCTGCCCGCGCCGCGTGGGCTCGACGAGTTCGGCGACGGCACCGGCGCCGCAGACCGTGAGCACCCCGAACCCGAGTCCGCGCACCGCGGCGAGCGCGAGCACCACGCCGAGCTGCGCGGTCAGCAGGTTCAGGAGCGCGGGAACGCCGAGCAGGACCATCCCGCAGACCAGGGTGGTGCGCCAGCCGACGCGGCGTATCGCCGTCGGGACCAGGGTCTGGGCGAGCACGGTGCAGAGCATCAGGACCGCGTTGACCGAACCGGCGCCGGCGGCATCGGCCCCGCCGTGCACGGCCCAGAGCGGCGCGGTGGGCAGCAGCACCGCGAACCCCGAGAATCCCGTCGCCGTCATGAGCAGCAGCGCGGGCATGCCCGGTGCGTTCCAGACCGTTTCCCGGGTGGCGCTTTCCGCCGGAGCGTTCCTCACTGGCTCGTGCCTCCGTGGCGCCGTCGACGGACCGGCTGCCGCGGCCGGGCCGGCGTGCGAAGGAGGGCGCCAACAGGGCCGCCCACGTGACGTAAATGGTATACCGAATACCGCTCGACTGTTAGCCTGGTGCCCTGAGCACAGTGAACGATCCGCGGTCTGTCACAGCGGAGGACCGCGAGTTCCTCCGTCGTTGCGTCGATCTCGCGCGTGAGGCCCTCACGGCCGGTGACGAGCCGTTCGGCTCGCTCCTCGTGGACGAGCACGGCACAGTTCGGTTCGAGGACCGCAACCGGGTCCGGGGCGGCGACGCGACCCGCCACCCGGAGTTCGAGATCGCGCGCTGGGCGGCCGAGAACCTGTCGCCGCAGGAGCGGAGCGCCAGCGTCGTCTACACGTCCGGCGAGCACTGCCCGATGTGCAGCGCGGCCCACACCTGGGTCGGCCTCGGCCGCATCGTGTACGCGTCGGGCTGCGACCAACTCGTGGAGTGGCGCCGGAGTTGGGGCTTTGACGCGGGGCCGGTCGCGGCCCTTCCCATCAACGCCGTCGCGCCGGGCATCCCGGTGGCGGGCCCCGATCCGTCGCTCGCCGACGAGCTCCGTCGCCCTGCCGCCCGGATGCTGGGCGTGGCCACCGACGGCTGAGGGTCTTCCCGGGTTCTCCCGCCTGCCCCTTCCCGGGGCAGGCGGCTTCGCCCGGGGCGGGGCCGCTCAGGGCTACCGGCCCTCAGGAACGCTGGTCGTCGGACCGGTCCGCGCGGGCCGCGTTCTTCTCCTTGATCCGCACCGCCTCCTTGCGGACCTCCGCCTGGGTGGCGCGTTCCTGCTGGAGCCAGTCGGGGGCTTGCTGCTTCAGCGCTTCGATCTGCTCCGTCGTGAGAGCTTCGGTGATTCCGCCACGGGCGAGACCCGAGATCGAGACACCCAGCTTCGCGGCGACCACCGGCCGGGGGTGCGGGCCGTTGCGTCGCAGCTCCTGCAGCCACTCGGGCGGATCGGCCTGCAGTGCGTTCAGCTCGGTGCGCGAGACGACACCCTCCTGGAACGCGGTGGGGGTGGCCTCTAGGTACACACCCAGCTTCTTTGCCGCGGTCGCGGGCTTCATCGTCTGGGCGGTCTTGTGCGACGTCATACGGACAAGGGTATCGAGCATGTGCGCTACCTCTGACCAGGGCCGGTAACCTGGCGGAGTGACAAGCTCGGAAGAAACCCCTTCGTTCCGGCTCGCGTATGTCCCGGGGGTGACACCCGGAAAGTGGGTGCGGATCTGGAACGAGCGGCTGCCCGACGTCCCGCTGACCCTCGTGGGGGTGTCGGCCGCCGAGGCGTCCGACGCGCTGCGGGGGCGTGAGGCCGACGTCGGCCTCGTACGGCTGCCGATCGACCGGACGGCTCTCAGCGCCATCCCCCTCTATACCGAGACGACCGTGGTCGTGGTCCCGAAGGACCATGTCATGGCGACCGTCGACGAGGTCTCGGCCGCGGAGCTGGCCGACGACATCGTGCTGCACCCCCTCGACGACACCCTCGACTGGGAGGACCGCCCCGGGCGGCCCGCCAACGAGCGTCCCGCCACCACGGCGGACGCCGTCGAGCTGGTGGCCGCGGGTGTGGGGCTGCTCGTCGTACCGCAGTCGCTCGCCCGCCTCCACCACCGCAAGGACCTCACGTACCGGCCGGTGACCGACGCACCCGAATCGCGCGTCGCGCTGTCGTGGCTGGAGGACGAGACCACCGATCTGGTGGAGGAGTTCATCGGGATCGTCCGAGGTCGGACCGTCAACAGCACACGGGGCCGCCCCAAGCCGCAGGCCCAGGCGAAGGCGAAGGCGAAGGCGAAGGACAAGCGCACCGACAAGGGCGGCGCCGGGCGGAAGCCCGCGGCAGGCAAGTCGGGTGCCAGGACGGTCGGGAAATCGGGCGGCAAGACCACGCGGAGCGGCTCCGCCGCCCCCAAGGCCGCCAAACGCGGCAAACCCCGTCGCCGCCCCTGAGGCGTGGACGCACGTGCGGCGCACCGGGGCCTCCCGGTGCGCCGCACGGTCCGGCTCTCAGCGCCTGCGCCGCACCTTCGGTTCCGGTACGAGGCGCACGACGCCGTTGAGCAGATGGTCGACCAGGTCGTGCGAGGGCTTGTCGGTGAGGTTGGTGAGCAGCCGCGCCAGGGTGTTGAGCAGGAACGGCGACCCCATGACGTAACGGTTGAGGACCGGCTGGAATCCGGAGCGGCTGAAGATCAGATCGGCGGCCGTGTTGCCCAGGCGGTAGTAGCGCCCCCAGCGGCGGTTCATCTCGACCGGGTAGCCGTGCAGCACCTGCTCGCGCCTGGGTCCCCGGGGCATCGCGAGGGCCAGTGTGGCGGTCTCGGCGGCGACCTCACCGGCTTCCATGGCCTGGCCGATCCCCTCGCCGTTCCAGGGGCTGATCATGCCTCCGGAGTCGCCGACGAGCAGGAGCCCGCGGGTGTAGAGGGGATGGCGGTTGAAGCCCAGCGGAAGGGCGGCGCTGCGGACGGGGCCCTCCGCGTTCTCCTCGTGCAGCCCCCATGCCTCGGGGGTACGGGCCAGCCACTCGTCCAGTGTGGCGCGCAGGTCCGCCTTTCCGTGCCGGCGGTGCGGCAGCGCGCCGAGGCCGACGTTGACGCGGCCGTCGCCCATCGGGAAGATCCAGCCGTACCCGGGCAGGTAGTGATCGCTCCCGGGGAACCGGAGGTCGGCCCACAGCTCCAGGTACTCCTCCGCGGAGCGCTCGGGGCTGCGGTAGTAGCGGCGGGCGGCCGTCGCGATCTGCCGGTTCCTGTCCCGCTGGAGCCCCATGGCGAGGGCGAGGCGGGCGGAGGCGCCGTCGGCGGCGATCACGACCTGCGCGTGGAAGGCCAGGGGCTCCTTCTCCTCGGTGACGGCGGTGACACCGGTGATGCGCCCCGCCCGGTCGGTCAGCGGCTCGGTGACCTTCACACCGCTGCGCAGCCGTGCTCCGGCGGCGACGGCGTGCCGGGCGAGGATGTCGTCGAAGTCGTGCCGGCTGCGTGAGAGACCGAAGTCCGGATAGCGGCCGAGCGCGGGCCAGTCGATGTGGACCTGATGCTCCCCGGCCACCCAGCGCATCCCGCGCGAACGGGTCCACCCCGGAGCCTTGATGTCGACGCCCATCCTGATGAGCTGATGCACCGCACGCGGCGTCAGACCGTCCCCGCACACCTTCTCCCGGGGGAAACGGGACTTCTCCAGCAGCAGGACATCGACGCCCGCTCTGGCGAGGTGGAAGGCGGCAGCGGATCCCGCGGGCCCCGCTCCCACCACGATCACCTGGGCTTCCTCGTCCGAGCCGTGGTCGGACCGGGCGTCCGACCCGGACCGGTCTGGCGTCGTTTCCCGCATCGGGAACCCCTTCCTGAAGCCGGTGCCGTACCGGGGACGGCAGCCGTCCGCTTCATCATCGATCAAGGACGGCCGGTGTGTGACCCGGTCCGGAAATCCAGCACATTCCGCTGAGAACCTCAAGATGCGAAGTGTCTGAAACCATGACAAATCGGCCAGGGCGGCTCCATCCCGCTGTGCAACGTCTTCACCAACACCTATCCGCGCGTCGAGATCGTCCTGATGGGCGTGGAGGAACCGCAGTGCCTCATCCACGCCCCCAACGGGAGCGTCGACCCCACCGAGATCCAGCACATGGCCCATGTCGAGGCCCTCTTCCTGAGCCGGTACGCCGCCGCGCGGCGCAACTGAGCGGCCGGAGGGCCCCGCTACGACTCCAGATAGCGCAGGACCGCCAGCACCCGTCTGCTGTAGCCGGTGGCGCGCGGCAGACCGAGCTTCTCGAAGACCGAGTTGAGGTTCTTCTCGACCGAACTCAGCGAAATGTGCAGCTGCTGCGCGATGGCCGCGTTGCTGCGGCCCTGTGCCAGCTCCTGCAGAACGGTGCGCTCCCGGGGCGTCAGCCCGGCCAACGGGTCGACGTGTGTGGTCCGCACCACCAACTGCCGTACGACCTCCGCGTCGATGGACGCCCCGCCCGCGTGGATCCGTTCCAGCGACTCCAGGAACTCGTCGACCTGCGCGACCCGGTCCTTGAGCAGATAGCCGACCCGCTCGGCGTTCTGGGACAGCAGCCGCACCGCGTAGTTGCGCTCCACGTGCTGGGAGAGCACCAGCACACCGACCAGGGGCCACCGCTCACGGATCTCCAGCGCGGCCCGCAGCCCCTCGTCGGTGTGGGTCGGCGGCATCCGGATGTCGACGACGACGAGGTCCGGCGGGTCCGCCTCGACCGCCCGGACGAGGGAGTCACCGTCCCCCACCGAGGCGAGGACCTCGTGCCCCTCCTCCGCCAGCAGCAGGGCCAGGCCCTCCCGCAGCAGGGTCGAGTCCTCGGCGAGCATTACGCGCACGGCAACTCCGCGGTGATCGTGGTGGGGCCCCCGCAGGGGCTGTCGATGTGCAGCCGGCCGTCCAGCGCGTCCACCCGGCTGCGCAGCCCGGACAGCCCGCCGCCCAGCGGATCCGCGCCGCCGCTGCCGTTGTCCTGGACCGACACCGAGACCCGGTCCCCATCGCCCCGTACGCTCACCCGGATGCGGGTCGCCCGCGCGTGCTTGGCCGCGTTGGTCACCGCCTCGCAGACCACGAAGTAGGCGGCGGTCTCCACCGGCGGGGGCAACGGCAGCGGCAGCGAGAACTCCATGTGCAGAGGAATGCCGCAGCGTTGGGCCACCCCGCCGAGAGCCTCTTCGAGCCCCAGGTCGTCGAGGGCCGAAGGGTAGACCCGCCAGGCCACTTCGCGCAGTTCCGTGAGGACCTCCTGGGAGGCCTGGTGGGCCTGCTGGAGCAGCAACTCCGCCTGTTCGGGGCGTCGGTTGCGGCGGGCCCGGCCCAGCAGCATGGCCAGTGCGACGAGCCGCTGCTGCACACCGTCGTGCAGATCGCGCTCGATCCGCCTGCGTTCCGCGTCGACCGCCCGGAGCACCCCGGCCCGGCTGGCGGCCAGTTCGGAGATGCGCCGCTCCAGCAACTCCCGCTCCGAGGGCCCGAAATGATCGCGCGCCAACCGGGAGTCGAGCGCGTTCAGCGAGAAGATCCCCTGCAGATCCAGGAAGAGCAGCACCCCGCCGAGGAGCGCCTGGGCCGCCAGCCCCTGCCAGTCGGCGGGGTCGCGGACCACCCCCGCGGCCAGCAACCCGGCCAGCACGGCCCCGTAGCCCAGCAGTGCAAGCACCCCGGCGAACAGCGTCCCCGCGCCGGTGCGGGCGGCCAGATAGCGAAGAACATCCCGGTCGGAGGCGTGGTGTGCGGGGAACACGTCGCCGAAGAAGACACTGCGGCGGATCCGTTCCAGCCCGGTGAGCCCACGCGCCCCGGCACTCAGCAGGGCCAGCGCACGCGGTCGGGTACGGGGCCACAGCACGAACGGCAGCGACAACCCGCCCGGCACGGCGAAGTACAGCAGCCCGAACAGGGCGGTGCAGCAGCCGAGCAGAGCACCCGAGGCCCTGCGGGGCCAGGGGTACGCGTGAGCCACCGGCGCGCCCACCCCGTCGTGCCGCAGACCGGACAGCTCCGGCAGCCGGCCGGTCGTACCGTCCGCGAAGTCCCCCTGCACGGTTGCCGAGGCTAGCCGTACGGAGGGAACACGGCAAGATCCTTCCGGTCGGGCCGGAGCCACCGACGGCGTACGGGACCGCGGCGCCGGGCTCATGAGACCCGGCGGTGCTGTGCCCGGCCACCGGACCGCAGGCGTACGGTCACGTACCCGGCGACGGCCACCAGGACCAGGACGAGAACGGCCTTGGACAGGACCCCGACGTAGGTCTCCACCAGATCCCAGCGGTCGCCGAGCCAGTAACCGGCCATCACGAGCACCGAGTTCCACACCAGGCTGCCCACGGCGGTCAGAGTCACGAAGAGCGGCAGCGGCATCCGCTCCACACCGGCCGGCACGGAGATGAGACTACGGAAGACCGGCACCAAGCGGCCCAGCAGGACGGCCTTGGTGCCGTGCCTGGCGAACCACTGCTCCGTACGCTCCAGATCGGAACCCCGCACCAGCGGAAGCCTCGCCCAGACCGCGTGCACGCGGTCGCGGCCGAAGAGCATCCCGATCCAGTACAGAGCGACCGCACCCACCACCGAACCCAGTGTGGTCCAAAAGAGTGCGGAGGCCGGAGTGATGACACCCTGCCCCGCCGCGAACCCGGTCAGCGGGAGAATGACCTCGCTGGGCAGCGGCGGAAAGAGATTCTCCAGGGCGATGGCAAGTCCGGCCCCCGGGCCTCCCATGGTGTCGACGAGACCGGCCGCCCAGCCGGCGACACCCCCCGCGGGTTCCTTGGCGAGACCGAGAATGACGAGATCCATGAACTGACTCCTGGCCGTTGTGATGAGGCGCGCGAAGTCCGCCGCGCCCCACCGGCAACGCTAGGAACCGGCGACCGGCGCCGGTACGAGGAAATCCACCCGGCTGGATGCTGTACTCCGCACCCGCCACCCTGCGGTTTTCCGTAACCCCGGCGCCGCGCCGACGGGTTGGCCGACCGGAAGTGCCGACGCTCCGGGCGGCCGTCATTTCTGTGCGAAGACGATCCAGACCTGGCCCCGTGCGAACGTCATGCGCTCGCCGTCCCGGGTGGTGAAGGCGGTCGTGGAACCGGCCGCCGGACGCGACCAACGGACGTCGTACTCCTTGCCGTCACGCAGCACCACGGCGGAGCCGGAGCCCACGGTCTCGGTGTACGGGGACGTGCTGCCCCACCGGTCCTGATACAGCGAGGGGCGCACGGTCACGTACTGCACCACCACATCGGCGGCGCCGAGCCCGGAGCCTTCCGACGTACGGGCAGGGGCGCCGTCCATCGAAACGAGCCACTGGCGCTGTTCGGCCGACCAGGTGAACGTGAAGCGCGCCGCCGGGTAGCGCACCGTGCGATCGGCGACCGGACTGCCACCCGGTGGGGCCGCGGCGAAGCGCAGCCCGATGTCCTCGGCCGCGTTCACGCCGGTGGTGGCGTGTGGGGTCCGGCCGGGGCGCAGATAGAGGTTGTGCGGCGCAGCGCGGTCGCTGCCGCGGAAGTACGCGTCCGGGGCCTTCTCGGGAGGCAGCGGATCCAGCGGGGCCGCCGCGATGACCGGGAGGAGCTTGGTCTGGGCCCCGGAGAAGGCGAGCGTGGGCCGGTCGAACTGGCGGAGCAGCTCCAGATCCGTCTCCCGGGCGCTGCGCACCGGGCCGACCACGGGCGGCAGCCGGGAGGAGTAGGCGGCGAGTATGCGGCTGAGACCGGCCTCGACCTGCTCCACATAGACGATGTCCGCCTTGTCGAGCCCGGTCTGCGGGCGGGCGGGGCCGACGTTGTCGATCTTCACGGCGAGTACGTGGGCGCGTGATCCGGCGGGCGTGGGCGGCTGGGGGCTGCCCGATGACGAATTCGTTCCCCCGCCCTGGCAGCCCGCCAGGGCGGCGGTGAGCAGTGCCAGCGCTAGCGCTGATGCCGCGCCCGGCCTCCGCGTCCTGAACAAGTGCATGGCGGCCGCCCTTCCGAGTCGGCCGACGCGACGCCTCCGGCCGCGACCGCGCACCGCGACGGCTCTCTGCCCATCATCACGCAGAAGGGCGCCTCAGGGGTTCCCACGGGGCAGGGCGGACGGCGCCCTCGGCCGGCTCACGGCGAGGCGTCGGGCCCCGTGCTCAGTACGGCAACGGGCGGCCCGAGGGGGTCCTCAGATCGAGGGGCGGCGGACGGGACGGCAGCTGCGGTCGTCGGACGATCCTGATGCGGCCCATTGCCACCACCCCCAGTCGGTCTCCCGTCATATGCCCGGCGCGTGAGTCGTTCATGCGGCCCCCGCGTGAATCTTCCGGTCACGGGGTCCGAACAGTTCCCAGCACTGGTGGACGCGCCCTGTCCCGGCACCCACGGGGACGGTTCGGGCCGGGGCTGCCCGGAACCGCCCGGCGGGCCGAGCCCGGGTGGCCGGAAGGACCCTCCTGACCGGCCTTCCGGGCAAGGGAGTTGCGCGGCGGCGCCGTCTTCCCGCCGCACCGGGGACAGCGCACCCACGCGCTCGCTATCCTTCCCCGCTATGAGCCATGAGCATGGCACGGGTGGCGCATCCGGCGGGGCTCCGCGGAGTTCCGGGTGACCGAGGGCATGGGCCCCGCACCGGATGCCCGGAGCGCGGAGGCATGGCGGGCCTTCGGCACCCGGCTGCGCCAGTGGCGCAGGCGCGCCGGGCTCACCCAGGCCCAGGTGGGGGCCCGCGTCGGATACGACCACACCGCCATCAGCAAACTGGAGCACGGCACCCGCAGGACACCGCTGCCGCTGGCCCGCAGGCTGGACGAACTGATGACGGCGGGCGGTGCCCTGCTCGCCGCCTGCGAGGCGGCCGAGGCCGAGGGAGCGGGCGGTACGGGCGAGGAGGGCGCGGCGGCGCGCCCCGCACCGGCCCCCGCACGGCAGGGGCCGCTGCCGGGGGAGCCCGCGGGAGGCGCCCTGCTCGCGATGCTGCCACCGGACACCGCCCTGCCCGCCAGGCTGCCCAGCTACGGGCTGATGTGCCCGGTGCACGGCCGGGACGGCTGCACCGTCCCGGTGCTCGCCGACGTCGTCGCCCTGCACTCGGCCTTCTGCTCCCTCGGCCCGGCCGCCGCGTCGCGCCCGGCGCTGGACATCGACACGGTGCACGCCCTGACGGCGCTGCTCGCCGTCTGCCTGCGGGCCGACGAGGAGCGCGCCTGGTCCGGAGCGGCCGTCGTCGTCGAGCGCACACTGCACGCGATGCTCCGCTGGATGGCCCTGCCTTCCGCGCCCTACCAACGTCAACTCGCCCCGCTGGCAGCGGAGTACGCGCAGTCCGCCGGCTGTCTGCGGCTGCAGTGGGGCCGCAACGCGACCGCGATGGCCTGGCTCGACCGCTCGCTGGTCTGGGCCCAGCGGGCCGGTCACGTCGGGACGGAGGTGGCCGCGCTCAGCGACATGAGCACACTGGCCCGGCTGGAGGGCGACGGCCCCTCCGCCCTCGCCTACGGAGGCGCGATCCGGCAGGTCGCCGCCGGCCGGTACTGGGCGGGCGCCATGAGCGATCTGTACCTGGCGCGCGGCCACGCGGTACGGGGCGACGCCCGCCAGACCCTTGGTCACATCGACCGTGCCTGGTCGCAGCTGGACCGGGTCGGCGAGCAGGACGAGACGGAGGCGCCCTGGCTGTCCGTCGCCTCGGTGCGCCTGCGGGTGGAGTCCGGCGCCGCCGGGGCGCTTCGGGACCTGGCGGCGGCGACCGGGGACCGCCGGCTGGCCCTGCGCGCGGTGGGCGCGGCCCGCACCGCGCTCGGTCTGCTCCCGCCGGGGATGCACTCGGCGCGGATGCTGTTCCTGGTCCGGATGGCGGACGCGCATGCCTGTGCCCAGGACCCGCAGGCGGCGATCGCCATCGCCGGACCGGTCCTGGACACCACCGAGGTCACCGCCTCGACACTGCTCGGACAGGAACTGCGCGGTCTGCACAGCCGGTTGGCGGCCCGGCACGACAACCGCCCGGAGACCGACGACTTCACCCGCAGGCTGGCGGCCGTCGTCCGCTGACACGCCGGGGGCGGGGCGTGTGTGCGCACGCCCCGCCCCCGATGCCGCTCCGGCAATAGGGTCAGCCGGCGTTCAGCGTCACGTCGTCGACGACGAAGCTGGTCTGCAGATAGGCGTCCTCCTTGCTGGTGAATCCGAGCGTGACCGTCTGGCCGGCGAACTCGCCGACGTCGAAGGTCTTCTGGGCGTAGGAGCCCGTGGCGTCCACGTTGGAGTACGTCGCGAGCGTCTTGGTCCCCAGCTTCACGGTGAACGTGTCGTACGCGGTCGGGTCACCCGCCGACTCGTCCGTGTCGGTGCTCAGATAGAAGGACAGCTTGTACGTCGAGCAGCCCGCCGGGACTGTCAGCGACTGCGAGACCGTGTCCGAGTGGGTGGATCCCCAGCCACCGAGCCAGGCCGTGTACGAGCCCGAGTGGGCCGGCTCCTCCGACGTCCGGTTGTTGATCACACCGTCCGTCTGGGTCCACGGGGTGACGCCGTCCTCGAAGCCGCCGTTGGCGACGACCTGCCGGGCCTGGCAGGCGGAGCCGCCACCGACGACGAGCGAGTACGTGGTGGTGTGGGTGGCCGTGCCGGTGCCGGTCACCGTGAGGGTGTACGTGCCCGCCGCGGCCTGGGCCCCGGCCGAGACGGTCATCGTCGATGAGGAGCCCGACTGCACGGACGCCGGGGCGAACGAGACGGTGACGCCGCTCGGCGCGCCGGAGGCCGTCAGTTTCACGGTCTGGGCGGAGCCGGCGGTCGTCGCGGTGGACACGGCGGCGGTGACCGAGCCGCCCGGCTGGACATTGCCGGAGACCGGCTTCACCGAGACGGAGAAGTCGTCGGCGGGCGCGGTGGTGCCGACGGATGTCTTCCAGATGGTGTAGGCGACCCCGTCGGCGCTGCGGTCGAGCGCCGTCGCGTTGATGTTGGCCGTGGTGTCGCAGGACGAGTGGTAGCAGGAGTCGTAGGAACGGCCCGCCGTGCCGCCCCACTTGGCGGCCTGCGTAGACGTCTTGGTGTCGCTGGCGCCGGTCGCGTAGCCCGACGTGGGGATGCCGCCCTGCTGGAAGGAGTAGTCGTCGGACCGGCCCTGGCCCTCGACGTTCTCCTCCGGTGCGAGGTTCAGCGAGTCCCAGTACTCCTTCATCGGCGCCGAGGCGGCCGAGTTGACGTTGTTGATGAAGTAGCCGCCGTTGGTCGAGGCCACCATGTCGAAGTTGTAGTACGCCTTGATGGCGCCGCGCTCGGCGGAGCTGAGCTGGCCGACGTAGTACTCGGAGCCCTGCAAACCCTGCTCCTCGCCGTTCCACCAGGCGAAGCGGACGTGCTTCGTCATGGCCGGGTTGCGCTGGGCCAGCGTGAGGGCGTTCTCCAGCAGGGTGGCGGAGCCCGAACCGTTGTCGTTGATGCCGGGGCCGGCCGAGACGCCGTCCAGGTGCGCACCGAACATGATCGTCTGGTCGGACGGCCCGCCCGGCCAGTCGGCGATCAGGTTGTTGCCGCGGTAGGTGCAGCTGGTGCAGGTCTGCTCGCTGACGGTGTAGCCGGCCGCCTGCAGCTTGCTCTTCACATAGGCGAGGGAGGCCGTGTAACCGGCGCTGCCGGCCCGGCGGTTGCCGCCGTTCTGGGTGGCGATGGTGTTCAGCTGGGTGAGGTGCGCCTGCACGTTGGCGACGCTGATGTCCGGTGCGCTGCCGCCCGGATTGCCGCCTCCGTTGTCGACGGTCAGGTTGTACTGGGCGGTGTGGCTCTGGGTGCCGTCACCCTTCACCGTGAAGGTGTACGTGCCTGGCGCGGCGTTGGAGGATGCCGACACGGTCATCGTCGAGTTCGCGCCGGCCTGCACCGACGAGGGGCTGAAGGTCGCGGTGACACCGCTCGGCAGACCGCTCGCGGTCAGAGCGACCGTCTGCGCGCTGCCGGAGCTGACCGTGGTCCGCACCGTGGCCGTCACCGAACTGCCCGGCTTCACCGAGCCCGCCCCCGGGTCCAGGGACATCGTGAAGTCGTTGTTGCCGCTGGGCGTACAGGTCGGGTCGCCGCTCTGCGCGGGCACGCTGATGGCGTCCCAGGCGGCCTTGGTCCGGCCGAAGAGCACACAGCTCTGGTCGAGGTTCTTCGCCGCGGTCAAAGTGGCCGTGCGGTAGCGCTTGTAGGTCATCCCGCTGGTCTTCAGCAGCATGCCGCCGTAGAAGACCTTGCCGGCGCTCTGGATGCCGACACCGGTGACCGACGAGCTGTTGCAGGTGGGGCTGGACGGCTTCCCGCCGCCCGGGTTCGAGCCCTCGGCCAGCAGGTAGAACCAGTGGTTGAGCGGACCGGCCGCGGCGTGCTCCTCGGTGTTGGGTATCGAGGAGCTGTAGCAGTTCGGGTCGCCGATCTGCCCCGGGTTGTACATGATCCGGATCGGCCCGTCGCCGACCAGGTCGATCTTCTCGCCGACGGTGTAGTCGGGGTTGTCGTACGGAGCCGGCTCATTGGTGTACGCCTCGGTCAGGGCGCCCATGATGTCGCCGGTGGCCTCACCGAGACCGGACTCGTTGTTGGCGCCACCGGGCGTGAACTGGTCGATGCCGTGGCCGAACTCATGGCCCACCACGTCCATCGCGCCGATCCACTGATTGGCGTTGTTGTGGCCGATGGAGACCGAGGAGCCGTCCCAGTAGGCGTTGACGTCGTTCAGCCCGACCTCGACCGGCCAGCTGCCTCCGTTGCCGTTGTGCCCGTTGCGGCCCAGCCAGTCCTTGAGCATGTTCCACTCGTGCTGCGCCGCCCACATGACGTCGACGCAGCCGGTCTCCTTGCTGGAGGCGTTGCCGGTGCCCCAGGAGTCGCTCGACTTGGTGAAGACACTGCCCGTGCTGTAGTCGGCGCAGCTCAGGCCGGGCCGGTTGGGGTCGCGCAGCGAGTAGCTGCCGCCCGAGGCGGTGGTGTCGATGGCAAGCGGCGACGGTCCGTTCCACTGGCTGTTGCCGGTGCCCGCCTTGACGTCGTCGTAGCTGTCGATGACCTTGCCGGTGCCCGCGTCGACGAAGACATGCAGCCGGCTTGGGGCCTTGGCGGTGCGTCCGGTGAGCACCGTCTCCCAGGCCAGCCGGGAGGACTTGTCCGTGGCACGGACCACGAGCCGGTGCGGTTCCACCCGCTTCACCGTGCGGAGCTTCTTGCGGGCGGTGGTCTCGGCAGCCTCGGCGGAAACGGTCGGCGTGGTCGGCACGTTGATCCGCCGGGACACGGCTGACTGGGTGCCGCGTACCCGGCCCTCGGAGTCGGCCACCACGACGGCGTCGCCGCCGACGACGGGCAGGCCGCGGTAGGTGCGCTGGTAGGCGACGGAGTACATGCCCTTGACCCACGGGGTCACCATCTGGCGCTCGTACCGCTCCTCGGGCCCCTTGGCCAGGGTGTCGAGACCACTGGCTGCCGCCCGGTCGGCCGCCGACACGGCGGCCGAGAGCGCGGAGGGGGCTGGCGGGGCCGGGTCGGCGGACGCCGGCTGCCCGCCGGTGACGACCAGCGTTGCGGCGAGGACGGCCAGAATCGTCCCGGCCGTCATCGGTCTGAGTTTCATCGAGGCTCCTTGACTTGAGGGGGGCCTCGACCACGGGCAGCCGCGTACGTCGACGTACCTGCCCGGGCCGTCGCCGGGCGCCCGCGTCCGTGGTGTCCGTGATCGAGCGACCGAACACTCACACGTCGTCATGCACTCGTCAACGAACTGCGAAGGGTGCGGGGAGACTTGGCAAGTTTGGTCAAGCCGCGCTGGTGGGATCGCACAACGGTTCCGGCACGCAGGGCGGTTGCTCCGGTCCGGCGCGCAGCGGTCAGTCCAGACCGGAGACCGTGAACACCGCTCGCGCGTGCCTGCGGTCGATACGGTCGGCCAACTGCCGCAGTGCAGTGACCCCGCACCGCAGCGTCCCGCGCTCCACGCAGCCGCGGACGTCCTCGTCCAGCCGGTGCCACAGCGCCGGGTTCGCGAGGAACACCTCCGGGTCGACCTCCACCCGGCAGCCGTCGGCGTCCCGGAGCACCAGGCGCTGGGCGACGCCGTCCGACCAACGCGCCGAAACCAGCCGGTCGGTGCGTACGGTCCGCTCGTGGAACAGGCGCCTGGAAGAGAGCCACCCGGCACCCGCGCGGACCCGCGGGGGCACCAGGACCGCCCACAGCAGCCCGGAGAGGCCCGTCCACAACAGGGCGCGCGGCCAGGTGAGATCGCGGGCCGCCGCGTCGACGGCCAGGAGCAGACCGAGGAGCGCGACGGCGCAGTGGACCGCGAAGCGCAGGTCCGCGGCCCAGCCGTGGTCGTGGGCGGTCATGCCGGGAGGAGACGGCCGCCGCAGGCCGATGTGGCGTCGCATGGCAGCGACGCTACGGGGCCGGCCGGCCCGGCGGACTCGCGTTGACGCACCGCTGATGTCGGGGCGCGGGGCCCTGACGGTTGCTTGACGCGGCGGCCGCGGAGCGCCGGCGGACACCCGGCGACGGAGTCAGTCCTGCTCGTCGCCCTCGTCGCCCTCGTCGTCCCCGGCCGGATCCTGCGGTGCGGACGAGGGTGCGGACGAATCGGGCCCGGTGGTCGCGGTCGAGCCGGTGTCAGGGGTGTCGGCCGTGCCGGAATCCGGGGAGAACAGCACCATCCCCACATACACGGCCGCGATGAAGGCGACCGTGCCGGCGATGGCACTGGCCACCCTGGGCCGGCGCCTGATCGCCTCCCGGGTGCCCGTGCTCCGACGGACGGGCGCGGTCCGGTCCGCCGGGCGCCGTCTGCGGCCACCGGACTGCGGCAGCCGGTACGTCGCCGAACCGTCGCCCTGCTGGGCGGAGCCGGCTGTCGGGGTGGAGCCGAACGCGGGAGCCGCCGGCATGTGCGGCCGGCCGGTCCCGGCCGGCGAGGCGGCGGGGATGTGCGGGACACCGCGCGGCGCGGGGGGAGGGGCCGGCGCGTACATCGGCAGCGGCTCCGGCTGTCCCCGCCAGGCATCGCTCTGGAACCACTCGGCGACCTGCTGGGCGCTGGGCCGGTCCTCCGGCTGCTTCGCGAGCAGCCCCAGCAGATAGGAGTCGAAGGCCGGGGACAGCTCGACACCCCGCTGTCTGAGCGGTACGGGCGCGGTATCGACATGCTGATAGAGCGTGGCGGTCGCCGTGTCCGAGCGGAACGGCGGATCTCCCAGCAGGAGTTGGTAGATCACGCAGCCGAGGGAGTACATGTCGGATGCCGCACCGGCCGTACGGCCCAGGGCGCGCTCCGGGGCGAGATAGAGGCTGGTGCCGACGATCTGTCCCGTGGTGGTCAGCGCGGCGGACGGGTCGTCGACGAACTGGGCGATGCCGAAGTCGCCGATCTTGACGGACCCTTCGGCGTCCAGCATGAGGTTCCCGGGCTTGATGTCGCGGTGCACGATGCCCTGGCGGTGGGCGGCGGCGAGCCCCGCGGCGGCCTGCCCGGCGATCCGGGCGACCTGTTCGGCACCGAGCCGCTCCTCGGCATTGAGGAGATCGCCCAGGCTCCTGCCCTCGACGAGCTCCATCACGAGGTAGAAGCGGTCCTCCCAGGCTCCGAAGTCGAACACCGCCACCAGATGAGGGTGGCTCAGCCGGGCCGCGGTCTGCGCCTCCAGCCGGAACCGGGCGGTGGCCGACTCGTCGGCGTGGTCGCCGAGGAGCAACTTCACGGCGACGGCTCTGCCGAGGACTTCGTCCGAGGCACGCCACACCTCCCCCATGCCGCCACGGCCGATGGGGGAAACCAACCGGTACCGACCAGCTACCAGCACTGTGCACCAATCTCGAATTGTGGGCCGCTTCTGCTGCCACGGCGACGACCCGACGGGGTCGGGACGAGGTGGGGGGCGCGCGGCAAGATCAGGATATCGGGCCGCCGGACCCGGCGTTCCAGCGGAGCGGCCCCGTCCGCGGCTCCAGCACCGAAACCGGTGTCCGCCCCGCGCCCCGGTGATCAGTTCCGGCCGCCGCCCGCCGTACGGCCGACCGATTCGACCAGCGGCAGCAGCCGGTGCGGCACCCGTTCCCGCAACGCCACCTCGGTACGTGTCCTGACCACCCCTGGCAACTGGATCAGCCGCTGGATCACGTCCTCCAGGTGTCCGTTGTCCCGGGCCACCACCCGCGCCAGCAGATCCCCGCCGCCCGTCGTCGAGAACGCCTCGACGATCTCCGGCACCGCGGCGAGTGCCTCGCCGACCTCGTCGAGGTGCCCCTGGGTGACTTCGAGATGGACGAAGGCCAGCACCGGGTGGCCAAGGGCGGCGGGGGAGAGGACCGGTCCGGTGCCGGTGATCACGCCGTCCCGCTCCAGCCGGTCGAGACGGGCCTGGAGAGTGCCCCGGGCGATGGAGAGGATGCGCGCGTACTCACGGACGCTGGTACGGGGCTGCTCGATGAGCAGCCGAAGGATACGGGTGTCGAGAGCATCCACCGCCATGGTCCGCCGGCCTCCACCTGGTATGACGATCAGGGCTGCGACTGTACCAATGGCACAGCCGGGCCTTGCCGGAGCGCCCCGGTCCGCAGCCGGCCGCCCGTCATACCCGTAGTCCCTGAGAGCTACGCAAGAGGTTCACACCCCGGTGGGACGCCGACTACGGGCCCCTGTTCATAGCTTCTGTACCCGAGCACACAGTCGCCAGGTACGGGAGGAACAACCGCCATGCCGTCCCATCCGAGCAGGTCCCGCCTGCGCCGCGGCCTGCTCGCCGCACTGGTGGCCGCCTCGGTGGCCCTGCCGCTCTCGGGCGCGGCGGGCCCGACGGCCGTACCGGCACCCGCCCCGGCCGTCCTCGCCCCACTGACCAGCGCCGCACCCGAGGCCCTCGCCGGGCGGTACGGCGCGACGCGGGCCGACATCGGGGCGGCCGAGCGGGCGGCGGCCCGCCACGGCGACCGTAAACGGGCCGCCGCGCTGCACGAGATGGCCGATCCCGCCCGCCGCTTCCTCGCCTTCGACGGCCGGGACGGCGGCCGCTCCGTCGAGGTGTTCGGCGATCTGTCCCACGCGGAACGCATCGCCGTGCTGGTCCCCGGCGCGGGCATCGGCATCGACCACTACTGGCGGCTGCGCAACGGTGCGCGTGCCCTGCGCGAGGAGCTGGGCGGGCGCTCGGCAGTGGTCGCCTGGCTCGGGTACCGGACGCCGGCGACGGTGAGCCCGGCCTCGCTCACCTCGGAACGTGCCATCGAGGCCGCACCCGAACTGGTGCGATTCATTCAGGAGTTGACGCATCTGAAGCCCGCGGCCCGGACCACCCTGCTCTGTCACTCCTACGCTTCCGTCGTCTGCGCGCGGGCCGCGCACCGACTGCGGGTCGCCGGCATCGTCCTGTACGGCAGTCCGGGTACCGGCTTCCCTAACGCCGCCACCCTGCACACCACGGCCATCGTCTGGGCCGGCCGCAGCAGCGGCGACTGGATCGCCGACGTGCCGCACACCGAGCTCCGACTGCCCTTCGGGGACATCGGATTCGGTACGGACCCGGTCGCGCCCGGGTTCGGTGCCGAGACCTTCGAGGCGGGCTCCAGCGGCCACAGCGACTACCTGAAGGCCGGCTCCGTACCGCTGAGGAACATCGCCCGGATCGTGGCCGGAGCGGCCGGATCCGCAGACCCCACGGGAGAGCGCCATGCGTGACTTCGCACGGCGGATCGAGTCCGCCACCCCCGCCGACCGCGACCGGGCGGTCGACGCCCTGCGCGCCATCGCCATCCTCGGCGTGGTCCTCGGCCACTGGCTGGTGACCGCACTGGTCGTCGACAGCGGCACCGTGCACGGAGCGAGCCCGCTGCGGTACCTGCCCGGACTCACCCCGGTCTCCTGGCTGTTCCAGACCCTCGCGGTCTTCTTCCTGGTCGGCGGACTGGTCGGTGCGAGAAGCCATGCCGCCGCCCGCGCCCGGGGCGAGAGCTACGGCCGGTGGCTCCGTGCGCGGCTGAGCCGGCTGCTGCGTCCGATGGCCGTGGTGCCGGTCGTATGGTCCGTGGCGGCGTGCGCGATGCTCTTCGCCGGGGTGGACCAGGACACCGTGCGCGCACTGTGCAAGCTGGTGTGGTCCCCGCTCTGGTTCATCGCGGTCTTCGCGGCGCTGACGGCGATGACCCCGCTGGTGGCGAGGCTCCATCCGCTGTGGCCGTTCGCCGTCGTACTGGTCGTCGACCTCTACCGCTTCGGCCTGGACGCGCCCGGCGGATTCGCCTCGGTCAACGTGGCGGCCGGCTGGCTCGTGCCGTACTGCCTGGGCGCGGCCTGGGCCCGCGGCGAACTGTGCGGTCGCCGCACCGGCTGGACGCTGCTGCTCGGCGGAGCCGCGGCGACCGCGGCTCTGGTCCTGTGGGCCGGATACCCCGCGGCCATGGTCGGGGTCCCCGGCGTGGCCGTCTCCAACCTCGCCCCGCCGACCCTCGCCGTGGTCACCTTCGGCCTCGCGCAGTGCGGGGCGGCGCTGCTGCTGCTCGGCCCGCTGCGCCGGGCGCTGCGACGCCCCGTGCTCTGGGCGGTGGTGGCGACGGTGAACCTCTCGGCGATGACGGTGTTTCTGTGGCACCAGACGGCGATGATCGCGGTCACCGCGACCGGCCTGTGGGCGGGCGGAACGATGCCGGGTCTGCACACCCTGCCCGACGGACCGGGCTGGGTAATCGCCCGGCTGGCCTGGCTGCCGGCGTTCGCCGCGGCGCTGCTGATCTGCTGGCTGGCGTTCCGCGGATACGAACGGCCGCGGCCGACGCGGACGAAGAACCTGGTCGTCCGCGAAGGGCGCCCCGCCGGATCGATGGCGGCACGACGTGTCTAAGGTGCGAACTGTGAACCAGGGGGACATGGTGAAGCGTTCGGCGCGGGTGTTGCGGGCACTGCCCCGTACCCTGCGCGAGGACCTTGCGACCACGGCGGTCGACCCGAACGGGCAGCCGGGGAAACCGCGTTGGCTGGAGTGGCGGCCGGTGATCATGGTGCCGCTGGTGATGATCGCGGTGGGGGTGCTCATCGCGGGCAGCAACCAGTACGCCTTCGACTTCGGGATGGGCGTTCAGCTCGGTGTCCTGCTCGCCGGGGTCCAGTCTGCGGCGATCGTCGTCGCCCTGTACCGTCCGCTCCAGGCATGGTGGGCATCGATGCTCGCCATGGTGCTGGTCACCCCGTTCGCCGCGAACGTCGGCTTCGGGACGCGGATACCGTGGGACGGAGCGTTCCCCTGGAGCGGGGCCGGGATCGCGATGCAGGCAGGGGTGCTGTTCCTGCTCGCGCTGCGGCTGCGCCCCCGGATCGCCGCCGAGACCCTGACGATCACCGTGCTGGCGGGGCTGCTCTGCGGAGCGAGGACCCCTTGGCGCAACGCCAACGACATCCGCATCGCCATCGGCGTCCTCGTCATCACAGTGGTGCTGGGCATCGCGCTGCGCAGCCTCGCGGTGGCCCGTACCCGGCTGGTCGAACAGGAGGAGCTCACCGCCGAGGAGCGCGCCAGACGGACCCTGCTGGAGGAGCGCAATCGCATCGCACGCGAGCTGCACGACGTGGTCGCCCACCACATGTCGGTCATCTCCATCCAGGCACAGGTCGTCCCGCACCTGGTCGAGAACCCGTCCGACGAGCTGCGGGAGAACGTAGAGGGCATCCGCAGGAACGCGGTCGACGCGCTCACCGAACTGCGCCGGGTCCTCGGCGTACTGCGCTCCGAGGACCCCCTGCCGCAGGCCGCGCGGCACGCCCCCCAGCCCACGCTGGAACGGCTGGACGAACTGATCGGCAACGCGCGCAAAGCCGGGGTCGAGATCGCCGCCGAGACCACCGGGGAGCCGCGTCCGCTGTCGCCGGGTGTCGAGCTGTCGGCGTTCCGCATCGTGCAGGAGGCGCTCAGCAACGCGATGCGGCACGCACCGGGGGCCCGGGTGCGGGTGGAGATCCGCCACCGGAGCTCCGGGGTCACGGTGCGCATCACCAACACCGCGCCGGTCCGCCCCGCCCCGCCGACCACGGGCGCGGGCCACGGCCTGCTCGGCATGCGCGAGCGCGCCGCGATGCTGGGCGGAGAACTCGCCACCGGCTCCACCCCCGACGGCGGCTACGAGGTCACTGCGATACTGCCCGCCCGGCCCGTCGCAGGGCCCATCGACCGCACCGATCCCGCAGACCCCGCAGACCCCGTAGATCCCACCGACCCTGCCGAGGACACCCGATGACGGCCATCCGCGTACTGATCGCCGACGACCAGATGATGGTCCGGCAGGGTTTCACGGTGCTGTTGAACGCCGAACCCGGCATCGAGGTCGTCGGCCAGGCGGTGGACGGAGCGGACGCCGTGGAGAAGGTGGCCGAACTGGCCCCGGACGTCGTCCTGATGGATATCCGCATGCCCCGGCTCGGCGGCATCGAGGCGACCCGCATCATCACCGGGGCCGACGGCGCCACCGTCAAGGTCCTCGTCCTGACCACCTTCGATCTCGACGAGTACGTCTACGAGGCGCTGCGCGCGGGCGCGTCCGGGTTCCTCCTGAAGGACGCGTCGGCCGACGAACTGGCCCATGCGGTAAGGGTGGTGGCGGAGGGCGAGGCCCTGCTCGCCCCGAACATCACCAAGCGGCTGATCGCCGAGTTCGCCCGGGTGAGCGCCGGTCCACGAGCCCCGCTCAGGGATCGCACCGGCGAACTGACGGAGCGTGAGACCGAGGTCCTGGCCCTGATCGCACAGGGCCTTTCCAACACCGAGATCGCCGCACGCCTCGTGGTCGCCGAACAGACCGTGAAATCCCATGTGGGCCGGATCCTTTCCAAGCTGGGTCTGCGCGACCGCACCCAGGCGGCGGTCCACGCCTACGAAACGGGCCTGGTACGCCCGTCCGGCTACTAGCCGCTTCCACAACACGACCCGCTTACCACCTGCACAACACAACGCAACGCACCCGGCGCGGCGTCCGTGCCCGTCGCTCGCTCCGGCATGCCCGGAGAACGGCGGGAACGCCACGAGACAGGGGCTTACGACCCGGGACCACCGAGCGGCCGAGGGCTGCCCGGCGAGTCGTCACGCCCCGCGAACCACGGCATCGAGCCGTTTCCGCGCACGGTCCGACCGATTCCGTATCCGACCGGAGGAACCGAAAAGTCCATGGGTACCACCCTCGTCATCACCAACGACTTCCCGCCGCGGCAGGGCGGCATCGAGACCTTCGTGCACGCGATGGCCACCCGGGTGCCGGACGACGACGTGGTCGTCTACACCTCGCACGAGCCCGGGGACACCGCCTATGACGCGAGCCTCCCGTTCCCCGTCGTGCGGGATTCCAGCCGCACCCTGCTGCCGACCGGCCGGGTCAGCCGCAGGGCCGTCGAGATCGCAAGGGCCCACGGCTGCGACCGGGTCTGGTTCGGCGCCGCCGCCCCGCTGGCCCTGATGGCGCCGGCCCTGCGGCGCGGCGGCGTACGGCGCATGGTGGCGACCACCCACGGCCACGAGATCTGGTGGGCGAGGACACCGGGTGCGCGCGCTCTGATGCGCCGGATAGGCGACGGCGTCGACGTGGTCACGTATCTGGGCCAGTACACCCGCGCCCGGATCGAGCCCGCGCTCGGCCCTCGGGCCCGCATGAGCCGGCTGGTTCCCGGGGTCGACGCCGGGGTGTACCGGCCCCGCGCCGGTGCCGGACCCGACCCGCGTACCGAACTCGCCCTGCACGGCAGGCGCGTCATCCTCTGTGTGGCCAGGCTCGTTCCCCGCAAGGGTCAGGACACGCTCATCCGGGCCCTGCCGCTGATCCGGAGCAAGGTGCCCGACGCCGAGCTGGTGGTGGTCGGCCGGGGGCCCGACGAGGCCCGGCTGCGCAAACTGGCGGCGCGGTACGGCGGGGGAGCGGTCCACTTCGCGGGCGGCGTCGCGCACACCGACACCCCGCCGTACTACGCCGCGGCGGACGTCTTCGCGATGCCGTGCCGTACCCGGCGGGCCGGTCTGGAGGCGGAGGGGCTCGGCATCGTGTTCCTGGAGGCGGCGGCGAGCGGTCTGCCGGTGGTCGTCGGCGATTCGGGCGGCGCTCCGGACACCGTTCTCGACGGCAGGACCGGCCGGGTCGTGGACGGCACCGACCCCGCGGCCGTCGCCGAGGCGCTGACCGGGATACTCCTGGACCCGGACCGGGAGACGATGGGCGCGGCGGGTCGTGAATGGGTCAGGGAGTCCTGGTCGTGGGACGCATCGGCCCGCCACCTGACGGACCTCCTCACGCCCGTCGAGGAGATGACGGCGCCCCTGCCGGGCGAGGAGTAGAGAGCCGCGCGGGGGCGGTGCGGTCAATCGGCCGGGGTTCGGCACGCCGCCGGTCCGTTGGCTTACTGATGGTGTACCGCCCCTGGCGATTGATGTGCCAATGGCTCAGTGGAACCCGCTCGGGTTGAGCCATGGGCCGCAGGGATGTTGTGATGTACCCGTCGATGGCGCTGCGGATCTCCGCGGCGCCTTTTTCATGCCGGTGTGCAGGGCCGGTGCACGGAAGCAGGAGCGTTTGGTGCTGAAGAGGATGTTCGTCGCCCCGGACCCGGGCCGGCAGCGGCTGCGCAGCAGCGTCCGGGCCGTCCTCGGCATCGGGCTCGCCGTCGCGGTGTGCGGTCTGGCCGGTCACTCCCTGGTCGCGGCCGTCACCGGCGGCCTCGCCGCGCTGCTGGCCCTGTTCACGGTGCTGGACACCACGGTGCGGGCGCAGGCGATCACCACCGCCCTGCTGCCGGTCGCAGGCTTCCCCGTGCTCGCCCTCGCCGCGGGACTGCACGACCACCCGGTGGCCCGCGACGTGGCGTTCCTCGCGGTCATCGGCACGGGTGTGTACGCCCGGCGATGGGGGCCGCGCGGCCACTCGCTCGGAGTGTTCGCATTCATGGCCTTCTTCACCACGCAGTTCCTCCACACCCTGCCCGGACAGCTGCCCGAGCTGTACTCCGCGGTCGCCCTCTCCCTGCTCGTCTCGTCGGCCGTCCGCTTCGTGTTCTGGTGCTACGAGCGGCGGCAGCCGGTCCCCTTCGTGCCCGCCCCGGTGACCGGCACCGGACTGGGCCGGGCGACCACCCGCCAGGCGGTCCAGGCGACCGCGGGCGCGGCCTTCGCGCTGATGGCGGGGCTCGTCCTCTCCGAGCAGCGCTGGTACTGGGCGGTGGGCGCCACCTGGTGGGTCTTCGTGAACACTGCCTCGCGGGGCGAGACGCTCGTGCGTGGCTTCCGCAGGATCCTGGGCACACTGGTCGGCGTACCCATCGGCCTGGCGGTCGTCGTCCCGCTGCACGGAGCGCCCGGGCCCACCGCGCTCGTCGTCGCGGCCGGTGTCTTCGGGATCTTCTACACCGCCGCGGTCTCCTACACCTGGATGGTGCTCTCGGTGACGGTGATGGCCGGTGCGCTCTACGGACTCCTGGGCGTGCTGGACCCCGCCCTGCTCGTGCTGCGCCTGACGGAGACCGGCGCGGGCGCGCTCGGCGCGATGCTCGCGGTGCTGATGGTGCTGCCGGTCACCACGCACGCCACCACCGACGCCTGGATCCAGCGGGCCCTGCGCTGTGTGCACGCCTGCACCGCGGAGGCCGCCGCACGGCTCTCGGGATCCCCGACCGCCGATCCCGCGCCCCGGATCGCCGAGCTGGAGGCGCTGCTCGGCCGGGTACGGATGTCCCTGGCCCCGCTGGTCCACCCGCTCAGCCCGCTGCGCGCCCGCAAGGCCCGCGCACGTCAGGTGCTCGCCCTGCTGGACGCCTGCGCACGTGAGGTGCGCGGACTGGCCTCCGTCGCGGCGGACCCGGAGGCATCCCACGACGCCCGCCTCGCCGCCGCCTGCTGGCGGGTCGAGGCATCCGTGGAGGCCCTGACCGCCCCGGATCCGCAGCACCGGGCCGGCGTACCGGGCGTCCCGCCGCACGCGGCCGCGGCCGGGCCCGCGCTCGTCCATCTGCACGGCCTGGAGCGGGCACTGGCCGAACTCGCCGCACCACTGCACAGCGACCCGCGCGCGCCGCTGATCGGCGTGTGACCGGTGTGCGGAACGGCTTCGGACGCGTCCCTCCGGGCGGCCCGGGCAGCCGAGGCGCTGGTCTGGACCTGAT
The DNA here is from genome assembly GCF_044765565.1 of Streptomyces sp. NPDC102437. Taxonomy (NCBI): domain Bacteria; kingdom Bacillati; phylum Actinomycetota; class Actinomycetes; order Kitasatosporales; family Streptomycetaceae; genus Streptomyces; species Streptomyces sp. NPDC102437. Next base: position 32,072 of record NZ_JBIWKI010000011.1, on the reverse strand, counting down.
GGCTGACTGCTACCGTCGCCCGGGAGGATCACGACGGCACGGGCCGCCGTGGTCGGTCGGCTGAGAGGGGCAGTGCGGTGACTGACAGTGCGGCGGGCAGCGGCGACGGCGCGGTGCGGGCGTTCATCGGGTCGTTCACCTCGGCGGGCGGACGGGGAATCACCGTCGCCGCCGTGGACCGGGAGACCGGGGCGCTGACCGTCCTCGGCGCCACGGATGCGGTCCCCGACCCCTCCTACCTCGCCCTGGGCCATGGGCCGGGGCCGGGCGGCGGCGCCCTCTACGCGGTCAGCGAGACCGAGCCCGGTGCGGCAGCCGCTCTGGACATCACCGGAGATGTACCGAAGCCGATCGGTGCGCTCCGCCCGGTGGACGGCGACGCACCGACCCATCTCGCGCTCGCGGGCGGTCATCTGCTCACCGCCAACTACGGCTCCGGCAGCGTGAGCGTCCTGCCCGTGACGCCGGACGGATCCCTCAGCCCGGCCACTGCCGTCTTCCAGCACGAGGGCAGTGGCCCCGACGCCGACCGGCAGCGCGGCCCGCACGCCCACCAGGTGCTGCCCGACCCCTCGGGCAACTGGGTGCTCGGCGTGGACCTCGGGACCGACTCCATACGGATCTGCGCGCTCGACATGACGACCGGGTCGCTGCGGCTGCACGGCGAGACGGCCCTGCGGCCGGGCACCGGACCGCGCCACCTGGCCTTCCACCCCGCCGGCGGTCACGCCTACGTCCTGAACGAACTCGAACCGACCGTCACCGCATGCCGGTGGAACGCGGTCGCGGGCGTCCTGGAGCCGGTGGGGGAGACCTCCGTGCTGCCCGCGCCGTCGGCGGAGGGCGGCGAACCGGCGACGTACCCCTCCGAGTTGGTCGTCTCGCACGACGGACGGTTCCTCTGGACCGCCAACCGGGGCCACGACAGCATCTCGGTCCTGGCGCTCGACGCGACCGGCGAGCAGCCGACCCTGGTCGCGACCGTGGACTGCGGCGGGCACTGGCCGCGCGACCTCGCACTCGACCCCACCGGCCGCCGGCTGTACGCGGCCAACGAGCGGTCCGGCGACGTCAGCTGGTTCGACATCGACCCGGAGACCGGCATCCCGCGTCGCGCCGGCTCACTGGCAGCCCCCGCCGCGTCCTGCGTGATCTTCGCCTGACCCGCGCCGCGCACAGCATGAACGCCGGACGGGCCCGGTTCTCCGGGCCCGTCCGGCGTTCATGCACCGACCGGCTGCCGGGCGCACCCGGCACGGGGTCAGTGCGCCTGGGCACCCTGCGGCGCGACGGGCGTGATGCCGAGCGTCGTCATGTACATCGAAAGCACGAGCTTGCCGATCGCCGGGTACGCGCCGAGCGGCTCGGCCGTCGCGCAGTCCGCCTCCTTCGCGGCGGCGTCCAGCAGCCCCTCGGCCACCTCCGGGCCCACCAGGTACGGGGCCAGCGCCAGCTGCGCCGAGCCGGAGCTCGTGAGCTGCTCGGCGATCGACGCGACCGAACCCTCGACGTCGAGCGCCGCCGCCATCACCGGAACCGCGAGCCGGGCGGCCAGCAGCATGCCGGTGATCCCGGCGGCCTGCACGGCCTCGTCGCCACCCACGGTGGCCAGCACGATGCCGTCTGCGGCGGTGGCGACCGTGAAGAGCCTGGCACGGTCGGCACGGGCCAGACCGGCCTCGGAGAGCCGCACGTGCAGCGCCTCGGCGAGCAGCGGGTGCGGGCCGAGCACATCGGTCAGCTCGACCTGCGTACCGCTGTCCATCACGGCCTGTCGTATCCGTCGGATCAGGGCGCTGTCCGGCCCCGCGAGCAGCGGTACGACGACCGCGGACGGCCCCTCGGGCGCGGCGACCTCACGGCCTGCGGCCTGCGCCTGCTCGTAGCGCGCGACACGCTCGGCGGCGCAGTGGGTGAGTACGGCGGAGAGCGTCGGGTACTCGTCGTCGTCGCCGTCGAGGTAGCCGATCCGGGCGTTGAGGCCGGGCAGCTCGGAACGGGCGATGCTGATCACCTCCTCGGCCAGGCTGCGCGTGGCCGAGGAGGGGGTACCGGGGACGGCGAGAACGAGCGCCGCAGCGCCCTCGGGTGCGACCACGGGCTCCGGGCGGCGGTGCCGTCCGGACTGGCGAGGTCGCGGCATTCGTACAGGCAGGCCGGAAGCGGGCCCAGTGGGGGTGCTCATGGCGCCGCATGCTACTGGTTTTGGGTGCGGCTCTGTTCGGGGAGGGTCCGGACAGGCGTTATCTGTCCCCTTTTATCCGATGGGCGGCTTACTGGTTGACTGTCCTGCTCTGTCGCCACCTATTCGGGCTTGTGCCCCGGCCCCTCACCAGGCACCCACAGGAGCGTCGGGTGGCGGGGCAGCCGCAGATTCCCGGTCGCCAACGCCTGGGCGATGGACAGCGCGCCGGTCAGTGGATCACCCGAACCGGGGACCGCCCGTGCCTGCGGAAGCTGTCGGGTCAGCTCCTCGCGCAGCGGTACGAGCAGCGGATCGCCCATCCGGAACAAGCCGCCCGTCAGCGCCACTTCGCACGGTTCGCCGTCGGCCCCCGCCTCCGGGCACACCGCCGCGGCCGCCTCCGCGACATGCGCCGCGGCCTCGCGCAGAATGCCCGCGGCGACCGGATCGTGCCTGGCGCAAGCGGCGACCTCGGGCGCGAAGGAGGCCAGCACGGCAGGCCGGTCGGTACGTGGATAGAGCAGCCCGGGAAGCTCCGGGGCCGGCCCGAACACCGCCTCCAGCCTGGACAGCAGAGCGGCGGATCCGCCGCGCCGGCCGTCATGAGCACGCATGGCCGCGTCGAGCCCGGCCCGGCCGATCCAAGCCCCGCCGCCGCTGTCGCCCAGCAGATGCCCCCAGCCGTCGGCCCGGCGCCAGCTCGTCAGGTCCGTGCCCAGCGCGATCATGCCCGTGCCGGCCGCTACGACCGCCCCCGGGCGCTGGCCGACCGCCCCCGCGTACGCGGTCACGGCATCGGCGGCCAGTGCCAGCCGCCGCACCCCGAGCGCGCCCTCCAGCGCCGAGGGCAGCTCCGCGCGCAACTGCCCGCCGAGCGTCGCCATGCCGGCGGCACCGATCGCCACCGCCTCGATCCCGGCGGCGTCCTCGCCGCCGCGCCGCTCCAGCAGCCGGCGGGCGGCGGGCAGCAGTTGTTCCAGCAGATGGGCGGCGTCGATTCCGGCCGCTCCGGTGCGCACCGGAGCGGCGCAGGCCGTCGTCGCCAAGGGGGCGGACAGGCCGACGGCGCCCAGGGCCACGCGCAGTCCCGAACCGCCCGAGTCCACGCCGAGCACGTACGGACCCGGTGCGCACTTCGCCTCGCCCGGACTCACACCGGTGCCGGTGCTTTCCGGCGATCGCCGCGGTGAGCTCATGGGCCGACTCCAGGAGAGGAAGACGAATGACGGCGGCAGCCTATCCCCCGTACCGCGAGAACGGGCCGGGGAGTGCGAGTTCGGAGGCCAGGACCGGCTTCGGGCCGGGAGCGGAGCGTTTACGCCGGTAGAGTGACGTTCCGTGGCACCACGACCGTTGAATGAAGTAGTCGAGCCCGGCTGGGCCGAGGCACTCGCCCCTGTGGCCGGACGCATCGCCGCGATGGGCGATTTCCTGCGTGCGGAGGTGGCGGCGGGACGCACCTATCTGCCCGCCGGAGCGAACGTTCTGCGCGCGTTCCAGCAGCCCTTCGACGAGGTACGCGTCCTGATCGTCGGTCAGGACCCCTACCCGACACCCGGGATGGCGGTGGGTCTGAGCTTCTCCGTGGCCCCCGAAGTTCCCCAGGTGCCCGGCAGCCTGGAGAACATCTTCCGGGAGATGCACACGGACCTGGGACTTCCGCGCCCGTCGAACGGCGACCTGACGCCCTGGACGCGACAGGGCGTACTGCTGCTGAACAGGGCACTCACCACGGCGCCCCGCAAACCGGGCGCGCACCGCGGCAAGGGCTGGGAGGAAGTGACCGAACAGGCCATCCGGGCCCTGGCCGCACGCGGCAAGCCTCTGGTGTCCGTGCTGTGGGGGCGCGACGCCCGCAACCTGCGGCCGTTCCTCGACGGCTACCCGGCGATCGAGTCCGCGCACCCCTCGCCCATGTCGGCGGACCGCGGCTTCTTCGGCTCGCGCCCGTTCAGCCGCACCAATGAACTCCTGCTGCGCCAGGGGGCCCAGGCCGTCGACTGGCAACTGCCGTAGGCCCTGTCGGCCCCGGAGCGGTACCGGCTCCTTCGCGGAGCCGGTACCACGCCGCCTTCCGGTTCATGCGCCGGTCGGTACGGTTCAGGGCGCGTCGCGCACCGTGCCGGTGAACACCGGCCCTTCCTGCGGCTCCCAGGAATCGCCGTAGGTCATCAGCTGCATCCGCAGTGATTCCTCGGGCTCCTCCAGTGCGTTGCGGACCGTGGGCACGGTCACCTCGGCACTCGGCTTCCCGGCGGGGACCACGGCCAGGAGGAACGCCGGCTCCGCCACCTCGGACAGCGGCCGGGCCGGATCGGGCGACTTGCCGAACGTGTCCCGCAGCCACGGTCCGTCGACGTCCGGGGTGGACAGTTCCGTACCCCGGCCGACCGGCTGGATCGCGAATCCGGCGGAGTCGACGTCGACATCGGCGACCGCGGAGAGCGAGATCTTCCAGCGCAGGCTCTGCCCCTCGGTGACCTGGTCCGCGACCGGCTTCACCTCGATCGTGGGCATCGGATCGTCGTTCCGTACGGTCACACCCCCGAGGTGGGAACCCACGACCGCACCCCGGACCGCCTTGACGAACACGCTGTGCGTGATGTCGTAGCCGAAGCGGGTGTTGCCCCGCACCTCGACCGGCACATCGATGTCATGGCTGCCCGGACGCACCGTCACCGTCCGGTGGGTGGGCTCGTCCTTGCCGGGCTCGGTGAGGAACAGCCGGACCTGTCCGCTGCCGCGTCCGGAGACGGTGACCGGAACGTGGTAGGTGCGGACCCCGAAGTCGCCTTCCTCGACCCTCAGATGGCCGATGTCCACGCGCGGCAGTGAGGCCGCCCGGACCGCGGGTGTGCCGGGGCGCCAGCCCCAGGCATCGACCAGCCAGGCCTTCCCCGAACCGCTTCCCGGGGTCAGCTCCAGGCTCTTCACATGCTTCAGGTCCACCTTGCTCCGCACGGCGGCGGAGAGCGGCACACGGATCTCGCGTCCCCAGTAGGAGGCCGTCCGGTCACTGCCCGGCAGCCCGTCGATCCTCGCGCGGCCGAGCGTCGCCCGTCGGCCCGAGGTGTCGGTGAGCGCGATGTCCAGCCGGGTGCCGGTGGTGTCGGGCGGCACGATCACCCGGAGCGCCAGCGACTCGGCGCCGGCCACGGAGACCGGACGCGCGGGACGGATCCGCACCGCACCGCCCGGCTTCGACCAGCGCATCGCGACCGCGTAGCGGCCGGGCTCCCTGGCGGTCTCCCACATGGCGAAGTGCGGGGATACGGCGGTCCCCTCGGGCGGCAGACAGGCACGGCCCGGATCGGGATCCACCTGCGCGCACACCCGGCCGCCCGTCACGGCCGTCGAGGTGTCCGGCAGGAACGCGGGCGTGCGACTCCCGCCGACCGCGTGGGTGAGCACACGCGCCTGACCCGCGGAGGGCGCGCGCCGGTCCGAACCGTCCAGCAGGGGGCGTACGCGGTCGTCGCCCGCGACGAACAGCCGGGCTGCGGCGGCGATGTACGTGGCTCCGGCGGCCTGCTGCGAAGTGGCGGTGAGCCGGGCCTTCTTGCCCGGCGTGCACACCGGGTCCGGTGTGTCGCCGTCCCAGAAGTCGTCGTCGGCGGGCGCTTGCGCCTGCCCCGGCGTCCACTCGCTGTTGAAGAAGTTGTGGTTGGCGCCGACCATGTAGACCGCGCTGTGCAGTGCGGCACCGCGGCTGACGCCCCGGGTGCCGTCGACGTAGATCTGGCCCTGGAGGTCGGACACGTCGCCGTCGCAGCCCGGCAGGATGGTCATGGACGGCACATCGGGAACCGGGTTCTGCCCGAAGACGGTCGGGCCGATCAGGACGGTGCCGCGAATGCGCCAGCGCACCGGGCCGCGGTAGCCGTCCTGGTCCGAGGGCGGCCGGGAGAGGCTGTCGAGCGCGGCCCGGTTGACGCCTTCGCCGCCCCGGGAGTGGCCCACGAGCAGCACCCGGGACATGTCGGCCGGGGGTGCGGCACGCACGGCCGCGGGCGCTGCGGACCGGTGGGCGGCCCAGTCAGCCCAGCGGGCGAGGTGCAGCCGCACCAGGGACGAGCGCGCCTGGGCGCCGCCGTCGTCGGCGCTGTCGTCCTGCCCGTTTATCCCGTTGGCCGAGACGGACACCGTGACGTAGCCCTGGGAGGCCAGGAGCTTCTGGTCGCGCAGATAGCCCCGATGGCTCGGTACCGGCCGCGTGCCCGCCTCGCAGGGCCAGGAGATGCCCTGGTCGTCCTTGGTGCCGAAGCATGTGTAGTGACGGCCGTGCAGGAACAGAGCGAGCGGTCGGCGCCCCGGCGCGCCGACCGGTGACACCACCGCGGCTCGCATCTCCACGGGGGCGCTGAACCCCGGCAACCGCACCGACTTCAGGGCGTACTCACCGCTGACGGTCCGGTACTTGCCCGGTACGCCGGGATCGACGGGGTTCGCGGGAGCGGGAGTGGGCGCCGGAGCCGTCGGCCGCGCCGCTTCGGTGGTCCGCCGGGCGTCCGGGGCCCGTCGGGCTCCCGAGCTGTCGAGACGCCGTCCGCCCGCCAGTGCCTTGAGGCCGGTCGCCGGTCCGATGCGCGCACCTTCGAGCTTCAGCCGGAACGTACGCCGGTCCTGCGCGGCGACCGGCCGGCCCAGGAGCTCGTCCCCGGAGTAGAACTCGACCCGGGCATCGCCCATGGGCACCGGGTGGGGCGAGGTCCAGACGAGCCGTTGCCCGGCTCCCGTACCGGTGATCCGCCAGCCCGAGGGGAGCCGGCCGTCCGGCCCTCCGCGCGACACAGTGGGGACAGCAGATGTGGCGGACCCGCCAGATATGACGGATATGGATTCGGCGGAAAGCCGGGTGTGGGCCGGTTGTGGCGACGCGCGCGCCAACTCCGGCCATCCCACGGTCAGAGTGAGTACCGCCAGTGCGGCGGTCGCCGTGCGCGGGACACGGATCAAGGTGGTTCCTCCTGGTCATCGGCGCTCGCGAACTCCCCAGGGATCCCTGGGGCCCCCGCTCCCGGAGGACGGAGAGCGAAGCCCAGGGGTTGCCTCAGGCCGCGTCCCATGACGCGGAACTGCTGTTTCGAGGAGTCGAGTTGAACCGATGGCCGTGAGTAACCGCCCAAGCGGCGGCACGCTGCCGGTGGTCGGTCAGGCGTCGATCACCGCCGCCCGCACGCACAGGACGTCCGGCAGATGCGAGGCGAGCTGCTGCCAGCTGTCCCCGTCGTCCGCGCTCGCGTACAACTCGCCGTTGCGATTGCCGAAATAGACGCCGGCCGGGTCGGCGTCGTCCGTGCAGAGCGCGTCGCGCAGCACCGTGCCGTAGTGCGTCTCCTCGGGCAGGCCCGTCGACAGCGGCTCCCAGGTGCTGCCCGCGTCGGTGGTACGGAACACCCGGCAGCGGTGTTCGGCGGGCACCCGGTCGGCGTCGGCGTTGATCGGGAAGATGTAGGCCGTGTCCGCGCGGTGCGGGTGTGCGGACACGGCGAAGCCGAAGTCCGAGGGCAGTGTCTGCCCGATGTCGGTCCAGTGGTCCCCGGAGTCGTCGCTCCGGAAAACTCCCCAGTGGTTCTGGAGATAGAGCCGGTCGGGATCGACCGCGTCCCTCGCCACCTTGTGGACGCACTGACCGAACTCCGGGTCCGGGTCGGGCAGGAAGACCGCGGACACCCCCTTGTTCGACGGAGCCCAGCTCGCACCGCCGTCCTTGGTGCGGAACACCCCGGCCGTGGAGACCGCGACGGTCACGGCCCTGGCGTCCCTCGGGTCCGTCAGGATGGTGTGCAGTCCCTCGCCGCCCCCGCCGGGCACCCACTGAGAACGCGTCGGGTGCTGCCACAGCGGGCGGATCAGCTCGAACGACATCCCGCCGTCCTCCGAACGGAACAGCGCGGCGGGCTCGGTCCCCGCGTACACGACATCGGGCGCCTCGGGGCCCGCGGGATGCAATTGCCAGACCCGCTCCAGCGATGCCCCGGTGAACCGGGGGAACTTCACCGCCGGCTGCTGTGGCTCGACCCAGGTCCTGCCCAGATCATCGGAATGGAAGACCGAGGGACCCCAGTGCGCGCTGTCACCGCCGACCAGGAGGCGTGGGACCCGCCTGCGGGTGTCGATGGCGATCGCATAGACCGCCTGGGCCTTGAAATGCGGACCGTCGAACTCCCACGGGCCGCCGCGCCTGCGGCCGATGAAGAGTCCCTTGCGGGTGCCCACGGTGAGCAGTACGTCGGTCATGGCCGAACCTCCCGAAACGTCGTTGTGTCGGATATCGGCAAGTCTGCACCCGACCACTGACAGAGGGTCGCAGGGCAGCCCTGACACCCGGGCCCTGTTGCTTCCGTGACCGTCGTGGGTACGGTGCATGCAGATGTGGAAAGCGCTTGCAGAGCGCATGTCGAGCGTGTGCCGAACGCTTGCCGTGCGCTTGCCGAGCCGAGACCGAGGAGCAGCTGTGCCGACCTTCGAAGGGTTGCCCGGCGCCGTCGCCGTGTCCCACCTGCGGGTGTACGACTGGCCCACCGCGGACGGCCTGCGCGGCGGGACGCCCCATCTCCACCTCACCTGCTCCGAGGGGTACGTGGTGGTCGGCGGCACGGGCTCGGTGCAGACCCTCACCGCGTCGGGGTTCCGGCAGACACCGCTGGCGCCGGGCGCGCTGGTGTGGTTCACGCCGGGCACGATCCACCGGCTCGTCAACGAGGCCGGGCTGCGCATCGTCGTCCTCATGGAGAACAGCGGGCTGCCGGAGGCGGGCGATGCCGTACTCACCCTGCCCCCTGACCGCCTGGCGGACCCCGATGTCTACCGGGCGTCGGTCGCCCTGCCGGTCGGCGGCCAGGAAGCGGATCAGGAGCGGGCCGCCCGTGCTCGCCGCGATCTCGCCGTGGAGGGCTTTCTCGCCCTGCGCCGGGCCACCGAAGCGGGCGACCCCGAGCCGCTCGCCGCATTTCACCGGGCCGCGGCAGCGCTCGTAAGCCCGAGGGCCGAGGACTGGCGCGGGCGCTGGCAGCGGGGAGCCGCCGCCGCTTCCGAGGTGACCGGCGCCCAGCTCGACGCCGTGGCGCGCGGTGACGGCGGCTACCTCGCCGACGCGTGTGTGCACGCCGAACAGCCCTCCGCTTACGGAAAGTTCGGCCTGTGCGGCCGTCTGGACGTCTACCGGGGCTGACCGGCCCCGGTGGCGTGGGAGGCGGCCGAGCGGGTCAGGACCCGGGTCGTGCTGCCGTCCTCCTCCACGGTGTCCCGGACGTGCCGGAAACCGATCCGGCCCAGCAGTGTCAGTGACGCGGTGTTGTCGGCGGCCACCGTGGCATGTACCTCGGTGAGCCCGAGCGCGTCGAATCCGTACCCGGTCAGTGCCTGTGCGATCTCCGTGCCGAACCCCTGCCCCCAGGCGGTGGCGGCCAGTGCGTAGACGATCTCGTGGCCGCCCACGTCCGCCGAAGGCTTGATCTCCGCATGGCCGACGAACCGCCCCTCGTGCCGGACCGCCCAGACATCGAACAGCTCCTGTGCGTAGACCTTGCTGAAGATCCGCCCGAACAGGGCGCGGTCCTCCGTCTCGCTCTGGGGTCCTTCCCCCATCCAGCGGGATACCCGGGCGTCCTGGAAGAGGGCGACGAAGTCCTCCTCGTCGTCCGGCGTGTACGGCGCCAGGCGCAGGCGTGCGGTGTGCAGGGCGGGTGTCGTCATGGCCGGTGACGCTACGCAGTCTCCCGGGCGGTCCGCAACGCAATAGTCGCAGGCCGGCGCGCGCCCTGACCGGCCGGATGCGGGGTTCGGGAACCGGCCGGACACGGGATTCGAGATCCGGCCGGACGTAAGGAAAGAATTCGGTCCGAGGAAAGAATTCGGTCGGGCGAGAGGAAGCGTGGAGCGATGACGAGCGGGATCGAGGACGCCGAGGGGCGTGCGGCAGGCCTGGCGGTGAACCCCGTCGGAGCGCGGGTCGGGATCAGGGTCGAGGCGCCCTCGGGGGAGCTGTCGCTGAGCTGCACCCCCGCCCGGGCCCGGGAGCTGGCGGAGGCGCTCGTCCTCGCGGCGCACGAGGCCGACAGCGCGCGGTCGGCGGAGCCCGTCACCGTCAAGGCGCGCGAACTGCGTCGGGGGGACGTGCGGGACGGCGACCGGGCCATGACGGTGGACGACGTCAGGGTCGACGGTGCCACCGTCCACGTCACCTGGAAGTCCGGTGCCGGGCGCAGCTGGACCCAGGGCTATGACGCGGACGCCCACATCACGCTCCGAGTAGTACGAGAGTCATCGTAATTTGACGGGCGTCGTAGTACGGGATGTATCGTACTAGCGATTCTTCCGTACCCCGTCGAAACGGAGTCCGACGTGAGTGCCCTTTTCGAGCCCTACACCCTTCGGTCGCTGGTCATCCCCAACCGGATCTGGATGGCACCCATGTGCCAGTACAGCGCCGCACCGGACGGGCCCGACCAGGGCGTCGCGACCGACTGGCACTTCGCCCATCTCGCGGCGCGAGCCATCGGCGGCACCGGGCTCATCATCACCGAGGCGACGGCCGTCAGCCCCGAGGGCCGGATCAGCCCCGCCGACCTCGGCATCTGGAACGACACCCAGGTTGCCGCCTTCCGCCGGATCACGGCGTTCATCAAGGGGCAGGGTTCCGTCGCCGGCATCCAGCTCGCGCATGCCGGGCGTAAGGCGTCCACGGCGGCCCCCTGGCTGGGCGGCGGGCCGGTCGGGCCGGAGGCGCACGGCTGGACGCCCGTCGCCCCCAGCCCGCTGCCGTTCGACGAAGGCCACCCCGTGCCGCACGAGCTGACCGTGGACGAGATCCGGGGCATCGTCGACCAGTTCCGCGAGGCCGCTCGACGCGCTCTCGATGCCGGGTTCGAGGTCGCCGAGGTGCACGGCGCCCACGGATACCTCATCGGGCAGTTCCTCTCCCCGCACAGCAACCGGCGCACCGACGAGTACGGCGGCAGCTTCGAGAACCGCACTCGCCTCGCCCTGGAGATCGTCGACGCGGTGCGCGAGGTCTGGCCGCAGGAGCTGCCCGTCCTCTTCCGGATCTCCGCGACGGACTGGCTCACGGAGAACGACGAGGACGACCGCGAGGGCTGGACGGTCGACGAGACCGTGCGGCTGGCCGCGCGGCTCCAGGCCCACGGGGTCGACCTGCTGGACGTCTCCAGCGGCGGGAATGCCCCGCGCGCCCGCATCGCGACCGGGCCGGGGTACCAGGTCCCCTTCGCCGAGCGGGTCAGGGCCGAGACCTCGCTGCCGGTGGCGGCGGTGGGCCTGATCACCGAGCCTCAGCAGGCCGAGAAGATCATCACCGAGGGGCGGGCCGACGCCGTGCTCCTCGGGCGCGAACTGCTGCGCAGCCCGTCATGGGCCCAGGAAGCGGCCCGCGAACTGGGCGGCGAACTCCGCCAGCCGGAGCAGTACCTCCGCGCCGTCTGAGGCCCCGCACCGCCCCGGCCGGCCCCCGCACGCTGTGAAGCGTCAAGGGGTCCGGGGTCGGTCGGCGGGGAGGATGAAGGGCCGGTGCTCGCGGTGACATTGCCCGGGCACGGCAGATGCGTGAAGAGGTGCGGCGGCCCTGTCCGGTGCGTGTAGAACTACGACGAATCTCGTATTATGAAGGGCCCGACCAAGAAGAAATCCGAGCAACCCCAGGAAGTGGAGCCGACGTGACCGCCGCCAGCGCCCCTGCCACGAGTACCGCCGAGGCGGGCGGTCGCGTGCTCGACCACCCCGCGCGCGACGAGATCCGCATCGAGGGGGTGCTCCACGCGCTCTCCGACCCGATGCGACTGCGCATCGTCCGTGAGCTGGCCGCCGCCGACGCCGAACTCACCTGCTCCTGTTTCGAGCTGCCGGTCTCCAAGTCCACCTCCACGCACCACTTCCGGGTGCTGCGCGAGAGCGGAATCGTCCAGCAGATCTACCGGGGCACGGCCAAGATGAACGGGCTGCGGCGAGACGACCTGGACGCGCTGTTCCCCGGGCTCCTCGACAGCGTCCTCGACGCGGCGAACCAGCAGCTCCGGCGCGTCGGCGAGGGCCGCTAGGCCCTTTCGTCTCGATCAGGCCGGATCAGGCGCGGTGTCAGGGCACGCAGCCTCAGCCCCCGTCCCGCGTGGCGTTCAGCAGCCCCGCCCAGTCCGGGATCTTCACCCGCTCCCGGCCCAGTGACCGGCCGAGCGCCGCCTCCGCCCGCTCGATGGACAGCCAGCCGTCCCACTCCACCGGACGCAGCCCCCACGCCCGCAGCGCGGCCACCGGATCGGGTACCGCCGGGTGCCCGGTGAGCAGCGGGGCGTCGTCGAGCAGCGACGCCACCGTCTCCTTGGCACACGAGCGGTTCGAGCCGATCACCCCGGTCGGCCCCCGTTTGATCCACCCGGCGACGTACTCCCCGGGTGAGGGAACCCCGTCCCGCAGCACCCGCCCCGCCAGATGCGGCACCGTCCCGCGTACCGGGTCGAAAGGCAGTCCGGGCAGTGGGATCCCCCGGTAGCCGACCGCCCGCAGGACGAGCTGGGCGTCGATGTCTTCGTACGTACCGGCGTCGCGTACACCCCCGCTGCCGTCCGGCACGGTCCGGGCGAACCGGACCCCGGCCACCCGGCCGTCCCGCTCCAGCAGTTCGACGGGGCGGAGGAAGAACCGCAGGCGGATGTTGCGCGGCGGATGCCCGCCGGGGCCCGCGCCCTCGCTGCCGGCCGCGGCCCAGTCGCGCAGGACCTCGACATTGCGCCGGGCCGCCGCCGTCGGGAGCGGTGCGTTCGGCGGTGAGGACTGGGCGGGGGCCTGCTGGGCGGACGGATTCGCGTACGCCGGATCGAGGGCGAGCTCCGTCTCGTCCACCAGGACCCGGGCGTGTGGCAGGCTGCTCAGCTCGCGCAGCTCCTTGGTGGTGAACCTGGCCTGTGACGGTCCGCGTCTGCCCGCCATGTGGATCTCGCGCACCCGGCTGCCCGCCAGTGCGCCGAGCGCACCGTGCGGCACGTCGGTCGGGTGCAGCTCCTGTGCGCTCCGCGCGAGAATCCGCGCCACGTCCACCGCCACGTTGCCGACCCCGATCACCACGGCCGAACGCGCCCGTAGCGGGAAGCCGTCGGCCGCCGCGTCAGGGTGTGCGCTGTACCAGGAGACGAACTCGGTGGCGGAGAAACTGCCGGGCAGATCCTCGCCGGGGACGGCGAGCGAACGGTCGGTCGCGGCCCCGACGCAGTAGACCACCGCGTCGTAGAGCTTGCCGAGCCGCTCGGGCGGAATCCCGCCCCCGCCCACCTCGACGTTCCCGAGGAAGGTGATCCGCTCGTGCTCCAGAACGGTCCGCAGACTGTTCTGCAGCGACTTGATCTTCTCGTGGTCCGGCGCGACGCCGTAACGCACCAGGCCGTACGGGCAGGGGAGCCGGTCCAGCACATGGACCCGGACATCGGGAACCCGGTCCTGCGCGACCAGGGCCTGAGCGGTGTAGACCCCGCTGGGACCGGAGCCGACGACGGCGACACGGAGCACGGCGCACCTCTTCCCGGAGGATGCCTCCAGCATGGCACCGGTGGGCGGAGCGGGGGAGAGGCGCGCCGGGGCCGTCGTCAGGACGACATCGTGCGCATCCGGTCGATCTCCACCGTCTGCTGTGCGACCACGTCGCCGGCCATCTCCTCGATCTGCACGTTGTTCCCCTCCGCGAGCACCTCGGTCGCCATCGTGATCGCCCCTTGGTGGTGGGTGATCATCAACTTCAGGAAGAGCTTGTCGAAGGCCGCGCCGTCCGCCGCGCGCAACTTCTTCAGCTGCGCCTCGGTCGCCATCCCGGGCATCGCCGAGTGGTCGTGGGCGGATTCGCGCTTCGCTCCGCCGTTGTGCGTGAGCCACCCCTCCATGGCGCCTATCTCCGGCTTCTGGCCGGCGGTTATGCGCTCGGCGAGCCGCTTGACCGAGGAGGAGCCGGAACGCGAGGGGGCGAGTCGGGTCATCTCCAGGGCCTGGGCGTGGTGTTGGATCATCATCTGCGCATAGCGGTAGTCGGCGGAGTTGGGGCGGTCGTCCCCGGCGGCCTTCGCGGCTTCCTCGGCGGAGAGCGTCCTTGCGGGCTCCCCCGGCTTTCCGGGGGCCACCACCGAAGGACCTCCGCCCGCCCGGGCCTTGGTGCGGTTCTCGACGCCCCCCGCATCGCACCCGGCGAGGGCGAGAACGGCCGAAACGGCAACTGCGACAAGAGCGGAGCTACGTACACACATGGTCTGACGGCGGATCAACAAGTGGGACCTCCATGGCCATATGGGGTGGTTGCCGACCGTCCTAACACGCTTCCGCACGGCAGCGATCAGAAACTTTCATTACGTCTCTGTTGCCATCTGTTGGGATCACCATGACAAGGACGATACTGCCGAGGTCCGTGAACCGTTCAACTACGTTCGGATCCATGGGAGGACGCAGTGATTTCGTTGCACACGAGCCCGGTGCGGCGCAGACGGCTGGGCGTGGCGACGGCAGCCGCCGGCCTGCTGGCCACGTTGCTGATGGCCGGACCCGCGGCCGCGACGCCCGACCCCGGGGACCGGGGTGAGGCCCGGACGGGCGTCTTGGCCGCCCAGCAGGCCGAGGCCAAGGCTGCGATCGAGAGCGGCGAAGTGCCAGGCGTGGACGAGATCGTCCACAGCTCCAACATCACTCATCTGGCCAACGTCCCGAAGGACGCGCTCAAGGGCCTCAACACGGACCTGGCTTTCCAGGGGAAGTACGCCTTCGCCGGAAACTACGACGGTTTCCGGATCTTCGACATCAGCAACCCCAGCGCCCCGAGGACGGTCTCGCAGGTTCTCTGCCCCGGCTCGCAGAACGACATATCGGTCTCGGGAAACCTGCTCTTCCTGTCCACCGACTCCTCGCGCAGCGACAACTCCTGTGCCAGCACCACCCAGCCCGCCACGGAGAAGTCCTCCTGGGAGGGCATGAAGGTCTTCGACATCAGCGACAAGCGCAACCCGAAGTACGTCGCCGCCGTCGAGACCGCGTGCGGATCGCACACCCACACGCTGGTTCCCGAGCGCAAGAACGTGTACGTGTATGTCTCCTCGTACTCGCCGAGCGCGACGTTCCCCGACTGCCAGCCGCCGCACGACGGGATCTCCGTCATCAAGGTGCCGCGCAACGCGCCCGAGAAGGCGGCGGTCGTGAACTTCCCGGTGCTCTTCCCGGACGGCGGCAACCCGGGTGCCCCGGACAACCCGGGCGTCTCCAAGACCACCGGCTGCCACGACATCACCGTGCTGCCCTCGAAGGACCTGGCCGCGGGTGCCTGCATGGGCGACGGGCTGCTGTTCTCCATCAAGGACCCGGAGAACCCGAAGATCATCGACCGGGTGCAGGACAATGTGAACTTCGCGTTCTGGCACTCGGCGACGTTCAACCAGACGACGGACAAGGTCGTGTTCACCGATGAGCTCGGCGGCGGTGGCGCGGCCACCTGCAACGAGGAGATCGGCCCGAAGCGCGGCGCCAACGGCATCTACGACATCGTGGGCAAGGGCGACCACCGCAAGCTGGTCTTCCGCAGCTACTTCAAGATCGACCGCCCGCAGGCCGACACCGAGGTCTGCGTCGCCCACAACGGCTCGATCATCCCGGTCAAGGGCCGCGACCTGATGGTCCAGGCCTGGTACCAGGGTGGGGTGTCGGTCTGGGACTTCACCGACTCGTCGAAGCCGAAGGAGATCGGCTACTTCGAGCGCGGCCCGGTCAGCACCGACGCCGTCACCACGGCCGGCCCGTGGTCGGCGTACTACTACAACGGCTACATCTACTCCAACGACATCGCCAAGGGCTTCGACATCCTGAAGCTCGACGACCGGCGGACCGACCCGGCGAAGCGGGTGCGGCTGGACGAGCTCAACGTGCAGACCCAGCCGGACTACTTCGACCGCTGACCGACCGGATCCACTGCCTGACCGGAACCTCCACCCGGCCGGATCCATCACCGGACCGGATCCACTGCACGACTGGGTCCACTGCACGACTGGGTCCATCACCCGACCGGAACCTCCACCCGGCCGGATCCACCGCGAAACAAGGTGTCCCGCAGGGCGGATCCACCGCCCTGCGGGACAGCGCGGTTCGGGGCGGCGCCCTGCGGGGGCAATGCGGCGCGGGACGGCGCGGTGCCAGGGACTGTCCGGCGGATCATGGCCGGGGTCGCGGCGCCTGGCACGGCACCTCGCGGCGTTGCCGAAACGTCCGAACAGCTCCGCTATCAAGACGCTCCGGCGCCTTGCGATGCACCGCACCGGACGTCGCGCCCTGTCCGACCCTGATCCGCCGGACAGTCCCCAGGCTAGGCGGCGGACCTGCCGCCGCCCGTCGCAGCGGCCCACTCCACCAGCAGGCGCTGGTACTGCTCCTCGTCCTCGGGGGACAGGCAGCCGCCCGAGCGCTGCCACAGCTCACGGATCTCTTTGTTCACCACGGCGGCGGTGCGCGGGGAGTCGGAGGAGCACGGAGAACGGGACATACATACAGGCTAAGGCCCCGATGTGACAATCAGACCCATTGGGCGTCAGGGACATCTCTCACATGTCTGTCAGGCAACGCCCGGCACCAGTCCGAGCGTCCGCAGTCCGTCGGGCCGCTCCGCCACCGGCAGATGGTGCACAAACCGCACGTCACAACCCAGTGCGGCGGCCCCGCCGTCCGCGTTCCGGTCGTCGCCGACCATCACCACATCCGCCGGATCCAGCCCGAGATTTGTGCAGGCGGTGTGGAAGATCCGTGAGTCCGGCTTCTGGATGCCGAGCTCGCACGACAGCACATACGTGTCGATCAGGGGGTCCAGACCGTGCGCCCGGAAGACCGGCCGCAGGTCCCAGCCGATGTTGCTGACCACACCGATCCGGATTCCGCTGTCGTGCAGCGCGCCGAGCACCTCCGCCGCGTCCGGATACGGCTCCCAGGCGGCCGGTGTCCGATGCCGCTCGTACAGCGCGTCGTACAGGCCGGGATCCGGCAGGGCCACCTGCCGGGCCAGTCCGGTGTACGCCTCCCGGTGGAGTTCCGCGCACTCGTCACGGGTGGCGTACGCGGCGGCGAGCCGGGCGGGTACGTGCCGGGGAGGCGGGCCGCCCGGCAGTGCCCCGGCGGCCTCCAGCTCGCCCACGCACCGTTCGAAGTCGGCCTCGCTCACCGTCACCCCCTGCTCGGCGAGGACCGC
Source organism: Streptomyces sp. NPDC102437 (assembly GCF_044765565.1). Lineage (NCBI taxonomy): Bacteria > Bacillati > Actinomycetota > Actinomycetes > Kitasatosporales > Streptomycetaceae > Streptomyces > Streptomyces sp. NPDC102437. The sequence goes on along the minus strand of NZ_JBIWKI010000011.1, from coordinate 14,682 downwards.
GCGCAGCCAGGACCGGACGGACTCGATACGGAAGAGAGTCCCGGAGAAGTCGAAGAGCACACCCTTGATCTGCATGGCTGCGATCCTCCCCGGCACGGGGGCGGCTCGACAAGGCGGGTCACCCGGTGCCGTGGGAGGGCGGGACGCGACCGCTCGGGGCCGGCTCAGGGACGGCCGGGCGCCGGGGGCCCGCCGCGCCGCTCGTACCGGGCGAATCCGGCGATCGCGAAGGCCACGAGGGAGACCCCCAGCAGCCAGCCGGCCAGTACGTCGCTCAGCCAGTGCACACCCAGGTAGAGGCGGGTCAGACCCACCCCGACGACCGATACGCACGCCACGACCAGCGCCGTCCGCCACAACCGGGGCCCGAGGCCGTACCGGCGCAGCAGCCACAGCAGCAGGCCGCAGCTCACCGTCGCCGTCATCGCGTGACCGGACGGGAACGCCGCATAATGCGCCGAATCCACCGGGTCCGGCCACTGCGGCCGCTCCCGGCCGACCGCGGACTTCAGCCCCTGCTGCACCAGAGTGCCCAGCACGCTCGTCGCCGCGACCCACACCGCGAGCAGCCGCTCCCCGCGCCACCACAGCGCCACCACCGCCACCGTGATCAGGGCGCGCATGGTCCACGGATCCCAGACCCAGTCGGTCAGGATCCGGTTGACGTGGACCAGGCCGGGTTCGGCCACCGCCCTGCGGTGCAGGGCGTCCGCGACGGTACGGTCCAGCGTCATCAGCGGCGACCAGCGCACGGCGACGAGGATCAGTACGACCAGCGCGAGAAGCGCGCAGACCGCACCCGCTTTGAACGGTGTGACACGGGAACGCGTACGGTCGGGCGGGGGGAGCTGCGTGGACGGCATGGGGTGATCTTCGCGGAAGGCCGGCGGCCCTGGCTATCGCAGCGCGCTGAGTCCTGGAATGAAGGCCACCAGAAGCGGGACCACCGGCACCAGCGCGGCCGCCGCGGTCAGCCGGAGCCGACGGCCCGCGGTGAGCCGGTCGGCCGGGGTCAGCAACCGGTTCACCCGCAGCGGCAACTGCGCGTCCGCAGCCGGGCAGGGGCCGAACACGCCCCGGTCCTCGTTGAGTTCCACCAGTGCCAGGGCGATCGTCAGCCGTCCGAAGCGCTTCGATGCCACGTCGTCCGCGGCCAGTTCGACCAGCCTGTGCATCTCGTCGCGGAACGCCGCGAACACCGGCACCTGCGGGAACCCGGTCGCCAGCGCGCCGGAGCAGTGCAGCAGCCAGTCGTGCCGTGCGTTGGCGTGCCCCTGCTCATGGGCCAGCACCGCATCCAGCTGACGGCCTTTCAGGCGCCTGAGTGCCGTGGTGGTGATGACCAGTTGAGGTGCGGAGCCCGGCAGCCACCAGGCGTCCGGGCGCTCGCCCTCCAGCACTACGAGACGTCCGCTGCCGGGTTTTTCGCCCGGCATCAGCGGGGCACGCACCAGGAGTTCGGCGCGCCGCTGCCTGCGACGCACCTGGGCCCGGTGGATCTCCCGGGTCAGCATCACCGCCGACCACAGCCCGCCGAGCGCCAGCAGCACGGCCATGGCGGCGGACCACCGGCCGTGCCCACCCAACGCGTAGGCCTCCACCACCGCGTGCGGCGCCGGCGCGAACACATGCCCGCGCACCGCCTGCCAGGCGGCGGCCGCGCTGAACGTCATGGAAAGCGCGAAGGAGAGCAGCACCCCGGCCACCACGCACTGCCACACCCACAGCGCCACGACGGGCTCGCGCTCCGGCCACCGGGCCCTGGCCATCAGCCGCGGGGTCAGGACGGCGGCCAGTGCACCGAGCAGCAGCAGTGCGAGGGAGACCAACATGACGTCAGCCTATGGGGGCGCGGTACCCACGGGTATGGCTGTGCGCGGCAAGTGACGCAGACCACGGTTTGACCGGCCGGCTGTCTCACAGAGCGAGCAGCATCGCGAACATGGCCATCCCCATCGTCAGCCGGCAGGCGAGCGCCAGCTCGGGCCGCGCGATCCAGAAGCCGTCGTCCGGGCCACCGCCGCCGCCCACCGGGACGGCGGCGGCCACGGGTATCAGCCGGGCCCCCGACCGCAGCACGTACACCGCGTAGTAGGCGAGCAGCAGCCCGGTCAGCACCGGGACGCCCCCGGCCGCCGCGACCCCGTGTCCCAGGTGTCCGCCGTGCGCCGCAGCGCCGCCGCCCGGTGCCATCGTCAGGGCCATGTAGACCATCGCCGAGGACCCTACGAGATGGTGCAGATGGTGTCCGCTGCGCCGCGAGAACCACAGCGCGCGCAACGAGGCGGCCCCGAACAGCGCCGCGTACACCGCCCATGCCCACGCGGGGGGTGTCACGACGGCCGCCGGCACCGCCATGGCGGCCATGCCGAACCCCATCAGCGCCTCCGCGCGCGCGGTCCTGCGCCCCTCCCCGGTCTCGCCGCGGGTGCGCAGCAGGCAGTACGCACCCGTCGTCGCGCACAACGCCATCAGCAGCCAGCCCGACATCGCCGATCCGTGCACAGCGCACCTCCCCCTGGCAGTACGACGCGGTCCCCTTGGTCGATGCCCGGACAAGGACCGTCGTACGCGGCGCATTGAAGTACAGGGGGAGCGCGCGGCAGGAGCGTTTTTCCCGCCGCGCGCTGCGTTTTTCGTCCTCCCGTCAGCCGATCAGCCCTCCCGTCAGCCGAGAGTGAGCGACTTGAAGGCACGTGCCTGCTCGGTGATGGCCCGCTCCGTGGGCAGCCGTTCCATGGAAGAGGCGCCGAAGAATCCGGCGATCCCTGTGGTGTGCTCCAGGACGTAACGGGCGTCCTCCGGTTCGGCGATCGGGCCGCCGTGGCAGAGCACGACGATGTCTGGATTGACGCGCTTCGCGGCGTCGTGCATCTCCTGCACGGCGGTGGCGGCCTGATCGAGTGTGAGCGCGGTCGAGGCGCCGATGGACCCCTTGGTGGTCAGCCCGACGTGCGGTACGAGGACATCGGCGCCCGCCCGCGCCATTCCGGCGGCCTGATCGGGGTCGAACACGTAGGGCGCGGTGAGCAGATCGCGTTCGTGGGCCTGGCGGATCATGTCGATCTCCAGACCGAAGCCCATGCCGGTCTCCTCCAGGTTCTCGCGGAACCTGCCGTCGTAGAGCCCGACGGTGGGGAAGTTCTGCACGCCGGTGAAGCCGATGCCCTTCAACTGGTCGAGGAAGTTGCCCATGATCCGGAACGGGTCGGTGCCGCACACCCCGGCGAGCACGGGAACGTCCCGCACCACGGGCAGGACCTCGCCCGCCATGTCGAGCACGATGGCGTTGGCGTCGCCGTACGGCAGCAGGCCCGCCAGCGAGCCCCGCCCGGCCATCCGGTACCGGCCGGAGTTGTAGATGATCAGCAGGTCGACGCCGCCGGCCTCCGCGCACTTGGCGGACAGGCCGGTGCCTGCGCCCGCGCCTATGACGGCCTTGCCTGCTGCGACCTGCTCGGTCAGGCGCGACAGGGCTTGGTTGCGGTTCACGGATGGACTCCTGATTCGGTCGGTGGTTTTCTCGCCGCTGAGACGTGCGGATGCGAGGCTCAGACGTTCGGGTGCGAACGTTCCCGGGTGCTGATCAGCTGGTGGAGGTGGTCGGCGGCGGCGACGCCGAACGACGTGTCGTTGAGATGCGCGCCGATCTCGCGCAGATCGACGGCGCTGCCCCGCAGGGCGGCGCGCAGGGCGGCCAGCCCGGCCGCGTCGGCCTCCGGATCGTGGAACGGCCCGCCCTTGGCGTCCACGGCGGAGATGCCTCCCAGCGGCCAGAGGACCGCGGTCGGGCCTTGCGCCGAGGCCAGCTTCTGCCCCATGGAGGCGCCGAGTCCGGTCATCTCCTCGGCCGTGGTGCGCATCAGTGTGACGGTGGGGTTGTGCACGAGCAGCCGGCGATCCGCGAAGCGTTCCGGAACGGTGTCGGCGGGGCCGAAGTTGACCATGTCCAGCGCGCCGGGCGCGACCACCTGAGGCACGCCGGCCCGGCCCGCCGCGGTGAGCCGGTCGGGGCCGGCGCTCAGCACGCCGCCGACCAGTTCGTCCGCGAGCTCGGTGGTGGTCAGGTCCAGGACACCCGCGAGGAACCCGCCCGAGGCGAGCTTCTCCAGTGCCCGGCCGCCCGCACCGGTGGCGTGGAAGACCAGGACCTCGTAGCCCAGCTCGTCCAGCCGCCGGCGGGCGGCGTCGACCGCGGGCGTGGTGACGCCGAACATGCTGGCGCCGATCAGCGGGGGCCCCTGGGGCCGCGACTCGTTCAGGCTCTGCTCGTGGTGGATGGCCATGCCGGCCGCCGCCGCCACCGCGTTGCCCATGATCTGCGAGGACACCGAGTTGATGCCCGCCACGTCGACGACGCTGTACATCATGGTGATGTCGCTGCTGCCCACGTACGGCGACACGTCCCCGCCGGCCATGGTGGACACCAGCACCTTCGGGACGCCGATGGGCAGCGCCTGCATGGCGCGCGCGGCGATGAACGACCCGCCGCTCCCGCCCACCGCCAGCACCGCGTGCAGCTGCCCCTCGCGGTGCAGATCACCGACGATCCGCTCGACCCCCTCGGCCATGGCGGACACCGCCGCACCGCGGTCCCCGTCGGCGCGCAGCGCCTCCAGACCGTGCCCGGCGCGGCGCGCGACGGCCGCCGCGTCGACGTCACCCGTGACCGTGCCCGCCGGCGACGGCATCACCCCGGCATCGACGAGGACCACGTCGCAGCCCGCTTCGCGGAGCCGCGCCGCGAGCCACTCGTACTCCGCCCCCTTGGTGTCCAACGTCCCGACGAGCACCACGGTCGCCATGTTCCTGCTCCTTTGCAACGGCGTCCTCCCGATCATGTGCGAGCCGTCGGAGGGCGGCAAAGACCACTTGGGCGCAATTGGCCTGCGGTGGGCGACGACCAGTGCACGGACCGCAGATGATGGGGGGATGGACCGCATTCCTCCCACCCGGCTGTCCCGTCTGCTCACCGGGTGGTCCAAGGACGGCACGGGCGCGATGCCGCGACTGCTGGCCGAGGCGCTGCGCGAGCTGGCGCAGCGCGGCGACGTGGCACCGGGCACGGTGCTGCCCTCCCAGCGCGCCCTGGCTGCGGCGCTGGGCGTCAGCCGCTCCACGGTGACGGCCGCATACGGGCTGCTGGAGGCCGAGGGGTGGCTGGAGAGCCGGCAGGGCAGTGGCTCCCGGCTGCGGGGTTCCGGCGCGGTGGGCGAGCCGGCGACCGAGGGGCGGCTGGCCAGCTTCGGGACCAGGGACGGCGGCATCGACCTGTCCAGCGGGGCGCTGGACGGCCTGCCCGCGGTCGCGGCGGCCGTCGGTGACCTGTCGGCCGGTGACCTCACCGCCGCGCTGGCCGGCGACGGGTACCTCCCGTACGGGCTGCCCGAACTCCGCGAGGGGATCGCCGAGTACCACCGCTCGGCGGGCCTGCCGACCTCTGCGGAACAGATCCTGGTGACCGCCGGGTCCCAGCAGGCCGTCTGGCTGATCACCCAGGGCCTGGTCGAACCCGGTGACACCGTGATCGTGGAGGACCCCACCTACCGCGGCGCGCTCGAAGCGCTGCGCGGCCGGGGCGCCCGGCTCGTCCCGCTGCCCGCGGGCGGGGCGCACGGCGCCCGCGCGCTGGCCCGGCTGGCCGGCCACGTCCGGCCCCGCCTCGTCTATCTGCAACCGTCCGTCCACAACCCCACCGGACGCGGCATGGACGAGCCCACCCGCCGCGCCTGGGCCGCCGTACTGGCCGAACAGGGCCTGTACATGGTGGAGGACAACGCCTACGCCGAACTGTCCCTGCTCCACGACGCCGCGCCCGGCTCCCTCGCCGGCCTGCTGCCGCCCGCCGCCACGGCCACCGTGGGCACCCTGTCCAAGCTCTTCTGGGGCGGCCTCCGGCTGGGCTGGATCAGGGCCTCCACCACCGTGATCCGGCGCCTGGCCGACATCAAGAGGTCCGTCGATCTGTCGTGCCCGGTGGTGGATCAGATGCTGGCCGTGAAGCTGCTGGGGCAACTGCCCGAGGCCCGCGCCCGGCGCCGCTCCCGGCTGCGTGAACGTCTGGCGGAGACCGAACGGCTGCTGCGAGAGCAGCGGACCGGCTGGCGGTGGGAGCGCCCCGCCGGTGGTTCCGCCCTCTGGGTGGAGATCCCGGGCGCCGATGCCGAAGCCACCGCCCAGCTGGCCCGCCGAGCGGGCGTACTGATCGTGCCCGGTCCGGCCTTCTCCGCCGTGGACGGCTTCCGCCACCACGTGCGACTTCCCTTCGCCGACGACGACGGTGGCCTTGCGAAGGCCCTGCCCGTGCTCGTCGACTGCGCGCGGCGCAGCCGCGCCCCGCACTGACGGCGCCACCACCGGCTCAGGGGCGATACCGCAGTGGATGGTCCACCGGGACCTCCACCAGCACGATCCGGTGCCCGTCCGGATCGCGGATCCACATCTCGATCAGTCCCCACGGCTCGCGAACCGGCTCCCGCAGCACTTCGACGCCGCGGGCCGACAACTCCTGGTGCGCCGCCCGCACGTCCGCGACCTGCATCCACAGCCGGAGGCCGGGCACCGGCGGCTCGGCGGCGCGTCCGGACACCTCCAGGAAGCCGCCGCCGAGGAAGTAGACCGTGCCCCGCTCGGGGCCGGTGCCGAACTCCCGGTAGACGGGCAGCCCGAGGGACTGGCCGTAGAAGACGCGGGACCGTTCGGGATCGGCCGGGCGCAACAGGATCCGGCTGCTCAGCACATGAACCATGCGCCCGAATCTAGTTCGGGCCCGCCGGGTTACGCTGCTCCGGCACGGCCACAGCACAGAAACGGAGAGTCACGCCCATGGACACCGCCCCCGCCCAGGACCCGGGACAGCTGACCTTCCGTGACGCCGCCGACGCCGATGTGCCCGCGCTGGTGACGCTGATCGAGTCGGCGTACCGCGGGGACTCCAGCCGGTCGGGCTGGACCACCGAGGCAGACATCCTGCAGGGGCAGCGGACGGATCCGGACGGTGTGCGTCAGGTCCTCGAAGCGCCCGGCAGCCGGCTGCTCGTGGTGGAGCGCGACGGTGGGCTCGTCGCCTGCTGCCAGCTCGAACGCCGCGGCGATGCCGCCTACTTCGGGATGTTCGCGGTCCGTCCCGGATTGCAGGGGGCGGGGCTCGGCAAGGTGATCATCGCCGAGGCCGAGCGTACCGTCCGGGAGAGCTGGGGCGTGAGCGAGATGCACATGACCGTGATCTCGGTGCGCGAGGAGCTGATCGCCTGGTACGAGCGGCGCGGCTACCGCCGTACGGGAGAGCTCAGCCCGTTCCCGTACGGCGACGAGCGCTTCGGTATTCCGCAGCGTGACGACCTCGCCTTCGAGCTGCTGGTCAAGGACCTCGTCTGACCGGGACCGCGATCAGGCGGTGAAGCGGCCGGCGCGGCGGATCTCCGGGTAGTCGGTGGTCGCCCCGTCCAGCCGCAGGGCGCGGGCCAGCCGCAGATGGTCCTGGGTGTTCACCACCCAGCCGATGACCTTCAGCCCCTCGGCGTGCGCCCGTTCGGTCACCTCCAGGGTGAGGCGGCGGATGTTCAGCGCCAGCGTCGCCGCCCCCACCGCCTTCGCACGGTCCACCACATCGCCCTGCCAGCGGCTGGCGATGAGCACGGTCCGTACCCCCGGCACAAGCCGGGCGATCTCGGCCACCGCCTCGTCGTGGAACGAGGACACCTCGACCCGGTCGACGAGATCGCGTCGCAGCATCACCTCGGCCAGCGCGCGGGCGGCCGCCGCGTCCTTGATCTCGGCCTGCACGGGGGACCGCACGGCGTCGAGCACCTCCTCGAAGACCGGAACCCGCTCGCCCTGTCCGGCATCGAGTTCCCGCAGTTCGGACAGGGTCTTCTCGTTGATCGGCCCGGTGCCGTCGGTCGTACGGTCCACATCGGCGTCGTGCATGACGGCCAGCGCGCCGTCCTTGCTCAGATGAAGATCCAGCTCGATCACGTCCATTCCGGCCCGTTCCGCGTGGACGAACGAGCGCACGGTGTTCTCGGGCTCGACACCCATCACTCCGCGATGTCCGATGGTGAGAAAAGACAAGGCAACCCGCTTCCGTCGACGGCGTCTCCCCCGTGCGGTTCCTACCCACGAGACACTGCGGCATACGGCGAACCGGCAGCCCCGACCCCACTGGCGGAGCGGTGAAGGGGCAGACACCCGCAATGCGCGCGCAGCCGACGGAAGTAGCCGCCGAGCACGTTCTGCACAGGAAGAATCGCGGTGTTCATGGGGGGTGGCAGGATAATTTTCTGGGCCCCACTTGTCTCAAGGAACCGCACATGGATACGGTTGCCCAACGCGAGGTTCTCCTGTGGAGGAAGTGTTATGACGGAAATTCTTGTGCAGGACGCTGCTGCGGGCGGCATAGCCACGGATCAGAGGGTGGTCGATCATCCCGCCTGGCCCGCACTCAAGAATGCCGTGGAGGAGATCCGCCCCTGGCAGTCGAAGGACGGTTCCATCGACTTCGAGGCCGAGGGCGCGCCGTCCCCCGAGGCCGCACGGTCGACGCTGGACCGTGTGATCGCCGCGGTCGAGGAGCTCTCCCCGCTGCTGCCGCACGACGCCGCGTACCACCGCGCCCTCGCCGCGGACCTGCGCCGCTGGGCCGCGGACGGCTTCGGCGTACCGGATTTCCTGGACTCGCTGCTCGCCTTCCAGCCGGCCAAGGACCGCGCCGACGGTCTGCAGCACCTGGCCGTCTTCGCGATGTACACGCAGAACGGCAACCCGGACCGCAACCTCGAAGCGGTCGTGCTGCGGATGGTGTGGCCCGAGTGGCTGGCCGAGCTCGAAGCCACCCGCTACGACAACCCGCTGTTCTGCGGCATCACCTTCGAGGACTTCACCTCGGGCTACGACACCAACTCCGCCGTGCTCTTCCCGGAGACCATCGCCGTGCGCGAGGCCCCCGAGCGCTTCAGCTGGGGCGGCATCTTCTGTGACCGCGAGGCGGCCCGCTTCCGCCGGGTCACCGAGGCATCGGTCGAGCTGCTCGGCGTCGAGCTGCCCGACGACATCCGGGAGATGGTCTCCGACCAGCAGCGCTGCGAGCAGGCGTTCGTCCTGTGGGACATGGTCCACGACCGCACCCACAGCCACGGCGACCTGCCCTTCGACCCCTTCATGATCAAGCAGCGCCAGCCGTTCTGGATGTACGGCCTGGAGGAGCTGCGCTGCGACCTCACCGCCTTCAAGGAGGCCGTGAAGCTGGAGGCCGAGGGCAACGCGCACGGCCGTGACGTCCAGTACGCCGTCCTCTTCGACCGGATGTTCCGCTTCCCCGTCACCGGCGAGCGCGTCCGCAACTACGACGGTCTCGGCGGCCAGTTGCTCTTCGCGTACCTCCACAAGCACGACGTCGTCCGCTGGACCGACAACACGCTGAAGATCGACTGGGACCGCGCCCCGCAGATCACCAACCAGCTCTGCGCCGAGATCGAGAAGCTCTACCGCGACGGCATCGACCGCCCCAAGCTGGTCCACTGGTTCGCCGCGTACGACCTGGTCTCGACCTACCTCGCCCCGCACCCGGGCTCCCGCTGGGCCAAGGGCCCGGACGCGCTGGACCTGTCGCAGCCGCCCCGTAAGCTCGTCGACGATGTGCTTCCTGACGAGTTTCCCCTGAGCATGTTCTATGAGGCGCTCTCCAAGAAGCTGAAGAACGTGATCGCCTCGACCAAGGGGATCACCGCTGCGGATGCCGAGCGGGCAGCCGCGTGAGCGCCGGGTCTGAGGAGGCGGTGGCCATGAACGGAAACGGCAAGGGCAACGGGAGCGGTGCTCTCGAAGGCGCCGTGGTCGCGGTGGCCGGGGCCGCGGGCCCGGCCGGGCGGGCCACACTGATGAGGCTGGCCGAGGCCGGTGCGACGGTCGTCGCCTCCGATGCGGACGCCGCCCGCCTGGCCGAGGCGGTCGACGCCGCGCGCTACGCCCACGGCGGCGCCACCGTCACCGGTGACACGGTCGATCTGCTGGACCTCGGTGCCGCCCGCGAATGGGCGGACAAGACCGAGAAGGAATTCGGCCGGATCGACGGCCTGGTCCACCTCGTCGGCGGCTGGCGCGGCGGCGCGAGCTTCGCCGAGACCGACCTCGCCGACTGGAACCTGCTGGAGAAGCTACTGATCCGCACGGTCCAGCACACCTCGCTCGCCTTCCAGGAGGGCCTCCAGCGCAGCGACCGGGGCCGCTACGTGCTGATCAGCGCGGCCGGGGCGTCCAAGCCCACCGCGGGAAACGCCGCCTACGCCGCGTCGAAGGCGGCGGCCGAGGCATGGACGCTCGCGCTCGCGGACGCGTTCCGCAAGGCGGGGGGCGAGGAAGGGCCCAGGACCGCGGCTGCGATCCTGGTCGTCAAGGCACTGGTGCACGACGCGATGCGCGCCGAGCGCCCCAATGCGAAGTTCGCGGGCTTCACGGACGTCAAGGAGCTGGCAGATGCCATCGCCGGCGTCTGGGACCGGCCCGCCCCGGAAGTGAACGGAAAGCGCCTGTGGCTGACCCCACAACCGTAAGGACCGACGCGCGGCGCCACCACGACCCGCAGATCCGCGGTTTCGCCAGCGACAACTACGCGGGCACCCACCCGGAGATCCTCGCAGCGCTCGCCCTCGCCAACGGCGGTCACCAGATCGCCTACGGCGAGGACGAGTACACCGAGCACCTCCAGCGTGTCATGCACAGCCACTTCGGCCCCACCGCCGAAGCCTTCCCGGTCTTCAACGGCACCGGCGCCAACGTCGTCTCCCTCCAGGCGATGACCGACCGCTGGGGCGCGGTGATCTGCGCCGAGTCCGCCCACATCAACGTGGACGAGGGCGGCGCCCCGGAGCGGGTGGGCGGCCTCAAGCTGCTCACCGTGCCCACCCCGGACGGCAAGCTCACCCCCGAGCTCATCGACCGGCAGGCATACGGCTGGGACGACGAGCACCGTGCCATGCCGCAGGTCGTCTCGATCGCCCAGAACACCGAGCTGGGCACGGTCTACACACCCGACGAGATCCGCGCCATCTGCGACCACGCCCACGGGCACGGCATGAAGGTCCATCTGGACGGGGCCCGGATAGCCAACGCCGCGGCGTCGCTGGACGTGCCGATGCGTACGTTCACCAACACCGTCGGCGTCGATGTGCTGTCCTTCGGCGGTACGAAGAACGGGGCGATCTTCGGTGAGGCCGTGGTCGTCCTGAATCCGGACGCCGTCCGTGCCATGAAGCACCTGCGCAAGCTGTCCATGCAGCTCGCGTCGAAGATGCGCTTCGTCTCCGTACAACTGGAGGCGCTGCTCGCCGGGGACCTCTGGCTGCGCAACGCCCGGCACGCCAACGCGATGGCCCAGCGGCTCGCCGAGGGTGTGCGGACGGTGGATGGTGTGGAGATCCTCCACCCCGTCCAGGCCAACGCCGTCTTCGCCCGGCTGCCCCACGAGGTGAGCGAGCGGCTGCAGAAGCGCTTCCGCTTCTACTTCTGGGACGAGGCCGCCGGCGATGTCCGCTGGATGTGCGCCTTCGACACGAGGGAGGACGACGTCGACGCGTTCGTCCTCGCCCTGAAGGAAGAGATGGCGAAGTAGTCAGAACTCGATAATTGCCGAATAGGTATGCGGTCGATCGGAAAGTCATTGACTCCCGGTCGGCCGCACATCTACGCTCGGCGCCCATGGAACTGGTCCAGCAGGTCCCTGAACTCTCCGCCTACCTGGCCGTCGACGAGGCCATCGACCACGAGCATCCGCTGGTGCGGGAGACGGTCGCCGAGCTCCGTGGTGACACCAGCGACGCATACGCATACGCGTCCGCCGCCTATGCCTTTGTACGCGACACCATTGCGCACTCCGCCGATTCCGGCGACATGCGGGTCACCTGGCGTGCCTCCGACGTCCTCGCGACGCGCAACGGCATCTGCCATGCCAAGTCCCACGCCCTGGCCGCCCTCCTGCGCGCGGCGGGCATCCCGACCGCTCTCTGCTACCAGGCCCTCGCCGCCGACGACGACGGGGGGCCCGGTCCCGTGCACGGGCTGATCGCGATCCGGCTGCCCGGCCATGACCGCTGGTACCGCCAGGACGCCCGCGGCAACAAGCCCGGCGTCGACGCGCAGTTCTCGCTCGACGAGGAGCGGCTGGCCTGGCCCGTCCACCCCGAGATCGGCGAGGTGGACTACCCGCTCCTGTACGCGGCCCCGCATCCGGCGGTGCTGCACGGCCTGCGGTCCGCCGAAGACCGCCCGCAGCTGTGGCGCACGCTTCCCACAGCGCTCTGAGCGAACGAAACGACGACGCGCCGGGCCGGCGACGTCGCACACCGAGCCGGACGCACGGCGCTCCGGGCCCAAAGGCGTCACTCCGGGCAGTGGGTCGACGTCCGCTCCCCGGAGTGACGTTTCGGCCGCGTCAGCTCCTTTCCCGCACCTCGGCGGGGGTCGGGGCCGTACCGCCGAGGTGGGCGGGGACCCACCAGGTGTCGCTCGCGTCCTTCGGGCGCACGGGATAAGCGCGCTGGGCCGCCTCCAGGAGCTCCTGGACCCGCTCCCGCAGCCGCCGCGTGATCGCGCCCGCGTACTGGTCGGTGGGTGCCTCCACGGGCTCGCCGACCCGGATCGTCACCGGCACGTGATTGCGCTTGAGATTGCGCGGCCGGCCCTTGGTCCACAGCCGCTGCGTCCCCCACAGCGCCATCGGGATCAGCGGTACGCCGGCCTCCTGGGCCAGCCGGGCGGCACCCGACTTGAAGCTCTTCAGCGTGAACGACTCCGAGATGGTGGCCTCGGGGAAAACACCGACGATCTCGCCGGCGCGCAGCGAGGCGAGCGCGTGCGCATACGCGTCCTCACCCTGCCTGCGGTCGACGGGGATGTGCTTCATGCCGCGCATCAGCGGTCCCGAGATCTTGTGCCGGAAGACCGACTCCTTCGCCATGAAGCGGACCAGCCGCTTCTGCGGCAGGGCCGCGAGCCCGGTGAAGATGAAGTCCAGATAGCTGATGTGGTTGCTCACCAGTACCGCGCCACCGGTCTTCGGGATGTGCTCGGAACCCTGAGTGTCGATCTTCAGGTCAAGCGCCTTGAAAAACGTACGAGCGGCGCCGATGACCGGCCGATAGACGAGTTCTGCCATCTGGGGAAGACCCTTCTTCAGCGCCTGAGGAGGGTTCTCCCGGCGGAAGTTACGCAGCCGTAGGTTTGCGGCATTGCGCCGATCGTGCCCCATGCGCGACGCGGTGGCCAGTCTCCGAGGGCTCGGGGCGCGAGATTCTCGTCACGTGGAACCTCCGGGAATGTCTCGCGGGCCGGTGGCGCTGACCTCTTGCGATGAGCTCTGACAGGAGGCCGAAGGTGGACGGGCAGACGTGTGGAGAGCCGCTGGACGCGGCCCGGCTCGGCGCCGAACTGGGGGAGCGGGCCACCCTCGTGCAGTTCTCCAGCGCGTTCTGTCAGCCCTGCCGGGCCACCCGCCGGACCCTCGCCGAGGTGGCGCGCATGGTGGACGGCGTGGCCCATGTGGAGATCGACGCCGAGGCGCATCTCACCCTCGTACGGGAGCTGGAGATCGGCCGCACGCCGACCGTGCTGGTCCTCGACGCGGCCGGCCGGATCGTCCGACGGGCCGTCGGCCAGCCGCGCACCGTCGACGTGGTCGCCGCTCTGGGGCGGGCGATGTGACGGACAGTGATACATCTCCCACATCGCGGAACGGCCTTGACTGCACCCGCCATGCATCGTCAGTCTGACGCTATGCCGCCGCAATTCCTTCTCTACGGCCGGGTCCACGTGGATCTCGCCCGCAACGCGAGTGCGCGCTGTCCGGGTGCCTGAGCAACCTCGGCCCTGTACGCCACTTCCGCGGAAGGACATGTCCATGACGGCATCGCCCGAGCTCGGCACCACCCGCACGGCCTCTCCCGAACTGCTCCGCTCGGTCTTCCGGCAACACGCCGCCGGCGTGGCAGTGATCACCGCCGCAGGTGACCGTCCGGTCGGCTTCACCGCCACCTCCCTCAACTCCGTGGCCGCCGAGCCACCGCTGATCTCCTTCGGGGTCGGCACCTCGTCCTCCAGCTGGCCGGTCCTGGCCGAGGCCGAGCACATCGGCGTCCACATACTCGGCGAGCACCAGCAGGAGCTGGCCGCCACATTCGCCCGCAGCGGCGCCGACCGCTTCGGCCCGTCCACCTATTGGCGCAGTGGGCCCGAAGGAGTCCCGGTGCTCGACGGCGTACTGGCGTGGCTGGTCTGCCGCGTGGTCGCACGCGTCCCGGCCGGGGACCATCGCATCGTGATCGCACAGGCCGTGGTCGGGGATCCCGCCGGAGGCGGCCGTCCGCTGATCTATCACCAGGGCCGTTTCAACGCGCTGCGGGACTGACTGCGCCCAGGCGCCACACGGGTTGCCGTACGTTGGGCATATCACAGTTCCGAGCGCTTGCTCATGGGTGAGCTGCTGGGTGTACTGGCTAGTAATATTTCCGGTCGAGGTGTCGGTCGCCCCGACCGGAAACCGCCCCATCAGGCGCCTATGCTGCGTGCAACAAGGCAGCCCGGAAATGACGATGCAGTAGGAGAGCCGGCGTGAGCTTGAGGATCGTTGTCTGTGTGAAGTACGTGCCCGACGCCACCGGTGACCGGCATTTCGCCGATGACCTGACGGTG